>MEEW01000025.1 GCA_001724985.1 Phenylobacterium sp. SCN 69-14
GCGACCGGGCGCGCAAGCTGACCGCGGCGCTGCAGGACCGCACCCCCGGCTATTTCCTGCTGTGGCGGCACTTCGCCAAGGTGACGCGCGTGGCCCTGGAGCGCGACTTCCACGCCCTTGGCGTCGACTTCGACCTCTGGAAGGGCGAGAGCGACGTCGAGGACCTGATCGAACCCATGGTCGCCGAACTGGACGCCAAGGGCCTGCTGGTCGACGACCAGGGCGCCCGGATCGTGCGGGTGGCGAGGGAAGGCGACAAGCGCGAGTTGCCGCCGCTGCTGGTGGTCTCCTCGGAAGGCTCGGCCATGTACGGCACGACCGACCTGGCGACGATCCTCGACCGCAAGGAAAGCTTCGGCCCCGACCACGTGCTCTATGTGGTCGACCAGCGCCAGGCCGATCATTTCGAGATCGTGTTCCGCGCCGCCTATCTGGCAGGCTACGCGGTCGAGGGCGCGTTGGAGCATGTCGGCTTCGGCACCATGAACGGGACCGACGGCAAGCCGTTCAAGACCCGCGAGGGCGGGGTGCTGAAACTGAACGATATGATCGTCATGACCCGCGACAAGGCGCGCGAGCGCCTGCACGAGGCGGGCCTGGGCGCCGAGCTCGATCCCGCCGCCTTCGAGGACACCGCCCATAAGGTGGCGGTGGCGGCGCTGAAGTTCGCCGATCTGCAGAACTTCCGCGGCACCTCCTACGTCTTCGACCTCGATCGCTTTTCGAGCTTCGAGGGCAAGACCGGGCCGTACCTGCTCTACCAGGCGGTGCGCATCAAGTCGGTGCTGCGCAAGGCGGCCGACGAGGGCGCGGCGGGCGGCGAGATCGTCGTCTCCGAAGCGGCCGAGCGGGACCTGGTCCTGCTGCTCGACGCCTTCGACCAGGCCCTGGCCGACGCCTACGACAAGAAGGCCCCGAACTTCGTGGCCGAACATGCCTACAAGCTCGCCCAGGCGTTTTCGAAGTTCTACGCGGCCTGTCCGATCCTCTCGGCGTCGCCCGAGCTGAAGGCGTCCCGCCTGGCCCTGGCGCAGACGACCCTGCGCCAGTTGGAGGCCGCGCTCGATCTGCTGGGGATCGAGGCGCCCGAGCGCATGTAGGGCTTCTTTTTCGCGCGGCGCGTGCGAGCGCGCCGGGCGAGGCGCTTTGCGCGTTGACTCCCATCCACCGATCGAAGAGTTATGCGCCGACTCTCGCGGGAGAGATCGGACCCTTCGGGGGCCGGAGCCGAAGGCGCAACCGCCCCGGAAACGCTCAGGCAAAAGGACCGCGCGAGCTGGTGAACGCTGGAAAGTAGCGCCGGGGCCAACCCGCGCTCGCCGAAGGAGCAAGGGACCGAGTTCGGCCCCGAAATCTCTCAGGCTCAGGGACAGCGGGGGCGTGAACGACGCGGGGAATCGTCCCTGCGCGCTCGCGGGTTCATCAGCCGGAGTCCCCCGTGTCCGACGAGACCTTGAAGACCACCCCGCTCTACGAGGCCCATGTGGCCGCCGGCGCGCGCATGGTTCCGTTCGCCGGCTATTCCATGCCGGTCCAGTACAAGGACGGGGTGCTGAAGGAGCATCTCTGGACGCGCGAGAACGCCGGACTGTTCGATGTCTCGCACATGGGCCAGGCGCGCCTGCGCGGCGTCTCGCCGCTTTCGGCCTTCGAGGAGGTCACGCCCGGCGACTTCATCGGCCTCAAGCCCGGCAAGCAGCGCTATTCGGTGCTGCTCAACCGCACCGGCGGGATCATCGACGACCTGATGGCCGCGCGGCCGATTTCCTTTGATGGAACCGGCGACGACGGCCTGTTCGTGGTGGTCAACGGCGCCTGCAAGGACAACGATTTCAAGGTCATCGACGACGAGCTGGCCGGCCAGGTGCGGATCGAGCGCCTGGAGGACCGTGCGCTGATGGCCCTGCAGGGCCCCAAGGCCGCCGAGGTCCTGGCCGCCCATGCGCCGCAGGCGGCGGCCATGGTGTTCATGGACGCCCGCGCGTTCAGCGCCTTCGGGACCGACGTGATCGTCTCGCGCTCGGGCTACACCGGCGAGGACGGCTACGAGATCTCCGTCCCGGCCTCCGAGGCGCTGCGGATCTGGAACACCCTGCTGGCCGACGAGCGGGTGCGGCCCATCGGCCTGGGCGCGCGCGATTCCCTGCGTCTGGAGGCGGGCCTGCCGCTCTATGGCCATGACGTGGACGAGACGGTGAGCCCCGTCGAGGCGGACCTTGCCTTCGCCGTCGCCAAGAAGCGCCGCGAGGCGCGCGACTTCCCCGGCGCGGCGCGGATCGCCAGGGAACTGGCCGAGGGGCCCTCGCGCAAGCGCGTCGGACTGATCGTGCTGGAGGGCGCGCCGGCGCGCGAGGGCGCGCAGATCGCCGACGAGGCCGGCAATGTCGTGGGCGTCGTCACCTCGGGCGGCTTCTCGCCGAGCCTGGGCAAGCCGATCGCCATGGGGTTCGCGCCCCCGGCCCTGGCCGACGTCGGCACGCGTCTGAAAGTCATCGTGCGGGGCAAGGCCCAGGCCGCAGAGGTCGCGGCCATGCCGTTCGTGCCCCATCGTTACGTCCGCAAGCTCTAGGAGAGGGACTGTGCGTTTCACCAAGGATCATGAGTGGGTCGTCCTCGAAGGCGACGTGGCCACCATCGGCATCACCGCCTACGCCGCCGACCAGCTCGGCGACGTGGTGTTCGTCGAAACGCCGGAACCCGGCAAGGCCGTGAAGGCCGGCGACAACCTGGCGGTGGTCGAGAGCGTCAAGGCCGCCTCCGACGTCTATGCGCCGATCTCCGGCGAGGTGATCGAGGGCAACGCCGCTCTGGGCGACGCGCCCGAGACGGTCAACGACCAGCCGGAAGGCGCCGGCTGGTTCGCCAGGATCAAGGTCGCCGATCCGTCCGAGGTCGAGGCCCTGATGGACCGCGCCGCCTACGAAGACTTCCTCGGCACGCTGTAACCCACACCGCTCACCCCGGCGAAAGTCGGAGATGAGCGGAAGAGAAGACGCTGATGAGATACCTGCCCCTGACCCCGGCCGACCGCGCCGAAATGCTGGCGACGATCGGCGCCCGCTCGATCGACGAGCTGTTCGTCGATGTGCCCGCCGCGGCTCGCAAGGCCGAGTTGTTCGACCTGCCGCTGCACGCCGGCGAACTGGAGGTCGAGCGTGAGCTGGCGGGCCTGGCCGCCCTCAACCGGCCGGCGGGGGCGGGGCCGTTCTTCTGCGGGGCGGGGGCCTACAAGCACCATGTTCCGGCGACGGTGGACCACATCATCCAGCGTTCGGAATTCCTCACCAGCTATACGCCCTACCAGCCGGAAATCGCCCAGGGCACCTTGCAGGTGCTGTTCGAGTTCCAGACCCAGGTCGCGGCCCTGACCGGGCTCGAGGTGGCCAACGCCTCGATGTACGACGGCTCCACCGCCTGCGCCGAGGCGGTGATGATGGCCCAGCGCGTCACCCGCCGGAAGAAGGCGGTTCTGTCGGGCGGCCTGCATCCGCACTATGCGGCCACCACCCAGACCATCGCCCATGCCGAGGGCATGGAGATCGTCCGCCAGGCCGCGGCCATCGACGCCGAGGCCGCGGTGCTGGACGCTATCGACGCCGACACCGCCGCGGTGGTGGTCCAGACGCCCAACGTCTTCGGCGTGGTCACCGACGTCACGAAGATCGCCGAGGCGGCCCATGCGGCCGGCGCGCTGCTGATCGTGGTGACGACCGAGGCGGTCTCCTATGGCCTGCTGAAGTCGCCCGGCGAGATGGGCGCCGACATCGCCGTGGCCGAGGGCCAGTCGATCGGCAACGGCCTGAACTTCGGCGGCCCCTATGTCGGCCTCTTCGCCTGCCGCGAGAAGCTGGTGCGCCAGATGCCGGGGCGCCTGTGCGGCGAGACGGTCGATGCGGAAGGCCGCCGCGGCTACGTCCTGACCCTCTCGACGCGCGAGCAGCATATCCGCCGCGAGAAGGCGACCTCGAACATCTGCACCAATTCGGGCCTCTGCGCCCTGGCCTTCACCATTCACCTGTCGCTGCTGGGCGAGACGGGCCTGCGCCAGCTCGCCGCCCTCAACCACGCCAAGGCGCGCGAGCTGTGCGACGCCCTGGCCGCCGTGCCGGGCGTGGAGGTGCTGACGCCGCGGTTCTTCAACGAACTCGCCATCCGCGTGAAGGGCGGGGCGGCCCGGACCGTCGAGGCCCTGCTGGCCGACGGCGTCGTCGCCGGCGTGCCGTTCTCGCGCCTCGATCCCTCGGCCGGCCTGGACGACGTCCTGCTGGTCGCGGCGACCGAAACCACCTCGACCGAGGATATCCAAGCCTTCGCCCAGGCGCTCGCCGGGAGGACCGCGTAATGACCATGCTGAATGTCGGCCGCCCGACCCGTCCCGACGGCGCCGCCGAGAGCGCCGGCCACACCTCCCTGACCGGGGGCCGCGGCCTGCTGCAGGACGAGCCGCTGATCTTCGAACTCGGCGGCTGGAGCAAGACCGGCGTCGACCTGGCCGCGCCGTCGCAGGACGCTTCCGACCTCGGCGACCTGGTGCGCAGCGCCCCCATCGGCCTGCCGGGCCTCTCCGAACCGGAGGCCATGCGCCATTACGTGCGCCTGTCGCAGAAGAACCACGCCATCGACCTGGCGCTCTATCCGCTGGGCTCGTGCACGATGAAGCACAACCCGCGCCTGAACGAGAAGATGGCGCGTCTGGCCGGCTTCGCCGACCTGCACCCGCTGGCCCCGCAGTCCACCGTCCAGGGCGCCCTGGCGCTGATGGACCGCCTGGCCCACTGGCTGAAGACGTTGACCGGCATGCCGGCGGTGGCGCTGTCGCCCAAGGCCGGCGCTCACGGCGAGCTCTGCGGCCTGCTGTGCATCAAGGCCGCGCACGAGGCGAACGGGCAGGGCCATCGCCGCACGGTGCTGGTGCCGACCTCTGCCCACGGCACCAACCCGGCCACCGCCGCCTTCGTCGGCTATTCCGTGGTCGAGATCGCCCAGACGCAGGACGGCCGGGTCGACATCGCCGACCTGGCGGCCAAGCTGTCGCCGGACGTGGCGGCGATCATGGTCACCAATCCCAACACCTGCGGCCTGTTCGAGCGCGACGTGATCGAGATCGCTCGCCTGACCCACGAGGCCGGGGCCTATTTCTACTGCGACGGCGCCAACTTCAACGCCATCGTCGGCCGGGTGCGGCAGGGCGACCTGGGCGTCGACGCCATGCATATCAACCTGCACAAGACCTTCTCGACGCCGCACGGCGGCGGCGGGCCGGGGGCGGGGCCGGTGGTGCTGTCCGCGGCCCTGGCCGCCCATGCGCCGGCGCCCTGGGTGGTGTCGGGGCCCGACGGCCTGCGGCTGGTCGAGGAGACCGTGGACGAGGCGGCCCAGGGCTTTGGCCGCATGAGCGCCTTCCACGGCCAGATGGGCATGTTCGTCCGCGCCTACGCCTACATGGTCAGCCATGGGGCCGACGGCCTGCGTCAGGTCGCCGAGGATGCGGTGCTGAACGCCAATTACGTCAAGGCGCGGCTGTCGCCGGTGATGAGCCCCGCCTTCCCCGAAGGCCCCTGCATGCACGAGGCGCTGTTCGACGACGCCTGGCTGGAGGGGACGGGCGTCACCACCCTCGACTTCGCCAAGGCGATGATCGACGAGGGCTTCCACCCGATGACCATGTACTTCCCCCTGGTGGTGCATGGGGCGATGCTGATCGAGCCCACCGAGACGGAACCGAAGCAGGAGCTGGATCGCTTCTGCGAGGCGCTGATCGCCCTGGCCCACGCGGCCAAGGCCGGCGACGCCGATCGCTTCAAGGGCGCGCCCTACCTCGCCCCCATGCGGCGGCTGGACGAGACCCTGGCCGCCCGCAAGCCCAAGCTGACTTGGCGGCGAGGCGACAACGGTGTGGCTCCGGCGCCGCTCGCCGCCGAATAGCGGCCGCATGGAAAAAATTTAACGGCAGGGTCGTCTTTACGACTCCCTGATACGTTCTCATATCGGCAGACGTCCGACCGCTGGTCCTCCCCCAGTTCGGCGCGCGGGCTCATTCCAGGTTCAGAACGTGTCACTCGCCATGCAAAGCGTGCGCGGTTCCCGCGCCCCCGACGCAGCTTCCCGCGACATCGCAGGACGGCTCGTGCGTTTTGGCCTGGTCGTGCTGGGCTTCCTGATCATCCTGGCGGGGATCGCGATCGCGCCCCTGCCGGGGCCGGGCGGCATTCCGGTGATCGTCGTCGGGCTGATGGTGGTGCTGCGCAATTCGTTCAAGGCGCGGCGGCAGTTCGTGCGCCTGCATCAGGCCCACCCGCGGGTGATCTCGCCCATCCGCCGGATGCTGCGTCGCAATCCGCGGTTTCTCGAAATGGCCTGGCGGCAGTCTTTGAGGGTCGAGCGCCGGGTGGTTCCTCGGAACCTGCGCTTTGCGGTTCGCGGCCGGCGCCTGTTCAGGCGCCGGCGCTAGAACCTACTGGAGCTTGGCGCCCAGTTGGTCGATCGCGCGATCGACCAGCGGGTCGGTCTTCACGCCCGAGAGGCGCTGGGTCAGCACCACCTCGGCGGCCTGGGCCGCCAGATCGGCGGCGGCGGCCTTCACCTCGGCCGTGGCTTGCGCCTCGGCGTTGGCGATCTTGCGTTCGGCGAGCTGCTGACGGCGAGCCAGGCTCTCCTCCAGCTTCGCCTTGGCTTCGGCTTCGTAGCGGCGGGCCTCGTCCTGGGCGGCGGCCAGCATGTCCTTGGCCTGGGCTTCGGCTTCGGCGCGCTCGGCCTTGAGCTGGGCCAGCAGGCGTTGGGCTTCCTCGCGGATGCGGGCGGCCTCGTCCAGGTCGGCCTGGATCTTGGCCGTCTTGGCGTCCAGCGCGCCGTTGATCGCCTTCGGGGCCTTGGCCACGAAGATGACGATGCCGAGGAAGATGAGCAGGCCGACGCCCACCCATGTTTCGGCTTCAGCGAACATCTCCATCAGGCGGCTCCCTGGGCGGCGAGCGCCGCGTCGATCTCAGCGGCGGTCACTTTCTGACCGGTCAGCTTTTCGACCATGGCCTGGGCCGTCTCGCCGGCGATGCCGCGGACGTTGGTCATGGCCTGATCGCGCAGGCCGCGGATGCGGGCCTCGGCCTCGTCCATCTGGGCCTGAAGACGGGCGTCCTCGGCCTTCTGGCTGGCGGCCAGTTCGGCGGCGGCCTTGGCCTTGGCTTCGACGGCGAGGCCGCGCGCGCGGGCGCGGGCGTCGTCGATCTCGGCCTGGGCGGCCTTGGCTTGCGCCTCGGCTTCGGCCTGAACGCTGCGGGCCTGGGTCACCGCCTCGGCGATGGTCGCCGCGCGGGTGTCCTGGATCTTGCGCAGCCGCGGCACGAAGACCTTGGCCAGCAGGATGTAGAGGACGGCGAAGATGAGGAAGAGCCAGACGATCTGACCGCCCCAATATTCCATCCGGAACTGGGGCAGACCGCCGCTCGCTTCGCCGCCGTGGGCGGCGGCGACTTCCGTCACGCCGGCGGGGGCGTGAGCCCCGTGCTCGGCGCCGACGGCCTCGGCGTTTGGTGTGGTCTCGGCGGCCATAAGGCTTAGGCGTCCTTATAAACGCAGGTCAGGGCGCGGCGGTGACGGCGCGCCCCTCGGGACCTGCGGATCTGGCTTTAGGAGAACAGGATGAGCAGGCCGAGCACGAAGGCCAGGATGCCCAGAGCTTCGGTCAGAGCCGCGCCGAGGATGAGGTTGGTGAACTGGCCGCCAGCGGCCGACGGATTGCGCGTGGCGCCCGCCAGGAAGTGGCCGAAGATCGTGCCCACGCCGACGCCGGCGCCGATCATGCCGAGGGTGGCCAGGCCAGCGCCGATGTACTTAGCGGCTTCAGCGTCCATAGTTTTCAGTCCCGTTTGAAAGTTGAAGTGGTTGTTGAGGTGTCGGCGGCCGATCAGTGGTGATGGCCGAGGTTGACCACGTCGTTGAGGTAGACGCAGGCCAGAACCGCGAAGACGAAGGCTTGCAGGAAGGCCACCAGGAACTCCAGGGCCGTCAGGGCCACGACGCCGCCCAGCGACAGGGCCGCGGCGACATAGCCCAGGGTGGCGACGCCGCCGGTCGCGGCCAGCGCGCCCAGCGAGACGACGAAGCCGGCGAAGACCTTCAGCGCCACGTGGCCGCCCAGCATGTTGCCGAACAGACGCAGGGCCAGGGTGACCGGGCGCAGCAGGAAGGACAAGATCTCGATCGGGGTGACGAGGATCAGCATGTACCACGGCACGCCCGACGGGACGAACAGCTTGTACATGTTCGCGCCGTTGCGCATCACGCCGTAGATGATGACGATCAGGATGGTCATCACGGCCAGCGAGGCGGTGACCGCCAGTTGCGAGGTCGCGGTGAACACCAGGAACAGGCCCAGCATGTTCATCGCCAGGATGAACATGAACAGGGTGAAGATGTAGGGGAAGAACTTGCGGCCTTCGTGGCCGATGATCCCGACCACCAGGTCGTCGATATAGCTGAAGACGCCCTCGCCGATGACCTGCAGCCGGCCCGGAACCACCGCGGCCTTGGCGGTGGTCACCGCGAAGAACAGGATCACCAAGGTCGCGGCCGCCAGCATGGCGACGGTCGAGTTGGTGATCGACATGTCGATCGCGCCGACGCCCGGCAGGGTGAACGAAGGGAGATCCACGACTTTCTGGATCTCGAACTGATGCATCGGGTCGGCCATGCCGCCTCGAACTCCCTCAATCTTCCTCGTCGTCGGGGGGGAGGTCCTGTGGAGGACCCCACTCCCTCGCCGCTTCGGCGGTCATGCGCTGGGCCGAGCGAACGGCCATCCAAATCGAAACGCCGAAGCCCACCAGGACTCCGGTGATCATCCCCCAAGGCGCCGTCTTGAAGACGACGTCCGCCCCGGCGCCGAAGCCCAGGCCCACAAAGACCCCGCCTATCAGCACGCCAATCAGGCGATAGCCGTAGCCGGCGGCCTTGGAGCCGTAATCGTGCGTCGTCGGGGTCGTGCGCTGTTCCAGCGCGGCGGCCCGTTCATCGAGGCGCCTGATCGCCTCGTCACGCGAATTTTCCGGATGCGGCATGCGTCGGGAGGCTTGTTTAGACCACGACGTCGCCCGCCGCGGCCGGGGCTTCAAGTCGCGCGGAACCTATAGGCGTGGGTGCGGTGCGTCAAGGCTGGGGTTGTGTGATTTAGCGGCCTGTATTTGTTGAGTTTTTCGACGTCGCGACAACTCGTCCGCCGCCTGCGCGGTCCGTTCGGCGGAGGCCGGCCGCGAACCGCATGGAGATTCCGTTGCGGAACCTTGGCCTATTGCGCCGCCATCGCCTCGGCCTGGCGCAGGTCCACCGACACCAGTTGCGAAACCCCGCGCTCGGCCATGGTCACGCCGAACAGCCGGTCCATGCGGGCCATGGTGACCGGGTTGTGGGTGATGGTGATGAACCGGGTCTCGGTGCGCCGGCGCATCTCGTCGAGCAGGTTGCAGTAACGGTCGACATTGGCGTCGTCGAGCGGGGCGTCGACCTCGTCCAGCACGCAGATCGGAGCCGGCTGGGCCAGGAACACCCCGAAGATCAGGGCGCAGGCGGTCAGGGCCTGCTCGCCGCCGCTCATCAGGCTCATGGTCGAGAGCCGCTTGCCGGGCGGGCAGGCGTAGATCTCCAGGCCGGCCTCCAGCGGATCGTCCGATTCCACCAGCCGCAGCTCGGCCTGGCCCCCCTGGAACAGGGCCTGGAACAGCGCCTTGAAGTGCTCGTTGATGACGTCGAACGCGGCCAGCAGCCGCTCGCGCCCCTCGCCGTTCAGTTCGTCGATCCCCTGGCGCAGGCGGGCGATGGCGCCGGTGAGGTCGGCCCGTTCGCTCAGCATGGTCTCCAGGCGCGCGCCGTGCTCGGCCATCTCCTCCTCGGCCCGCAGGTTCACCGCGCCGATCGAGTCGCGCTGGCGTTCCAGGTTGTAGAGGTGGGCCTCCATGCCGCCGGCGTCGGTCGGAATGGCCACCGCTTCGCCCGCCAGGCTGCGCCCGAGCTGCTCGGGCTCCGTCCTCGCGGTCTCGCGGATCTGGCTGGTGATTTCGGTCAGGCGCTCGATCGCCGCCTCCAGCTTGGCGGCCAGGGCCGCGCGCAGCTCGCGCGCCTCGCCCGCCGCGCCCTCGGCGGCGCGCAGGGCGCGGTCGGCCTCGGTGCGGGCCGCTTCGGCCTGGGCCAGGGCGTCGGCCGACTGGGCGCGGCGCGCCTCGGCCTGGGTCAGCTCGTCCAGCAGCCGGGCGAACCGCTCCTCGTGCGAGGCGGGCGCCTCGCGGGCCTTGTCGAGATTGGCCTGCACCTTGGCGCGGCCCTCGGCCAGGTCGTCCAGCCGCCGGGCGGCGGCCTTGCCGCGCCGCGTCCAGTCGTCGGTGTCGCGCTTGAGGCTCTCATGGCGGCGCGCGCGGCCGTCGCGCTCGCGGATTTCCAGCTCCAGGGCCGAGCGGGCGGCCGCGGCCGTCTCGCGCGCCTGGCCGGCCGCGGCGCGGGCCTGGGCCAGACGTTCGGCGAGGTCGCCGTCCTCGGCCTGGCCGGCGGTTTCGGCGAGGGCCGCGGCCAGGGTCTGCTCGGCCTCGGCCAGCTCGCCTTCGTAACGGCCGATCATGTCGTCCAGCGATTGGGTCTGAGCTTCGCGCCGCGCGGCCTCGCGCTCGAGCTTCTCGAGGTTGGTGCGGGCGACGGCGACCTTCTGCTCGGCGGCGGGCGGCTCGCGCCGGGCCGCGCGCGCGGCGTCCTCGGCGGCGCGGACGCGGGCGCTGGCGAGGGCCAGGGTCTCCTTGGCCGCCGCGGCGCGGGGCGAGACGGCCTCGATCTCGGTCTCGACCTCGGCCAGCCGGGTCTTCTGCTCCATGCGGATGGCGGCGGGCTTGGGGGCGTCGGCGCGGGCGATGAAACCGTCCCAGCGCCAGAGGTCGCCTTCGCGCGAGACGATCCGCGCGCCGGGCGGCGCCAGCTTGCAGAGCCGCTCGCCGTCCTCGCGGGCGGCCACGCCGATATAGGCCAGCCGCGCGGCCAGGGCGCCTGGCGCCTTCACCTTCGCGGCCAGGGGCTCGACGCCCGGCGGCCAGGCGAAAGGCGGCGCCTCGCCGCCGCTCCAATAGGCCGGCGCCTTGGGGTCGAGGGCGGCGTCGAGGTCGTCGCCCAGGGCCGCGGCGACCGCCCGCTCGTAGCCGCGGGCCGGAACCACCGAATCGAGGGCCGGCGCAAAGCCGGTCCGCCGCTGCTGGGCGACGATCTGGGCCAGGGCCCGGGCCTCGGCGGTCAGCCGGCCCAGGTGCTCGTCCTGCTTGCGCGAGGCTTCGCGGGCCTGCGCCTCGGCGGGCGCGGCCTGGGCGCGCTCCTCTTCAGCGGCTTCCAGCGCCGCGCGCAGAGCCGCGAGATGGGCCTGCGCGCCTTCGAGCTCGGCGCGGGCCGCCTCGATCTGCGGCGTCGCCGCCGGGCCGAGCTGGGCGCGTTCGCCGCGGGCGCGCTCCAGGGCGCCGCGGGTGCGGGCGACCCGCGTCTGGGCCTCGTCCACCCTGGCCGCGCCCGCCCGGCGGCGGGCCTCGGCCGCGGCGGCCTGGGCGGCCAGGTCCTCGACGGCCTTGTCGGCGACGGTGCGCGCCTCCTCGGCCGCCCTGGCGGCGGCCTCCAGTTCGGGAACGCGCTCCGGCGCGGCGGCGATGGCCGCTTCCAGCGCCGCCAGATCCTCGGCCATGCGCTCCAGAGCCCCTTGCGCGTCGTGGGCGATCTGGGTCTCGCGGGCGCGGTCGCCGTCGATGCGGGCGAGGTCGGCGGTCAGCCGCTCGACCTCGGCGGCCAGGGCCTCGCCCTCCCGCTCCAGCCGGTCCTTGTCGATGGCCAGGCGGTGCAGGATGGCCGCGGCCACGGTCTCGGCCTCGCGCAGCGGCTTGATCGCCTCCTCGGCCTGGGCGGCGCGGGTCGTGGCGGCGGCGGCTTGCCGGGTGTGGGTCTCGACCGCCGCAGCAGCTGCGGCGGCCTCTTCGCGCAGCCGGGCGGCGGCGTCGCGCGCCTCCGACCAGCGGGCGAACAGCACCGCGCTCTGCAGGGTGCGGATCTCGGCCGACAGCCGCTTGTAGCGCTCGGCCGCGCGGGCTTCGCGCCGCAGGCGGTTCAGCGCGCCTTCCAGTTCGCCGGCGACGTCGTCCAGGCGGGCGAGGTTGGTCTCGGCGGCCCGCAGCCGCAGCTCGGCCTCGTGCCGCCGCGAATGCAGGCCCGAGACGCCGGCCGCCTCTTCCAGGATCAGGCGGCGGTTCTGCGGCTTGGCGGCGATCAGTTCGGAAATCTGCCCCTGGCGCACCAGGGCCGGCGAGTTGGACCCGGTCGAGGCGTCGGCGAACAGCAGTTGCACGTCGCGCGCGCGCACCTCGCGCCCGTTGATCCGATAGGTCGAGCCGGCGCCCCGGTCGATGCGGCGCACCACCTCCAGCACCGGGCTGTCGTTGAAGGCCGGCGGCGCGCGCCGGTCGGAATTGTCGATGGTCAGGGTGACCTCGGCATGGTTGCGCGAAGCCCGCGCGCCCGAGCCGGCGAAGATCACCTCGTCCATGCCGCCGGCGCGCATCGCCTTGGCGGAATTGGCCCCCATCACCCAGCGCAGGGCTTCCAGCAGGTTCGACTTGCCGCAGCCGTTGGGTCCCACGACGCCCGTGACTCCGGGCTCGATCCGAAATTCCGTCGGATCGACGAAGGACTTGAAGCCGGAGAGTCTGAGCCTCTGGAAGTGCACGGGCCGGGGGCGCCTCCTACCGCTTGGAGGCTTGCGCGATGGCCGCGTCGAGCTCGGCCAGCGTCATTTCGCCCACCTTCACCGTCTTGCCGTTGATGACGAAGGTGGGGGTTCCCTCGACCTTGCCCTCTTCCAAGACCTTGGAGACCCGCGCGTGCATGGCGTCCAGGCCCTTCTGGTCGACGATGCAGGCCTTGACCTGGGCTTCGCTGAGCCCGCCCGCGGCGCCGGCCCGGACCACCGAGGCCAGGGCGTCGCCGCTCTCGATCCAGACCGGCAGCTCGCGGAACATGGCGTCGACCACGGTGAAGTACTTGTCCTTGCCGGCGCAGCGCGCGGTCAGGAAGCCGGCGGCGGCGACCTGGGCCGGCGGGGTAGGCACCTCGCGCAGGACGTAGTGGACCTTGCCGGTGTCGATGTACTTCTTGCGGAAGGCTGGGAAGACGTCACGGTTGAAGGCCGCGCAATGGGTGCAGGTGACCGAGGCGTACTCGATCACCTGGACCTTGGCCTTCGGATCGCCCAGCGACATGTCGCCGTCCAGCGGCGCGGCGAGGGCCGGCCCGCCCGCGAGCGCGAGGGCCCCGAGGGCCGCGACGGCGATACGGCGGGTCGGGCCGGTCATGGCCTATTTCGAGGCCTCGGCGACCGCGGCGTCCAGCTCGGCCATGCTGACCTCGCCTTCCTTGATCTTCTTGCCGTTGACGATGAACGACGGGGTGGCGGTGATCTTGTCGGTCTTGATCGCCTTTTCCATCCGCTCGTTCAGCGACTTCAGGGCCGCTTCGTTGGTGATGCAGGCGTTGAACTGCTCTTCGGTCATGCCCGCCGACTGGGCGGTGCGCAGCAGCACGCCGCGCATGTCGCCGCTGGTGAACATCTCTTCCTGGGCGTGGAACAGGGCGTCGACCACGTTGAAGTACTTGTCCTTGCCGGCGCAGCGCGCGGTCAGGAAGCCGGCGGCGGCGACCTCGGCCGGCGGGGTCAGGAACTCCTTGAAGGTATAGTGGACCTTGCCGGTGTCGATGTACTTCTTCTTGAACTCGGGGAAGACGTCGCTGTTGAACTTGGCGCAGTGGACGCAGGTGACCGAGGCGTATTCGACCATCTTCACCTTGGCGTTCGGATCGCCCATGGTCATGTCGGCAGTATCGGGCGCGCCGGCGCCGCCGCTCTTGGAGCAGCCGGCCAGGGCGAGCGCGCCCAGGGCGGCGGCGACGAGAAGACGACGGTTGAAGTTCGGCATTTGCACCTCTGTGGAATTCCGAATGAAAGATTAAAGCGCGATTCCCGGCGGCAGGAACGTGGGCGCCGGTCGAAAGTCAACCGGCCCGGCGCCGCAGGACGCCGCGACCCAAGCGGAGCAATGCGGCTTTCAGAGGGCCTTCGGGGACGCTCTCCAGGCCGCGGGCCAGCTCGGCCTCCTGGGCGGCGTCCAGCGGCGGGGTCCGCCGCGGCTGCGGGCGCGGCTCGGGGGCGAGGCCGCGCAAGGGGCCCTGGACGATGCGCAGCTTGTTCACCGCGCCTTCGCCGAGGAACAGGTTCACCCGCGCGACGATCTCCGGCGCCTGGTGCTGGATGAGGGCGGCCGAGGCGCCGGCGACGCGGATCTCCAGCGCGCCCGGCCCGCCGCCGCGCGGCTTGGAAAGCTTCACCGGCTCGGTGCGCCGGGCGATGTCGGGGCCGACGATCTCGCGCCAGCGCGCCTGCAGCGCGCCCGGCCCTTGGCCGTACTTGGCGTCCAGCTCCTTGAGCAGCTTGCGAAGCCCGCGCCCGGCCGGCGGCGGCGGACGCCGCTGGGGCAAGGTCCGCTTGCGCGCCAGGATCTCGGCGGCTTCGGCAGGGGTGGGCAGCGGGCGTCGCATCGCCGCCACCCTACAACAGGGCTCCCGGTCGAGGCGAGGATCGGGTAGCCAGGAGCCCGTGACTCCCGAGACCCTGCGCGCCCGCCTGCTGGCCTGGTACGATGCGAACGCCCGCGACCTGCCCTGGCGGGTGGGGCCGGGCGACCATGCGGCCGGGGTGCGGGCCGATCCCTACCGCGTCTGGCTGTCGGAGGTGATGCTCCAGCAGACCACCGTGCCGCACGCCGCGCCCTATTTCCTCAAGTTCACCCAGCGCTGGCCGACCGTGTCGGACTTGGCGGCCGAGGCGGACGAGGAGGTCATGGCTGCCTGGGCGGGGCTGGGCTACTACGCCCGCGCCCGCAACCTGCTGGCCTGCGCGCGGGCGGTGGCGCGGGACCATGGCGGGGTGTTTCCCGATACGGAAGAGGGGCTGCGCAGCCTGCCGGGCCTGGGGCCTTATACGGCTGCGGCGGTCGGGGCGATCGCCTTCGACCTGCCGACCAATGTGGTCGACGGCAATGTCGAGCGGGTGATGTCGCGGCTGTTCGCAGCGCCGACGCCGCTGCCGGAGGGCAAGGCCGAGTTGAAGGCCCTCGTCGGCGCGCTGGTGCGCGATGAGCGCCCAGGCGACTGGGCGCAGGCGCTGATGGACCTGGGCGCGACGATCTGCCGGCCCAAGGCGCCGCTCTGCGAACGCTGCCCGATCTCGGAGGGGTGCGCGGCCTTCGCGCAGGGCGACCCCGAGACCTATCCGCGCAAGGCGCCCAAGGCCGCGCGGCCGCGCCGGCACGGCGTCGCCTACATCCTGACCCGCGGGAACGAGGTGGCGCTGGTGCGCCGGCCGCCCAAGGGCCTGCTCGGCGGCATGCTGGCCCTGCCGACCAGCGACTGGCGCGCGGGCGCCTGGGACGAGGCCGAGGCCCTGGCCGCGGCGCCGATGGCGGCCGACTGGCGGGCGGTGGGCGAGGTCGAGCACGTCTTCACCCACTTCAGCCTGACCTTGCGCCTGCTGCGGGCCGAGGGGAACGCCGAGGGGCTGATCTGGACGCCGCGCGCCGGGCTGGACGCCCTGCCGAGCGTGTTCTTGAAAGCGGCGCGGGCGGGGCTGAGCAATCTGCTCTGAACAAAGGTGTCATCAAATCAGACTGACTTGATGACACTGGTGTTTGACGGTCAGGCGCTCGGCATGGCGGAGCGGATCTTGGCGCGCAGGACGTCGATGGGGGCCAGGCCCTTGTCGGACTTGAAGTGCCAGTAGGTCCAGCCGTTGCAGGCGGGGGCCGACTGCACCATGGCCCCGACCTTGTGGATCGAGCCGGAGAGCTCGCCGACCACTAGGCTGCCGTCGGCGCGCACGCGGGCCATCCGCTCGCCCTTGGGGCAGTAGAGGGCGTCGCCCGGGCTGAGCAGCCCGGCTTCCAGCACCTGGCCGAACGGCACGCGCGGTTCGGACTTCTTGGAGCCGGTGACCTCCAGGTCGCCGGGGGCGATGGGAACGATCTTGCTGATCCGGTCCTTGGCGAGCGCGACGTATTTCTCGTCCTGCTCCAGGCCGATGTAGCGGCGACCCAGGCGCTTGGCGGCCGCGCCGGTGGTGCCGGTTCCGAAGAACGGGTCGAGGACGATGTCGCCGGGCTTGGTCGACGACAAAATCACCCGGTGCAGCAGCGCCTCGGGCTTCTGGGTCGGGTGGGCCTTGGCGCCGGTCTCGTCCTTCAGGCGCTCCTCGCCGGTGCAGAGCGGGAAGGTCCAGTCCGAGCGCATCTGGACGTCGTCATTGGCCATTTTCATGGCGTCGTAGTTGAAGGTGTACCGGCGCGAGCCGCGGCCCTTGGCGGCCCAGATCAGGGTCTCGTGGGCGTTGGTGAACCGGGTGCCCTTGAAGTTCGGCATCGGGTTGGTCTTGCGCCAGACGATGTCGTTCAGCAGCCAGAATCCCAAGTCCTGCAAGGCGACGCCGACGCGGAAGATGTTGTGATAGCTGCCGATCACCCAAAGGGCGCCGTCGTCCTTCAGCACCCGGCGGCACTCGGCCAGCCACTCGCGGGTGAACTTGTCGTAGGCCGCGAAGCTCTCGAACTGGTCCCAGTGGTCGTCGACCGCGTCGACCTTGGAATTGTCGGGGCGCAGCAGCTCGCCGCCGAGCTGAAGGTTGTAGGGCGGGTCGGCGAAGACCAGATCGACGCACTTGTCGGGCAGCTTCCGTAGCTGCTCGATGCAGTCGCCTTGGATGATCGTGTCGACCTGGAGACCCATAACTCACCTCGATGTCCGGAGTTAAGAATCCTGAGTCATCGTGGTGAAGAGGGGTTTACCGAACGTGGTTAACCGGCGTTGATCTTGGTTAACGCCAGGCGCACCGGCTCCCAGCCGCGGCGGTGGATGGGGCAGGGGCCGAGCGTGCGCAGGGCCTCCACATGGACCTGGGCGTGGTAGCCCTTGTGACCGGCGAAGCCGTAGCCGGGATAGAGGGCGTCCATCTCGACCATCAGCCGGTCGCGGGCGACCTTGGCCAGGATCGAGGCGGCCGCGATCGAGGCGCTGATCGCGTCGCCCTTGACCACTGTCTTGATTTCACAGGGCAATTTGAACCGGTAATTACCGTCGACCAGGGCGAAGGCGGGCGTGACGGAGAGCTGTTCCACCGCCCGGCGCATGGCCAGGCCCGTGGCGTGGAGGATGTTCAACTCGGCGATCTCCTCGACGCTGCCGAAGGCCACCGCCCAGGCGAGCGCGCTCTGCTTGATCTCGATCTCGAGCGCGTCGCGGGCCTTGGGGCTGAGCTTCTTCGAGTCGTCCAGGCCGGGCGGCACGCGGGCGGGATCGAGGATCACGGCCGCGGCGCTGACCGGCCCGGCCCAGGGGCCGCGGCCGGCCTCGTCCATCCCGCAGACGGGGCCGTTGGGGCAGGCCAGTTCGAGCATCATGTCCGGCATCAACGCACCAGCCGTTTGACCTGGTCATGGCGATGGCAGCAGGTCAGATGGTCGTTGACGAAGCCGGTGGCCTGCATGAAGGCGTAGACGATCACCGGGCCGACGAACTTGAAGCCCTTGGATTTCAAGGCCTTGGACATCTCCTCGGCGACACGGGTCTGGGCGGGGACCTGGCCGATCTCCTCCCAGCGGTTCTGGATCACCCGGCCGTTGGTGAAGCTCCAGAGGAACTGGCTGAAGTCCTCGCCCGCCTCGCGCATGTCGAGATAGATCCGCGCGCCGGCGATGGCCGCGTCGATCTTGGCGTTCGAGCGGACGATGCCGGGATTGGCCATCAGGGCGGCGCGCTCGGCCTCGCCGAAGCGGGCCACGGCCTCGGGGTCGAAGCCGGCGAAGGCCTCGCGGAACGCCTCGCGCTTGCGCAGGATGGTTATCCACGCGAGCCCGGCCTGGAAGCCGTCGAGCACCAGCTTCTCCCAGAGCGCGCGGGAATCGTACTCCGGCACGCCCCATTCGGTGTCGTGATAGGCCTCGTAGAGCGGGTCGCCGGCCATGCCGCGCCAGCCGCATCGAATCAGGTCGCCGGTCATGGGGCGCAGTCTTGGCGTCCGGCAGGTTCGGCTTCAAGCGGCGCCGATGGAGCCCCTATCGGCAGGTTTAGGGCCGCGAGCTTCCAGAAATCTTTGCGGTAGAGGGCTTTGGGGGCGGTTTGACGGCCGGTTTGGCGGCGAAAACGGCGCGTCTATCGGCAGCCGGCAGGTTTGATGCTCCCCCGCTGGGGGAGCTCCCGGCCGCATGGCCGGGTGAGGGGG
>MEEW01000026.1 GCA_001724985.1 Phenylobacterium sp. SCN 69-14
CAGGCCGAACATGTCCGCGCGGTGCAGGACCATGGTGTTGGCGGTCGGGATGTCGAGGCCGCTCTCGACGATGGTGGTCGACAGCAGCACGTCGTACTGCCCCTCGTAGAAGGCGCTCATCACCTCCTCGAGCTGGGTCGGCGCCATCTGGCCATGGCCGACCACGAACTTCACCTCGGGCACCTGCTCGCGCAGGAACTTCTGCAGTTCCGGCAGGTCGCTGATGCGCGGAGCGACGTAATAGGCCTGGCCGCCACGGTACTTCTCGCGCAGCAGGGCCTCGCGGATGACCACGGGGTCGAAGGGGGTGATGTAGGTGCGCACCGCCAGGCGGTCGACCGGCGGGGTGGCGATGATCGACATCTCGCGGATGCCCGACAGCGACA
The DNA here is from genome assembly GCA_001724985.1 of Phenylobacterium sp. SCN 69-14. Lineage (GTDB taxonomy): Bacteria > Pseudomonadota > Alphaproteobacteria > Caulobacterales > Caulobacteraceae > Phenylobacterium. The sequence goes on from MEEW01000026.1 coordinate 387, forward strand.
TCTGCAAGGTGCGCGGGATCGGGGTGGCGGTGAGCGTCAGCATGTGCACGTCGGCGCGAAGCTCCTTGAGCTTCTCCTTGTGCTTGACCCCGAAGTGCTGCTCCTCGTCGACGATGACCAGGCCGAGGTTGGCGAAGCCGACCTGCTTGGAGAGCACCGCATGGGTGCCGACTACGATCTCGACCTCGCCGTTGGCGAGGGCGGCGCGGGTCTCGGCGGCCTCCTTGGCCGGGACCAGGCGCGAGAGCCGGCGCACCTTGACCGGCCAGCCCTGGAACCGCTCGGAAAAGGTCTTGTAGTGCTGGCGCGCCAGGAGCGTGGTCGGGGCCACGACGGCGACCTGCTGGCCGCTCATCGCCACCACGAAGGCCGCGCGCAGGGCGACCTCGGTCTTGCCGAAGCCGACGTCGCCGCAGATCAGCCGATCCATGGGCTTGCCGGCGCCTAGGTCCTCCAGCACGTCGCCGATGGCGTTGAGCTGGTCCTCGGTCTCCTCGTAGGGGAAGCGGGCGCAGAACTCGTCGAACACCCCGCTGGGCGGCACGATGGCGTCGGTGTCCTTGGTCGCCCGCTCGGCGGCGATGCGGATCAGCCCGATGGCCATCTCGCGCAGGCGTTCCTTGGCCTTGGCCTTGCGCGCCTGCCAGGCCGCCCCGCCCAGGCGATCGAGCTGCACGCCCTCGCCGTCGCTGCCGTAGCGGGTCAGGAGGTCGATGTTCTCGACCGGCAGGTAGAGCTTGGCCTCGCCGCCGTACTGCAGCTCCAGGCAGTCGTGGGGCGCGCCCTGGACGTCGAGGGTCTTGAGGCCCTCGTAACGGCCGATGCCGTGGTCGATGTGGACGACCAGGTCGCCCGGCGTCAGCGACGACGCCTCGGCCAGGAAGTTGGTCGCCCGGCGGCGGCGGCGCGGGCGGGCCAGGCGGTCGCCGAGGATGTCGGTCTCGGAGATGACCGCCAGCTTGTCGGTCTCGAAGCCCGATTCCAGCGGCAGGACGACACGCTGGAAGATCTTGGGGTCGGCCGAGCGCGCGGCGTCCCAATAGGGCGCGAGCGAGATGTTCTTCAGGCCGTGGTCGGCCAGCATGGCGCCCAGGCGGTCGGACGAGCCGTCGGTCCAGGAAGCGAAGAGGACGCGCTTGCCCTCCCCCGTCAGCCGGCGGGCGTGGTCGGCGGCGGCCTCGAACAGATTCACCGAATCCTGCTGGCGCTCGGCGGTGAAGGCGCGGCCCTGGCGCGCGCCCATGTCGATGACGGTCTCGCCCTCGACCTCCTGGAAGGCCGAGAAGCGCCGGGTCGGACGGACGGCCAGGGCCTGGCGGTATTCGTCGGCGTCCATATAGAGCCGGGTCGGCTCCAGCGGCCGGTAGTGGACCTTGCGGTCGGCCTGGGCGCGGGCGTCGTAGGCGTCCTCGATCATCGCCAGCCGCTCGTCGCGCGCGGCGTCGGCCAGGTGATCCAGGGCGATCAGCGCGCCCGTGGGCAGATAGTCGAGCAGGCTGGCCATCTGCGGATAGAACAGCGGCAGCCAGTGCTCCATGCCGGCGCGGCGGCCGCCCTCGCTGACCGTATCGTAGAGCGGATCGCCGCCGGGGGCGCCGAACGCCTCCACATAGCCGCGGCGGAAGCGCGAGACCGCGTCCTTGTCGAGCAGGGCCTCGCTGACCGGCAGCAGCGAGATGTCCTTGAGCTGGCGGGTCGAGCGCTGGGTCTCCGGATCGAAGGCGCGGATGGATTCCAGCGTATCGCCGAACAGGTCGAGCCGAACCGGCTCGTCGGCGTTGGGCGGGAAGACGTCGATCACCCCGCCGCGGATCGCGAATTCGCCGCGCTCGGACACGGTGGAGGCGCGCTGATAGCCGTTGATGGCGAAATAGCGCTCCAGGTCGGCGATCTCGACGACGTTGCCGACCGTCGCCGAATAGGCCGCGCCCTCGACCGCCGAGCGCGGCGGCACGCGCTGGAGCAGGGCCGGGACCGTGGTCACCAGCAAGGCCGGCTTCTTCGCGTCCATCCCCTTGGCGAGACGCGCCAGGGCGGTCATCCGCTCGGCGGCGACGCCGGCCGAAGGGCCGATGCGGTCATAGGGAAGGCAGTCCCAGGCCGGGAAGCGCACCACCTCGACATTCGAGGCGAAGAACCCGAACGCGTCGATGAAGGCCGAGAGGCGCGAGGCGTCGCGGGCCACGAACACGCTCAGGCCGCCGCGGGCCTTGACGATATCGGCCATCACCAGGGCGTCGAAACCCTCCGGCGCGCCGACGAGATCGAGCCGCCCCGGGTCCTGGGCGATGCGCCGCGTCTCCGCCGCCGAGGGCGCGCGGAAACCGTCAGCCGCCATGCGGCCCTCCGCGCGACTCGTAGGCCTCGAAGCGGAACTGCTTGATCATGCGCATGATCTCGCCGTCATGCTCGGCCGGGGTCGGGGCGCGCTCGACGATCCACTCGTAGAGGTCCTGGTCGGGCTGCTCCATCAGCGCCTCGAAGGCGTCGAACTGCTCGGGGGTCAGGAGGTGGGCGTACTTGTCGGCGAACGGCCCGAGGATCAGGTCCGCTTCCCGGAAGCCCCGGTGCCAGGCCCGGAACTTCAGCCGCTTTATTCGTGTGTCGTCGATGCTCATGAGGAGGGGCCGATATAGGCCCCCCGCGCCGCCCGCGCCAGGGCCTATCCCCAGTCGCCGCCCAGCCAGGTGAAGGACACCGAATTGAAGGGCGTGTCGCCGACCTGCAGCGGCCCGGTGATGACGACCGCGCCGTCCTTGCCCTTGGCCGCCTTGCTCTTGCGCAGGGCGGCGGGGTCGATCCTGGCGTCGATGCGCACCTCGCCCAGCTTGGGATGACTGCCGACCATGCGCACGCGCTCGTCGGTGACCAGATAGGCGGTCGGCAGGACCTTGAGCTTGACCGAATAGGTCAGGTTGCCCAGCGCGTTCTTGCGGGCCGGGCTGGTGACGTCGACGAACTCCAGCATGACCGGGGCGTAGGTCTTGGTGCGCTGGCCGCTTTCCCAGTCGTTGAAGCCCTGCTGGCCGGCGATGTGCAGGTTGTCGAGCCTGTAGTTCCCGACCTTCACCTCGGTCGTGGGCAGATAGTAGCCGAACTGGGCGTCGCCCTTGGGCCGGGTCAGGCCGGTGAAGCCGGGATCGGGCGGGACGGCGGGCGGCGCCGTCGGCGCGGCGGGCGCCTCGGTCTTGGCCTGATCGGCGGACTGGCCGCAGCCGGCCAGCAGGACGGCGACGCAGGCGGTCGCCAGAAGGGCGTTACGCATCCCGATTCCTCCCCCTCGGTTTTGACCGAACTTCATCATGGGCGTCCCAGCCTGTCCACGGTCGCGCTATGTTCTCGCCATGCGGCCCGAGATTCTGTTTCCCCTGTTTGCGCCCGTGACCTCGCTGAAGGGCGTGGGGTCGCGCGTGGCGCCGCTGCTGGAGAAGCTGGCGGGGCCGATCGTGCGCGACGTGGCCTTCCTGCGCCCCCATTCGGTGATCCGCCGCGAGCGGTCCAGCGTGGCCGCGGCGATGGAGGGGGCGGTGCAGGTGTTCCAGGTGCGGATCGACGCCTACAAGCGCCCGCGCGCGCCGCAGCAGCCGTGGCGGATCGAGACGCACGACGAGACGGGCCTCCTCAGCCTGGTGTTCTTCGGCCGCTTCGGCGGCGACCTGGAGGCCAAGCATCCGGTCGGCTCGCGCCGGGTGGTCAGCGGCAAGGTGGAGCGGTTCGGCCTGAACCTGCAGATCGCCCATCCCGACTATCTGCTGCCGCCCGAGCGGGCCTCGGAGATTCCGCCCTTCGAGGCCGTCTATCCCGCTACGGCCGGCCTGCCGCCGCGCACGGTGCGCAAGTTCGCCCTGGAGGCGCTGGAGCGGACCCCGGACCTGCCGGAATGGCAGGACGGCGCCTGGCTGGCGCGGGAGGGGTTCCCGAGCTGGCGCGAGGCCCTGGCCCTGACGCACGCGCCGCAGGGGGAGGCCGACCTCTCGCCCCTGACGCGTCACGCCCGGCGGCTGGCCTTCGACGAACTGCTGGCCCACCAGCTCGCCATGGCCCAGCGCAAGGCCGATCGGCGCGCCGCGCCCGCCCCGGCCATCGCCAGGGGCGACATCGCGCCCCGGATCGAGGCCGCCCTGCCCTTCGCCCTGACCGGCGCCCAGCAGCGCGCCCTGGCGGACCTGCGCGGCGACCTGGCCGCCGGCGAGCGGATGAGCCGGCTGATCCAGGGCGACGTCGGTTCGGGCAAGACGGTGGTGGCCATGCTGGCCATGGCGGAGGTGGCGGCCGCGGGCGGCCAGAGCGCCCTGATGGCGCCGACCGAGATCCTGGCCCGCCAGCATTTCGAGACCCTCGCCGGCCCGCTCTCCGACCAGGGCGTGGCGGCCGTCCTGCTGACCGGGCGCGACAAGGGCCTGGCCAGGGCCGAGAAGCTGCGCGCCCTGGCGTCCGGGGCGGTGAAGGTGGCGGTGGGCACCCACGCGCTCTTCCAGGACGACGTCGCCTTCCAGACCCTGCAACTGGCGGTGATCGACGAGCAGCACCGCTTCGGCGTGGCCGAGCGCCAGCGCCTGCAGGCCAAGGGCGAGGCGGTGCACCTGGTCGCCATGTCGGCCACCCCGATCCCGCGGACCCTGGAACTGACGGTCTATGGCGACCTCGACGTCTCGCGCATCGACGAGAAGCCGCCCGGCCGCACGCCGGTCGCCACCCGCGCGGTGCCGATGAGCCGGCTGGCCGAGGTCGAGGCGCGGCTGCACCAGGTCGTGGCGCAAGGCGCCCAGGCCTTCTGGATCTGCCCGCTGGTCTCCGAGTCCGAACTGATCGACCTGAAGGCCGCCGAGAAACGGGCGCAGGAGCTGCGCGAGCGGATCGGGCCCGGCGTCGGCCTGGTGCACGGCAAGATGAGCGGGCCGGAGAAGGACGCCGTCATGGCCGACTTCGCCGACGGCAAGATCGGGGTGCTGGTCGCCACGACCGTGGTCGAGGTGGGCGTCAATGTCCCGAACGCCACCATCATGGTCATCGAGCAGGCCGAGCGGTTCGGCCTGGCCCAACTTCACCAGCTCCGCGGGCGGGTCGGGCGCGGGTCGCGCGAGAGCGCCTGCCTGCTGCTCTACGACCCGCCGCTGTCGGAGACGGCGCAGAAGCGCCTCGACATCCTGCGCCGGACCGACGACGGCTTCCTGATCGCCGAGACGGACCTGGAGCTGCGCGGCGGCGGGGATGCGCTGGGCCTGCGCCAGTCGGGATTCCCGGCCTATGTCTTCGCCGATCCCATCGCCCATCGCGACCTGATCGCCGCGGCCGGAGACGATGCGCGCCTGATCCTGCAGCGCGACCCGGACCTCGTTTCCGAGCGGGGACAGGCGCTGAGGGTGCTGCAGGAGCTGTTCGACTGGCGGGCGGCCTCGCCGCTCAAGGACGCAGGCTAGAGCCGGCCAGCAGGCCCTCGACGCGGCCGAGCGCATCGGCCTCCAGGTCGGCGTAGAAGAGGTTGTAGGGCGCCATGCGCCGCCGGTCGGTCCAGCTTCCCGAGGGTTTCAGCGAGGCCGAGTGCGGCCGGCTGACGCGCAGCAGGCCCTTCTCGCACCTGGCCCCGACCTGGCGGGTCAGGAAGGCGGGCCGCGCGCCCCACTCCAGGCCGGTGGCGTTGGTCGCGCCCTGGTTCAGGCGCGGCGGCGCCTGGCCGTCGACCACGCCGCCGAACAGCGGATTGAAGCAGATCGGCGTGCGGCCCTGCAGGTTCACGAGCTGGCCGCCCTCGCCCCAGACCAGCGAACGGTCGAGGATGGCCTGGGCGCGCTCGACGTCGCCCTCATAGACCTGGGCCCAGGCCGCAAGGCAGCCGCTCTGGCGCGGGGCCAGGCACGGCGGCAGCGGGGCGTCGTCGCTCGGGACCACGGTCTGGATGAGATAGGCCGCGGCGATGCGCCGCTCCAGGCTCGGATCGCGGGCCACCGCCTCGCTCAGCAGGCGCGTGGCCAGCGTGCCGCCCTGCTCCACCCCGACCACGACGACGGGGCGGCCCTGGTTGTAATGGGCCAGGTAGTAGCGGAAGGCGGCGGCGACGTCGGAATAGGCGAAGCGCCGCGCCTCCTTGGCGTCTTCGCGCAGGGTCATCAGGGTGTAGAGGCTGGCCTGGCGATAGCGCGGGGCGAAGATGCGCCCGACCTTCACGAACGGCCCGGCGTAGTTGGGCGCCATGACCCGCCGGAACAGCCGGTCGGCCTGGGGATCGTCGATCGGCGCGTTCCAGTGGCGCCCGCCGTCGAAGGTGGTCGGCCCCACGAAGAACACGTCGGCGGGCGGCTCGGATTCGGTCGGGGCCTGCGGCGCGCGGGGCATCAGCGCCCAGGCCGCCCGCTGCGCATAGTCGGGCGCCGGGGGCGGATCGTAGGTCTGGAACGGCTCCTTGGGGTCGAGCTGGGTGCGCAGGATGTCGTCGCGCCACACATAGGCGCCCGCGGCGAGCACGCCGACGACCACCAGGACGACCGCGGCGACCAGACGCCTGAAACCCCGGGGACGCTCGGCCATGCGCGCCCTAGCGGTAGGGATCGGGCTGGGAGAGGTAGCGCTTCACATAGTCGCCCACGCCGTCCTCCAGGCTGGTCATCGGCCGATGGTAGCCCGCCTGCCGCAGGCGTTCCATGTGGGCCTGGGTGAAGTACTGGTACTTGTCGCGGATCATCGGCGGCATCGGCGTGTACTCGATCTGCGCCGGCCGGCCGGCGGCGGCGAACACCGCCCGCGCCAAGTCCTCGAAGGTCCGCGCCACGCCCGAGCCGAGGTTGTAGACCCCGTTCACCTGTTCGTTCTCGGCCAGCCAGGCCACGACGTCGGCGACATCGCGGACATAGACGAAGTCGCGGCTCTGGCCGCCGTCCGGCACGCCCTCGCGATAGGACTTGAAGAGCTGGACGGCGTGGCCGTCGCGGACCTTGGGCCAGATCTGCGAGGCGACCGATTTCATCGAATGCTTGTGCTCTTCGTTCGGCCCGTAGACGTTGAAGAACTTGAGCCCCACCCACTGGGGCGGGGCGTAGTCGCGGGCCGCCTGGCGCGCGGCGAACAGGTCGAACAGCGCCTTGGACCAGCCATAGGTGTTCAGCGGCCGCAGCGCCGTGAGCGACTCCACGTCGTCGCGGTCCTGGAAGTCTGTGGCGTCGCCGTAGGTCGCGGCCGAGGAAGCGTAGACGAACCGCCTCTGGCGGTCGGCGCACCAGCGGAACAGGTCGCGAGAGAGGGTGAAATTCGAATGGATGATCTTGTCGGCGTCCGGCTCGGTCGTGGACGACACCGCGCCCATGTGGACCACCAGCTCCACGTCGCGCCAGCGCTTCTCCAGCCAGTCGAACATCGCCTCGGGGGCCACGAAGTCGCCGATCGGATGCTTGGCGATGTTGCGCCACTTGCCCAGCTCGGCCTCGCGCAGGCGGTCGCAGACCACGACGTCGAGGCCCTGGTCCTCGGCCAGCTTGGCGACGATGTTGGAGCCGATGAAGCCGGCCCCGCCGGTGACGAAGATGATGCGACGGGTCATGCCTTCTCCTGCATCCGGGCGATGGCCGCGGTCGTGGAATAGCCGTCCACCAGCCGGGCCAGCCTGACCTCGCCCCCATAGGCCTTCACGAAGTCGCCGCCGACCACCTCGCTCTCGGCGTAGTCGGCGCCCTTGATGAGCACGTCGGGGCGCGCGGCCTCGATCAGGGCGGTGGGGGTATCCTCGTCGAACGGCGCGACCAGGTCCACCGAGCCGAGGCCCGCCAGCACCATGGCGCGGCTCTCCAGGTCGTTGACCGGCCGTCCCTCGCCCTTCAGCGCGCGCACCGAGCGGTCGGAATTGACCCCCACCACCAGCCGGTCGCACCAGGCCCGCGCCTGGGCGAGATAGGCGACATGGCCACGGTGCAGGATGTCGAAGCAGCCGTTGGTGAAGCCGACCTTCAGCCCCTTGGCGCGCCAGCGGGCGATCTCGTCGGCCATGCGTTGGGGCGTGGCTATCTTGGCCTCGGCCGGGGCCATGTGCGCGGTGATCGAGGCCTCGATCAGCTCCTCGGGGGTCACGACCGCCGTGCCGGCCTTTCCGACCGCCACACCCGAGGCGAGCATGGCGAACGCGATCGCATCGGCCATCTCGACCTTCGCCGCCAGGGCCACGCCCAGGGCCGCGAGGGTGGTGTCGCCGGCGCCCGAGGCGTCGAACACCTCGCGCGGGACGCCGGGGAAGTGCCGGACCGCCTCGCCCCGCACCGCCAGGGATATGCCCTTGGCCGCGCGCGTCACCAGGATGGCCTTGGCCTCGCACAGCGTCAGGGCGTGGGCCAGGGCCGCCTCGACCTCGGCGTCGGTCTGGGTGGGCATGTCGGTGGCGTGGGCCAGCTCGGCCGCATTGGGCTTGACCACGTCGACCGCGCCGTAGCGCGCGAAGGAGCGCGCCTTGGAATCGACGATCATCAGCGCCCCGCTGGCGCGGCAGGCCTCGATCACCGCCGAGGTCACGACCCCCTTGCCGTAATCCGACAGCAGGATGACGCCGGCGTCCCTGGCCACGTCCCGAACCGTGCGGACCAAGCGCTGCTCGACCTCGCCGCTCGCCGGGCCGCTGGTCTCCATGTCAACGCGCAGCAGTTGCTGGCCGCCGGAGACGAAGCGCGTCTTCAAGGTGGTGGGCCGGGCCGGATCGGTGACCACGAAACCCTCGACCCCCTCCTCGGCCTTCATCAGCCGCAGCGCCTCATGGCCCTCGGCGTCGCCGCCGATCATGCCGACCAGGCAGACCTGCCCGCCCAGGGCCGCGGCGTTGCGCGCCACATTGCCGGCCGCGCCCAGCATCACCAGTTCGCGCTTGCGGGCGAGGACCGGGATCGGCGCCTCGGGCGAGACGCGGGTCACCTCGCCATAGACGAAGCGGTCGACCATCAGGTCGCCGACGCAGACGATGCGCGCGCCCGAGAGGGCCGAAAGAATCTTCTGAAGGGCCGCAAGGTCCATGATGCTTCAGAGCCTACGCCGATTACTGCACGGCCGCATGAACGGCCTTGAGACTGGCCAGCAGGTCGCGCGCGCCGCCCAGCGGCAGACAGCTCGGGCCGTCGCACAGCGCCTTGTCCGGCTCGGGGTGGAATTCGAGGAAGACGCCGTTCGCGCCCGCGGCCACCGCGGCCCGGGCGATCACGGCCACGCCGTCGCGCCGCCCCCCGGTCGAGGCGCCGCCCGTCCGCGGGTCGGCTCCCGGCAGTTGCACCGCATGGGTGGCGTCGATGGTCACCGGCGCGCCCAGCTTCTTCATTTCCGGAATGCCGAGCATGTCGACCACCAGGTTGTTGTAGCCGAAGGAACTGCCGCGCTCGCAGAGGATGACGCCGACATCGGCGACCTCCTTGATCTTGCTGAGGATGTTCCTGCAGTCCCAGGGCGCCAGGAACTGCGCCTTCTTCACATGCATCAGGCCGCCGGCCGCGGCGGTCGCCTTGGCCGTGGCGACCACGAGGTCGGTCTGGCGGCAGAGGAAGGCGGGAATCTGGGTGATGTCGGCCACCGCCGCCACCGGCTCGGCCTGGTCGATCTCATGCAGGTCGGTGGCGATCGGCACGTCGAGCTGGGCCTTCACCTCGGCCAGGATCTTCAGGCCCTCCTTGAGGCCCGGGCCGCGATAGCTCTTCACCGACGAGCGGTTGGCCTTGTCGAAGCTGGCCTTGAACACATAGGGCAGGCCCAGCTCGGCCGTCACCGCCTTGAGATGGCGGCCGGTTTCCAGGGCGAGGTCCAGGTCCTCGATGACGTTCAGGCCCGCGATCACCACCAGCGGCTGGCCGTCCCCGATCGAGAGATTCCAGCGGTCAAGCGTCAGTACGGTCATGACAATCCCGGGTTTTTCCAGATCGGCGCGCCGCGCCCGCTGAGGCCTAAGTGGCGCGGGCCGGCCAGCTTCACAAGCGCGAAAACGTGAACGCCTGAAACCGACCGTCGCGCGCCCGCGTACTGGTGTTGATTCGCTTCAACGCCAAATCGGATGTTACGCTGACGAAAAATCGAGGGTTGCGACCATGAGCCTGGCGCATGAACCATCGTTGGCGGCGATCGCCGCCTCGCCTCGAGCGTTCGGAAAGCTGCCCGCCCTGGACGGGGCTCCGGCGGCCTTTCGTTTTGCGGCTCGATTGCTGGCGCTGAACTGGCGCGGCGGGACGCTCACCTTCGTGACGCCCTCCGGCCGCGAACTGCGGATCAAGGGGACCGAGCCGGGCTTCGACGCCCGGATCGTCATCCACGATTTCCGCTTCATGCGCCGGGTTCTGTCCGCCGGCGACATCGGATTCGCCGAGGGGTACATGGCCGGCGAATGGGATACGCCCGACCTGTCGGCGGTGCTCTGCGCCATGAGCCTGAACTTCGACCGGCTCACCAAGCTCTTCCTGGGCAATCCGCTGATGCGGGCGGCGAACTTCATCGGCCACAGCCTGAACGCCAACACGCGCAAGGGCTCGCGCAAGAACATCCATGCCCATTACGACCTGGGCAACGCCTTCTATTCGCGCTGGCTGGACCGGACGATGACCTATTCGTCGGCCCGCTACGAGCAGCCGGGCCAGCCGCTCGACCAGGCCCAGGCCGCCAAGTACCGCAGCCTGGCCCAGGGCATGGGCCTTCAGCGCGGGCAGTCGGTGCTGGAGATCGGCTGCGGCTGGGGCGGCTTCGCCGAGTTCGCGGCCAAGGAGGTCGGGGCCCAGGTCACCGGCGTCACCATCTCCAAGGAACAGTTCGATTTCGCCCGCAAGCGCCTGTTCGACCAGGGCCTGGGCGAACAGGCCGACATCCGCATGGTCGACTATCGCGACGTCGAGGGCCGTTTCGACCGCGTCGCCTCCATCGAGATGTTCGAGGCGGTGGGCGAGCGCTACTGGCCGACCTATTTCAACAAGATCCGCCAGGTGCTGGCGCCGGGCGGGCGCGCCGGCCTGCAGATCATCACCATCCGCGACGAGTTCTTCGAAGCCTATCGCCGCCGCGCCGACTTCATCCAGAAGTACATCTTCCCGGGCGGCATGCTGCCGTCGGAAGCCAGGCTCCAGGCGGTGACCAAGGCGGCGGGCCTGCCCTGGACCGGCGTCGTCCGGTTCGGCCAGGACTATGCCGACACCCTGGCCGAATGGGGCCGCAGATTCGAAAGCGCCTGGGAGGAGATCGCCCAGCTCGGCTTCGACACGCGGTTCCGCAAGCTCTGGCGGTTCTATCTCAGCTATTGCGAGGCGGGGTTCCGCACCGAGCGCACCAATGTGGTGCAACTGAGCCTCGCGCGCGCCTGAAGCGCCTGCAGCTTCGCTTAGGGCGGTTCGATGAAACCTGGGGCTGGAATACCTCTTTACCCCCTGTTCGCTGCCCGCCCGGCGGCTTAAGTATCCGGCCATGACCGTTGCAGACAGCGTTTTGGGCGCAATCGGAAACACGCCCCTCATCCGCCTGCGCCGCGCCAGCGAGCTGACCGGCTGCGACATCTACGGCAAGGCCGAGTTCATGAATCCGGGCGCTTCGGTCAAGGACCGGGCCGCGCTCTACATCGTGCGCGACGCCGAGCGACGCGGCCTGTTGCGGCCGGGCGGACGCATCGTCGAGGGCACCGCCGGCAACACCGGCATCGGCCTGGCCATGGTCGGCGCGGCCAGCGGCTATCGCACCACCATCGTCATCCCCCGCACCCAGAGCCAGGAGAAGAAGGACGCCATCCGCCTGCTCGGCGCCGAGCTGGTCGAGGTGGACGCTGTCCCCTACTCCAACCCCGACAACTATGTCCGCTATTCCGGCCGCCTGGCCGAGGAGCTGAACGCCAAGGAGCCGGCCGGCGCGGTCTGGGCCAACCAGTTCGACAATGTCGCCAACCGCCAGGCTCACGTGGAGACCACGGCCCCCGAGATCTGGGAGCAGACCGGCGGCAAGGTCGACGGCTTCATCTGCGCGGTCGGTTCGGGCGGCACCCTGGCCGGGGTCGCCGAAGGGCTGCGCGCGCGCAATCCGAACGTCAGGATCGGCCTGGCCGACCCGCACGGCGCGGCGCTCTATTCCTGGTACGCCGAGGGCGAGCTGAAGGCCGAAGGCGGCTCGATCAGCGAAGGGATCGGCCAGGGCCGCATCACCGCCAACCTCGAAGGCCTCACCGTCGACAATCCCTATCGCATCGACGACCTCGAGATGCTGAACGTGATCTTCGATCTGGTCGAGCACGAAGGCCTGGTGATGGGCGGCTCGACCGGGATCAATGTCGCCGGCGCGATCCGCATGGCCAAGGACATGGGCCCAGGCCACACCATCGTGACCATCCTGTGCGACCAGGGCGCGCGCTATCAGAGCAAGATCTTCAATCCGGCGTTCCTGAAGGAACGCGGCTTCCCGGTTCCCAAGTGGCTGTAGGCATGGATCCGGTCGTCTCCACCGCCTGGCTGGCCGATCGCCTGCGCGGCCCCGACGTCCGCGTCGTCGACGGGAGCTGGCACATGCCGGCCGAGGCGCGCAACGGCCGCGAGGAATATCTCCAGGCCCATATTCCCGGCGCGGTGTTCTTCGACATCGACGCCATCGCCGACCCCGAAACCGACCTTCCGCACATGCTGCCGACGCCGGAGGCCTTCGCCAGGGCGGCGGGAGACCTGGGCCTGTCGCGGGACGCCGACATCGTCGTCTACGACACCCATGGCGTCCGCTCGGCGGCGCGGGTGTGGTGGACGCTCCGCGCCATGGGCTATGAAACCGTCCACGTGCTGGACGGCGGGCTGCGCAAGTGGATGGCCGAGGGCCGCCCCATCGAGTCCGGCGAGGTCTTTCCCCGCCGGGCCGAGGTCAGCCCGGCCTTCGCCCCCGGACTGGTCCGCGACGCCGCCAAGGTCCGCGAGATCCTGCAGACCGGCTCGGCGCGGATGGTCGACGCCCGCTCGGCCGCCCGCTTCAGCGGCAAGGCGCCCGAGCCGCGCGCCGGCCTGCGGCCTGGCCACATGCCCGGCGCGGCCAATCTGCCCTGGGAGCAGGTGATCGCCGAGGATGGAACCCTGCGCCCGGCGGGCGATCTGCGCGAGGTGTTCAAGGCCGCCGGGATCGACCTGCGCGCGCCCATCGTCACCACCTGCGGTTCGGGGGTCACGGCCTCGGTGCTGACCCTGGCCCTGGCGCGGCTGGGCGTGACGGCCGCGGTCTATGACGGCTCGTGGACCGAATGGGGCGGCCTGGCCGACGCGCCGGTCGTCACAGACGCCTAGCGGAGGGGCGGCGCGTAGAGCAGGCCGGGCTGCGGGGCGTTCCACAGGGCGTTGTGGCCGCGCTCCAGCTTGAGCGCCGAGTTCGCCCCGACATTGCGGTCGAAGATCTCGTCATAGGCCCCGACCTGGACGATGGCCTGGTAGCCGAAGTCCGCCCTCAGCCCCATGGGCGCGCCGAAGTCGCCTTCCACGCCCAGCAGCCGGCGGACGCGCGGATCGGGCGAGGTCTTCACCTGTTCGGGCGCGGTCTTGGAATTGACCCCCAGTTCCTCGGCCAGGATCAGCGAATAGACCGTCCAGCGGACGATGTCGGTCCAGATCGGATCGTCCTGGCGCACGGCCGGCGACAGCGGCTCCTTGGAGATCACGGTCGGCAGGATCACGTGGGCGTTGGGCGTGTTCATCACCGAGCGCGACGAGGCGAGCGCCGAGACGTCGGCCGTGAAGGCGTCGCAGCCGTCGCTCTGATAGAGCCTGCGCGCCTCGGCCTCGTTGGCGACCACGACGGGCGTGTAGTTCAGGCCCCGGGCCTTGAAATAATCGGCCAGGTTGGTCTCGCTGGCCGTGCCGCCCTGGACGCAGATGCGCGCGCCGTTCAGTTCGTCGGCGCTGGTCAGGGTGAGCGACTTGGGCGCCAGGAAGCCCTCGCCGTCGAAATAGGTGATGGCGGTGAAGTCGATCCCCTCGCCCGCATCGCGCGCCAGGGTCCAGGAGGTGTTGCGCGACAGGACGTCGATCTTGCCGGCCCGCAACGCCGTGAAACGCTCGGTCGCATCCACCGGGAAGAACCGCACGGCCTTGGCGTCGCCGAGCGTCGCGGCGGCGATGGCGTGGCAGATATCGACATCGAAACCGCGCCACACGCCGCGATCGTCGGCGAAGGCGAAACCCGCCAGCCCCGAATTGACGCCGCAGGCCAGCCATCCGCGCTTGCGGACCGTCTCCAGGGTCGGGCTGGGCTTGGGCTGGTAGGTCGCCGCCATCACCGGGGTCTCGACCTTGGGCGGCGGCGGGGGCGGAGGCGGTTCGGTCTTGCCGCAGGCGGCCAGAACGAGGGCGAAAGCCAGGCTGCTCGACATGCGCGGAGAAATACTGGGCAGGGAGATTGGTCCGTCCTCCTTGATTGCGCAGTCGGCAAGGCTCTAAGTGCGCTCGATCATGGCTCAAGTTCGCTCCGACCCGTCAACCCGTATGCAAGAAGAAACCCGCCTCATCCACGCCGGGGCCGGTTCGCAGGATCTGGTGAGGACGGTCGGGCCGCCGATCCAGAAGGGTTCGACGGTGCTGCTGCCCTGCGCCGCGGCGCTCTATGACGACGACAACTACCTGACCTATGGCCGCGGCGGCCTGGCGGCGCACGAGGCTCTGAAGGACGCCCTGGCCGAGATGGAGGGCGCGGCGGGCGTGCGCCTCTATCCCTCGGGCCTGGCCGCCGTGACCGGAGCGCTGCTGGCGCTGCTCCAGGCCGGGGACGACGTGCTCGTCGCCGACAATGTCTACAAGCCGACCCGGCGGTTCTGCGACAACGTGCTGAAGCGCTACGGCGTCGGCGTCCGCTATTTCGATCCGCGCCTGCCGCCGCAGGCCGTGCTGGACCAGGCGGTTCCCGCCACGCGCCTGATCGTCATGGAATCGCCCGGCTCGCTCACCTTCGAGATGCAGGACCTGGCCGCCGTCGCCGCCCTGGCCAAGGGCCGCGGCGTGCTGACCCTGACCGACAACACCTGGGGCGCGGGCTACCTCTTCAAGCCGCTGGAGCATGGCGTGGACATCAGCGTCCAGGCCCTGACCAAATATGTCGGCGGCCATTCGGACGTGTTCATGGGCTCGGCGGCGGCGCGCGATCCGGCCCTGGTCCAGAAGCTGGACGACGGCGTGCTCAACCTGGGCTGGGCGGTCTCGGCCGAAGACGCCTACCAGATGCTGCGCGGCCTGCGCACGCTCCCGGCCCGCCTGAAACTGCAGGGCGAGGCGGCCTTGCGCATCGCCGCCTGGCTGGCCGAGCAGCCGGAGGTGGCCGAGGTCATCCACCCCGCCCTGCCCGGCGCGCCCGACCACGAACTCTGGAAGCGGGACTATAGCGGCGCCTGCGGCCTGTTCGGCTTCGTGCTGCGCCCCGGTTCGATGGCGGCGGTCGACGCTTTCCTGGACGCCTTGAGGGTGTTCGGCCTCGGCTTTTCCTGGGGCGGGTTCGAGAGCCTGGCGATCGGCAGCGATCCGCAGCTTGGCAAGCGCAGCTTCGTCCCGACCTACGCCGGCCCGCTGATGCGCCTGCATATCGGGCTGGAAGCCGAAGCCGACCTGATCGCCGACCTGCGCCAGGCGCTCGACGTCTATGCGGAGCGGGCGGGCTGAGACCGGCCCCTAGAGCTTTTCCGCTCACGCTCTGGCGTTTCCTCACAGGCCGAGCAGCGCCCGGAGCTTGGCCTGTACGTCGACGAGCACGGCCTGCGAGGCCTTTCCCTTGCGCACAGCCATCCGCGCCCGCCAGTCGAGGCTCTTGATCTGATCGGCCAAGACCGCGCTCGGCGGGTCTTCGCTGACCACCACCTCGAAGGGATAGCCCTTGATCCGCGAGGTCATCGGGCAGCAGATCATCATGCCTCTGGCCCGATTGTAACGGGCGGGCGACAGCACCAAGGCTGGGCGATGACCGGTCTGCTCATGCCCCGCCTGCGGGTCGAACTGCAGCCAGACGATGTCCCCGCTGTCGGGGACGTAGCGGCTCACCACGCCTCGCCGCCCACCGGGGGGCCAAGGTCCGCGTCTTCGGGGAAGGTCTCGGGCGTCATCTTCGCCAGCAGCTCATCGAGGTCGTAGCTGGGCGCCGACACGGGCTCGATGATCACCCGGCCGCCTTCCTCGCGGATATCCACCGCCTGGTCCACGCGCAGGGAGGCCGCCGCCATCACCGAAGCCGGAATACGGACCGAGGCGCTATTGCCCCATCTCTTGACCTGAACGCGCATGACGGCCTCTATGTATATACATTCACGATACGTAGGTTATCGCCGCCTGTCCGTAAAGGTTTCCCTCCCGCGCGCCGGGGCGTGACGCCTGCGGAGGAAATGGCGCGCCCTGCAGGACTCGAACCTGCAACCGTCCGCTTAGAAGGCGGATGCTCTATCCGGTTGAGCTAAGGGCGCCCGTGCGGCCTCAGTGGGTCCAGGGCTGCTTGCGGCCATAGGCGAAGTTGTCCGCATAGGCCTTGATGATGCGCTTGGGGGTCTTCGGCTCGGTGATCTGGAACGCGATGCCGTGCGCCTGGGCGTAGGCGACCGCCTCGTCGCTGGTCTCGAAGGCGAGGCGGATCTGGCCGTTGGTGTCGTTGGTCAGGGTCCAGCCCATCAGCGGATCGGAGCGGCGCGCCGAGGCCGGCTCGAATTCCAGCACCCAGTCCTTGGTGTTGGCCTTGCCGGACTGCATGGCGTTCTTGGCCGGACGGTAGATGCGCGCGAGCATGCGGACCCTCTTCGATTTGCTCCGGCGCTGGTCGGGGCGAGAGGATTCGAACCTCCGACCCTCTGCTCCCAAAGCAGATGCGCTACCAGGCTGCGCTACACCCCGAGAAGCGCCGGTGCGCGGGGGATATAAGGCTTTGGCCTTTCCCGCAATTGAACAAAAGCCGCGGCCGGTTTCAGCCGTGGCGGCGCATCAGCTTGAAGACGCCCGAGCCGCGCACGGCGTCGACGCCGTTCGCATGGGCGCGCGCCTCGACGAACGCCACGTCGCGGGTGGCGCGTGTGACGCGCGCCTCGCCCATCACCCATTCACCGACCCGGGCCATGTGCAGGAAGTCCACGGACAGGTGGATGGTCACCGCCGTCTGGCGCGCCGAGCGATAGACCGCCGCCCCCATCAGGCCGTCGAGGAAGGCGGTCAGCATGCCGCCGTGCACCAGGCCCAGGCCGTTGGCGTGCCGCGGCAGGGCGTAGAAGGCCTGCTCGGTCAGTTCGCCCGGCTGCGCGCGATGGAAATAGGGGCCATTGTGGCTCGAGAAAGGGCCGCGGCTGCCCGAAGCGACGAAGCCTTCCGGCGGGTCGGGGATGATGTCCTGCTCAGCCACGCTTGAAGATCCGATGCTCGATCCTGTCGCCCGGCAGCAGGCCGATCTCGGCCGCGCGTCCGCCCGCCAGCTCCAGCACGCCCACCACCGGGCCGCCCGACGGGATCGGCGCCTCGGACAAGGGCGTGGTGTTTCGCGCGATCGACAGCACCACGCCATCGGGCCGGATGTAGATGATGTCGAGCGGGACCAGGGTGTTTTTCATCCAGAACGCCACCTCGCGCGGCGTCTTGAAGTCGAACAGCATGCCGCGGTCCGGAGGGACCTCCTTGCGGAACATCAGGCCGCGTTCGCGCTCGGCGTCGGTGTCGGCGATCTCCACGAAGAAGCGCGTGCGCCCCTGCTGGGTGACCACCTCCAGCACTTCGAAGCCTGCGGGCGCCTCGCCGACCGCGCCGCCG
>MEEW01000027.1 GCA_001724985.1 Phenylobacterium sp. SCN 69-14
CATCTGGAGATGGGCGTAGTCGAAGTCGAACGGCTCGTAATAGTCGTCGATCTCGGGCAGGTCGGGATTGGCGAAGATCTTGGCGAGGATGCGCCACTTGGGGCCCATGCGCGGCTCGATCTTGCCGTTGGCCTTGCGGGCCCAGCCGCCGTTCCAGCGCTTCTGGTTCTCCCAGTCCTTGGGAAAGCCGATGCCAGGCTTGGTCTCGACATTGTTGAACCAGGCGTATTCGACGCCCTTGCGCGTGGTCCACACGTTCTTGCAGGTGACCGAGCAGGTGTGGCAGCCGATGCACTTGTCGAGGTTCAGCACCATGCCGATCTGAGCGCGAACTTTCATTGGCCGGCCTCCTGCGGCGACAGTTTTTCTTCCAGCCAGTCGACCTTCCTCATCTTGCGAATGATGACGAACTCGTCCCGGTTGGAACCGACCGTCCCGTAATAGTTGAAGCCGTAGGCGAGCTGGGCGTAGCCGCCGATCATGTGGGTCGGCTTGAGCACCGTGCGGGTGCACGAGTTGTGGATGCCGCCGCGCAGGCCGGTGATCTCCGACCCGGGCGTGTTCACGATCTTTTCCTGGGCGTGGTACATGAAGGTCGTCCCCGGGCGGATGCGCTGGGACACGACCGCCCGCGCGGTCAGGGCGCCGTTGGCGTTGAAGGCCTCGATCCAGTCGTTGTCGACGATCCCCGCCGTCTTGGCGTCCGTCTCCGAAATCCAGACCACCGGGCCGCCGCGATTGAGCGTCAGCATCAGCAGGTTGTCGGTATAGGTCGAGTGGATGCCCCACTTCTGGTGCGGCGTGATGAAGTTCAGCGCGATCTCACGCTCGCCGTTGGGCTTGCGGCCCTGGACATAGGTGGTCTTCAGGTCCACCGGCGGCTTGTAGACGCACAGCGCCTCGCCGAACGCCCGCATCCAGAGATGGTCCTGGTAGAGTTCCTGTCGCCCCGACAGCGTTCGCCAGGGGATCAGCTCGTGGACGTTGGTGTAGCCGGCCGTGTAGCAGACATGCTCGCTCTCGATGCCCGACCAGGTCGGGGACGAGATGATCTTGCGCGGCTGGGCGAGCAGATCGCGGTAGCGGATCTTCTCGTCCTCCTTCGGCGCGGCCAGGTGGGTATGCTCGCGGCCGGTCTGGCGGCCCAGCGCCGTCCAGGCCTTCATCGCCACCTCGCCGTTGGTCTCCGGCGCCAGGGTCAGGATGGTCTCGCAGGCATCGATGTCGGTGTCGATCTGCGGCATGCCCTGGGTCAGGCCCGGATCGAGCACCGGGCCGTTGAGGTCGCGCAGCAGGTCGACCTCGTGCCCGGTCTTCCAGCCCAGCCCCTTGCCGCCGTTGCCGGCGTTTTCCAGCAGCGGGCCCAGGGCCGTGAAGCACTTGTAGAGATTGGGATAGTCGCGCTCGACCACCGTGATCTGCGGCATGGTCTTGCCGGGGACCGGCTCGCACTCGTCGTGATACCAGTCCTTGACGTCGAACGGCTGGGCCAGTTCGGCGGCGCTGTCATGCTGGATGGGGGTCAGGACGACGTCCTTTTCCACGCCCAGCACCTCGGGCGCGACGGCCGAGAACCGCTTGGCGATGGCCTTGAAGATCTCCCAGTCGGACTTGGCCTCCCACGCCGGGTCCACCGCCGCCGACAGCGGGTGGATGAAGGGGTGCATGTCCGAGGTGTTGAGGTCGTTCTTTTCGTACCAGGTGGCGGTCGGCAGGACGATGTCGGAATAGACCGCCGTGGTGGACATGCGGAAGTCGAGCGTGACCAGCAGGTCGAGCTTTCCCTCCGGCGCCTGGTCGTGCCAGGCGACCTCCTTGGGCTTCTGGCCGCCGGTCTGGCCAAGGTCCTTGCCCTGAACGCCGTGGGACGCGCCCAGCAGGTGCTTGAGGAAATATTCGTGGCCCTTGCCGGACGAGCCCAGCAGGTTCGAGCGCCAGACGAACATGTTGCGCGGCCAGTTGGCCGGGTCGTCCGGGTCCATGCAGGACATCTCGAGCTGGCGGCTCTTTAGCTGCCGGACCGTGTAGTCCTTGGGGTCGACGCCTTCGGCGGCGGCGGCCTTGGCGACCTCCAGCGGATTGGTCTTCAGAGCCGGGGCCGAAGGCAGCCAGCCCATGCGCTCGGCGCGGACGTTGAAGTCGATGAGCGCGCCGTCCCAGGGGCCTTCGGGCGCCGTGGGCGAAAGGATCTCGTCCACGCCCACGGTCTCGTAGCGCCACTGGCCGGTGTGGGCGTAGAAGAACGAGGTCGAGTTCTGCTGGCGCGGCGGGCGCACCCAGTCGGTCGCGAAGGCCAGGGGCGCCCAGCCGGTCTGGGGCCGCAGCTTCTCCTGACCGACATAGTGGGACCAGCCGCCGCCGGACTTGCCGATGCAGCCGCACATCACCAGCATGTTGATGACGCCGCGGTAGCTCATGTCCATGTGATACCAGTGGTTCATGGCCGCCCCGATGATGACCATGGACTTGCCCTCGGTCTTCTCGGCGTTGGACGCGAACCCGCGGGCGACGGCGATGATCTGCTCGGCCGGGACCGTGGTGATGGCCTCGGCCCAGGCCGGCGAATAGGGCTCCAGATCGTCGTAGCTGGCCGGCAGGTTGGTCCCGCCGAAGCCCTGGTCGACGCCGTAGTTGGCGAGGAACAGGTCGTAGACGCAGGCCACCAGGGTCTCGCCCTCGGCCAGCTTGAGGCGCTTGACCGGCACGTTGCGCACCAGCACGTCCGGGTGCTCGGTCGAGGTGAAGCCATTGGCCGCAGTGTTGGCGAAATAGGGGAAGCGGACGGGGACGACCTCGTCGTGCGCGCCCTTCAGGCCCAGGCGCAGGCTGACCTCACGGCCCTGCCCGTCCCGCTCCTCGAGGTTCCACTTGCCGTCCTCGCCCCAGCGGAAGCCGATCGAGCCGCTGGGGACCACGACCTCGCCGCTGGTCTCGTCGAGGGCGACGGTCTTCCATTCGGGATTGTTCGCCTCGGTCAGGGCGCCGTCGAAGTCCGCGGCCCGCAGCAGGCGCTCGGGCGCGAAGCCGTCGCCCTGCGGGACCAGGCGCACCAGCATCGGCAGGTCGCTGTAGCGGCGCAGATAGTCGCGGAAATACGGCACCTGGCGGTCCAGGTGGAACTCCTTGAGGATCACATGGCCGAAGGCCATCGCCAGGGCCGCGTCCGTGCCCTGCTTCACCGACAGCCACAGGTCGGAGAACTTCGAGGCTTCCGAATAGTCCGGGCAGATCACCACCGACTTGGCGCCGCGATAGCGCGCCTCGGTATAGAAGTGGGCGTCGGGGGTGCGCGTCTGCGGGACGTTCGATCCCCAGAGCAGCAGGAAGCTGGAATTGTACCAGTCGGCGCTTTCGGCGACGTCGGTCTGTTCGCCCCAGGTCTGGGGCGAGGCCGGGGGCAGGTCGCAGTACCAGTCGTAGAACGAGCCGCAGACGCCGCCGAGGAGCTGCAGGTAGCGCGCGCCGGCCGCGTAGGAGACCATCGACATGGCGGGGATCGGCGAGAAGCCGAACACGCGGTCGGGGCCGAAGGTCTTGACCGTATAGGCGTTGGCCGCGGCGATGATCTCGGTCACCTCGTCCCAGGTCGCCCGCACGAAGCCGCCGGAGCCGCGCATCGAGGTGTAGCTGGCGCGCTGGGCCGGATCGCTCTGGATCGAGGCCCAGGCCGCGACGGGAGTGCGCACCGCGCGCGCCGCGCGCCAGAGCTTGAGCAGCCGCGAACGGACCAGCGGATATTTCACCCGGTTGGCCGAATAGAGGTACCAGCTATAGCTGGCGCCCCGCGCGCAGCCGCGCGGTTCGTGATTGGGCAGTTCGGGGCGGGTGCGGGGATAGTCGGTCTGCTGGGTCTCCCCGGTCACGATCCCGCCCTTGACGTAGATCTTCCACGAACAGGAGCCGGTGCAGTTCACCCCATGGGTGGAGCGCACGATCTTGTCGTGGCGCCAGCGCGAGCGGTAGGCCTCCTCCCAGCTCCGGTCCTCGTCGTTCATCACGCCATGGCCGTTGGAGAATAGCTCGGTCTTGCGGGTGAAAAAGGCGAGACGATCGAAAGTATGGCTCATGCCGCAAAATCCGTGACCAGAGGGCTTTCACCGAAAGGCGGCCGCGCGACCGCTCACAGACCGTAGGCGGCGCGCGCGGCGAGTCACTTGATGCGGATCAAGCCGAACGGCCGCGGCGCCCGCTACTTGCCGGATGTCAAATGCAAGTTCGCAAGCGCCACGCTTACTGCGGCCATGGCCTCCGAAGAGGCCCTTTGGATATGCGACTCTGACCGCAGGGGGACTGACGTGAGCGTTTCTGATCGCGAGACGAACGGGACGGCGTCACGGGCGCTGTGGATGAGCACCCTGGCCTTCGCCGCCTGTATCGCCGTATGGACGATCTTCTCGATCATCGGTGTACGGATCAAACAGGACCTAGGCCTGACCGACACCCAGTTCGGCCTGTTGGCCGGCACGCCGATCCTGACCGGCTCGCTCAGCCGCGTGGCGCTGGGCGTGCTGGCCGACCGCTTCGGCGGGCGGCTGGTCAAGCTGGTCATCATGCTGACGGCCGGCGTTTCGGCGATCGGCCTCTCCTACGCCACCACCTACGCCCACATGCTGCTCGCCGCCCTGGGCCTCGGCCTGGCGGGCGGCGCGTTCGCGGCCGGCGTCGCCTATGTCTCCAAGTTCTATCCACCCCAGCGCCAGGGGGCCGTCCTCGGCATCTACGGCGCCGGCAACGTCGGCGCGGCGGTCACCAATTTCGGCGCGCCCTTCGTGATGACGGCCATGGGCTGGCCGATGGTTGCGCGGATCTGGGCCGTCGCCCTGATCGTGGCCGGGCTGGCCTTCTTCCTCATCAGCAAGGACGAGCCGCAACTGGCCCAGCGGCGCGCGGCCAAGACGCCGCCGCCCTCGCTGCTGGCGCAGTTCGCGCCGCTGAAGCGGCTGCAGGTGTGGCGCTTCTCGCTCTACTACTTCTTCCACTACGGGGCGTTCGTGGCCCTGGCCCTGTGGCTGCCGCGCTATCTGGTCGGCGTCTATCAGGTCGACATCAAGGTCGCCGGCGTGCTGGCCGCGGCCTTCTCCCTGTCGGCGGCGGGGTTCCGCATCTTCGGCGGCTGGCTGTCCGACAAGATCGGCGCGCGCTCGGTGATGTACGCGGCCTTCGGCGCGGCCGTGGTGGGGGCCTTCGTGCTCTCCTATCCGGCCACCAGCTACGTGGTCGACGGCATCGACGGGCCGATCGCCTTCCGCATCGCCACGCCGCTGCCGGTGTTCATGACCGTGCTGGTGATCCTGGGGTTCTTCATGAGCCTGGGCATGGCGGCGGTCTTCAAGCACATCCCGGTCTACTACCCGCAGGAGATCGGCGCGGTCGGCGGGCTGGTCGGCATGATCGGCGGGCTGGGCGGGTTCGTCCTGCCCCTGGCCTTCGGGGTGATGAACGACCTCACCCACATCTGGACGAGCTGCTTCATGCTGCTGTTCGCCCTGGTCGCGACGGCCCTGGCCTGGATGCACCTGGCCATCCGCCGGATGGAGCGCGCCAAGACCCCCGAACTCGGCCGGTTGCCAGCCCTGCCGGAAATGGCCAATCTTCAACGTCCCGAGAGCGGGCGGAGGTGAAAGGCGGCGCTGCAACCCCGTATTCTTCCGGAGGCGGAGCGTCGCCATAGCTTGACGCATGTCAACGCCGGCCCTCCGGCGCGGCTCGACACTCGGGGCATCGATTGAGGACTTTCCGATGCCCTTGAGAGCCCACGACCTGGAGCAGATTCGGTCCCTGCCGCTCTTCGCGGACGCGAGCGACGAGACCTTCGGCCAACTGACGGCCAGCGCCTTCCTGCAGCGGTTCCGCGCCGGCGCGACCCTCCTGACCGAGGGCGACCCCGTCGACTTCCTCTACATCCTGCTCGACGGCATCGTCGAACTGAGCGGGACCTGGAACGACAAGGAGACCACGCTGGCGGTGCTGCGGCCGGTCTCGACCTTCATCCTGGCCGCCGTCATCCTGGACGCGGACGCCCTGATGGGCGCCGAGACCCTCGAGGCCTCGACCATCCTGATGCTGCCCGGCGAGGCGCTGCGGCGCGCGGCGCGCACCGACCCGCTGTTCTCCATGGCCGTGGCCCAGGAGCTTTCCGGCTGCTACCGGGGCCTGGTGCGCACGATCAAGAACCAGAAGCTGCGCGGCGGGGCCGAACGCCTGGCCAACTACCTGCTCTCGCAGCAGGCTCACCAGGGCGGCCGGGAGACCTTCACCCTGCCGCACGAGAAGCGGGTGCTGGCGGCGCTGCTCGGCATGACGCCGGAGAACCTCTCGCGCGCCTTCGCCAACCTGTCCGACTACGGCGTGGTGGTGAACGGGCCCGCCGTCACCCTAGGTCGGCCCGGCCTCATCCGCCGGCTGGCCAAGCCCTCGCCGCTGATCGACAACCACATGCCGCTGGACGGAACCGTGGTCGGCAAGGCCGAGCGCGAACTCTGGCCCACGGCCCAGCTCATGCGCGCCCGGGGTTAGCCGCCGAACTGCGAAAGATTGCGGGTGTCGCCCGGCTCGCCGAGGTTCAGGCGATGGCCCGCGGTCTTGCCGAACAGCGAGGTGCGGATGCGCTCGTCCAGCGCCGCATCCTGTTCAGGGCCCAGCAGGTCGCGCAGGTCGACGCCGCCGTTGCCGAACAGGCACAGGCGCAGATTGCCCCGCGCGGTGACGCGCAGGCGGTTGCAGCTATCGCAGAACCCCGCCGCATAGGGGGCGATGAGGCCGAGCCGGCCGGCATGGCCCGGATGCAGGTACTCCATGGCCGGGCCGTCGTCGCGTTCGCGGGGCCGGGGGCTCCAGCCCTCCTGCACCAGCCAGTCGCGCACCACGCCGCCGCCGACATGGTTGGCGGCGAAGTAGTCGGGGTTGTCGGCGGTGCGCATGAGTTCGATGAACCGCACCGCCACCGGGCGCTCGCGCACGAAGCTTGCGAAGGCTTCCAGGCCCGGCCCGAGGGTGTCCTTCAGCAGCACCGCATTCACCTTCACCGAGCGCAGGCCGAGCGCCAGGGCGGCGTCCAGGCCCTCCAGCACCGCCTGCAGCCGATCGTGGCCGGTGGTGGCGTGGAAGGTCTCGCGGTCCAGGGAGTCCAGGCTGACGTTCAGGTTGGTCAGGCCCTGGGCGCGCCAGTCGGCGATGCGCCGCGCCAGGTTCCAGCCGTTGGTGGTCATGGCGACCGTCTCGATCCCCGGGACGGCGGCCACGCGGGCGATGATGTCGCCGATGTCGCGGCGCACGGTCGGCTCGCCGCCGGTCAGCCGCACCTTGCGCACCCCCAGGCGCGCGAAACCCTCCACCAGACGGCCGATCTCCTCGACGGTCAGGAACTCCACGCGCTCGGTCCTGCGATAGCCGTTCGGCAGGCAGTAGGTGCAGCGGAAGTTGCAGGCCTCGGTGACCGAAAGGCGCAGGTAGGTGAAGCGGCGGCCGAAGCCGTCGACCAGCTTGTTCATCCGGCGGGTCTTTCTTCGCGAAACGCCCCTGGGCGATGACGTCCAGCCTAGCGGCCCGAGGCGGCGGGGAGCTTGATCTCCATCAAGACGGACGACCGCTTCAGAACGCGAGCATCGGCACGAACTCGCCCGCGCGCAGAACCGGGTCGCCCGGCCGGCGGCGAACCAGGCCGTCGCTGGCGCCGAGCATCGCCTGGGAGGCGGAATCCTGATTGGGGAGCGGCGCAAGCCCGCCATCCGTGCGGGCGACCCGCACATAGGTCTCGCGGTCGCCGCAAGGGGGCAGATCGGCGGCGAGACGTTCCCAGTCCCAGCGCGAGGCGGGCGCCCCGCCCCGGCCCGCAACGGCGGCGACGAGCGGCGCCAGCAGCAGCCGCGCGGTCACCATGGCCGAGGTCGGGTTGCCCGGCAGGCCGGCGACCAGCCTTCCCCGGCAGCGCCCGAACCAGACCGGCTTGCCCGGCTTGATGGCGACCTTGTCGACCACGAGCTCCAGGCCATGAGCGGCGAACATGGCGCGCGCCAGGTCGTGGTCGCCGACCGAGGCGCCGCCGCTGACCACGACGATGTCGGCGTCCGCCAGGGCCTCGCCCGCCGCCCTTTCGAGATCGCCGAGATCGTCGACATGGCGCGCGCGGCCGACCACCTCCCCGCCCCACTGGCGCACAAGGGCCGCGACGCCGAAGGACAGGCTGTCAGGTATGCCGCCGTATCCCGAGCCCGGCGCGCGGATCTCATCGCCCGTGGCGATGAGCCGGATGCGGGGCCGGCGATGGACCTCGACCTCGGCCACGTCGGCGGCGGCCAGGGCGACCATGCGCGGCGCATCCAGCAGCGCGCCCGCCTCCAGCAGGACGTCGCCGGCGGCGAAGTCCGAGCCGGCCTTGCGGACATGGTTGCGCTGCGGGCAGACGGCCGGGAACACCACCACCTCGCCCTCACGCCGCACCTCTTCCTGGAGGACGACCCGGCTGGCGCCCAGCGGCGCGGGCGCGCCGGTGAACACCCTCAGGCACAGGCCCGGCGCGAGGGCGTCGGAGGGAAGCGAACCGGGCCGCGCCTCGCCGGCCAGGGTCAAGGCCGCGCCCGGAAGCTGGAGGTCGGCGTCGAGGGCCGCATAGCCGTCCATCGCCGAAACGTCCGTCGCCGGGGAGGCCGAACGCGCGACCAGGGGCGCGGCGAGGACCCGGCCCTGCGCCTGCGCCAGATCCACGCGTTCGACGCCGGTCGGCCGGGCCATGGCCAGGACCGCCTCGAGGGCGTCGTCGAAGGCCATCATGCGCAGACGCCCCGGAAGCGCGGAACCTGGCCGACCAGCGAACAGGGGCGGAAACGGCTGTCGAGCTCCTGGGCCAGCACCAGGTCCCAGGCGTCGCGGCAGGCGCCGGTCGAGCCGGGCACGCAGAAGATGAACCTGTCGCCGATCTGCCCGGCCAGGGCGCGCGACTGAAGGGTGGAGACCCCGACGGTCTGGGAACTGGCCTGATGGAAGACGGCCGAGAACCCGTCCATCTCGCGGTCCAGCAACGGGCGCACCGCCTCGGGCGTGACGTCGCGCGGCGAAAAGCCGGTGCCGCCGGTGGCGATGATGACGTCGATCGCCGGGCTCACCGCCCAGGCCAGCACCTGGCGGCGGATCGCATCGATCTGGTCGGGGACGATGGCCTGGCCCGAAACCCTGTGTCCGGCCCGGGCCGCGCGTTCGGCGAGCAGGGCGCCGGAGGTGTCGGTCTGGGCGGTGCGGCTGTCGGAAATGGTCAGGATGGCGATGTTGAGCGGATGAAACGGCAGGGTTTCGTCGATTCCGAATTTCATCGCCGGGAGCTCCGTTGGTCGGGCGAATGCGCCAGGAAGGCCGGGACGGCCCTCCGCGAACCACCGATAGACCGGCGCGGGCGAGCCGACCTTGCCCGATATCAAGCGACAGGGCCGCAGACCCGAACGGCCTGCGGCCCGTCGTCCCGGCCCGAAGGCTCAGGCCGCGTGGGACTTGAGATCCAGCGGCTTTTCCAGCGCCGACCAGTCGATCATCCCGTCGTGCTTGAGATTTTCGAACTGGAGCACGCCCAGTTCCTCGAACTTCGGCCGGATCTTGTCGGTCAGCAGGCCGACCCGCTTCAGGTTGGGGATCATGCGTTCGAACAGGAAGGTCCGGAACGCCTGGCCGCCCTGGGCGGCGTTGTTGATCTCCACCGCCTCCTCGCGGGTGAAGCCGAACTCCTCGGCGACAGTGGTCGAGACCAGGCGGTTGCGCATGACCACGCAGGCCTCGTAGGCGAACTGGGCGCGCTCCTCGATCTGGTCTTCCGGCAGGGCGCGGATCCAGTCCTCAAGATAGTTGACGCCGAAGGCCACGTGCCGGCCTTCGTCGCGCATCACCAGCCCGACCACGTCGCGCAGCAGCGGATCGTCCGTAGTCGAATGAATGGTCTGGAACGCGGCCAGGGCCAGGCCTTCGATCAGAATCTGCATGCCGATGAACTTCAGGTCCCAGCGCGGATCGGTCAGCACCTTGTCCAGCAGGAACTTCAGGCTCGGATTGATCGGATAGATCATCCGGCAGCGTTCCATCAGATAGCGATGGAACACCTCGACGTGCCGCGCCTCGTCGAAGGTCTGGGAGGCGGCGTAGAGCTTGGCGTCGTGGGTCGGGGCGCAACTGACCAGTTGGGAGGCGACCATCAGGGCGCCCTGCTCCCCGTGCAGGAACTGCGACAAGGTCTGGGCCAGGGTGCGGCGGCCGAACTCCGCCTGCTGCTCGGGCGACAGGGCCTTGAACTTCGGATGGGCGGCGAAGCCCTCCGGCTCGGCGTCGCGCGCCTGGCCCGGCGCCGGGCGCGGCTGGGACCAGTCGATGTCGAATTCGACGTTCCAGTTGAACCGCTTGCCCAGCTCGTACAGCCGCCGGATCTTGGTGTTGGCGGTCTCGTAGTCCCAGTTGTACGAGCCGGTGAGCGGGGTTTGGAAGATCTCGCGGATGGTCTCGACATCGCGGTCCGTCAGGCGGGCGGCGATCTCGTCGTCGTCGAAGACCTGGACTTCCGTCGGCGGGCCGGCGACTTCGTGCACTTGCAGCATGGTTTCATCCTCCCTCGCCGGCGTTCCGGCGCGAGAGGAACCGTAAAAGATGACGCCGGCGTCATCTTTGATGCGCATCAAGCCGCCGCCTGTCGTTGGTCAAGCCGTCATAGGGACGGCTCGACCGGATGAGAGACGCCTTCGCGCCAGGCGCGGACCCGTTCGCCATGACGGCCGATCTCCAGGCGGGCGATGGCGCGCTTGTGGACCTCGTCGGGGCCGTCGGCGATGCGCAGGGAGCGGACCCCCGCATAGGCCCGCGCCAGGCCGAAGTCCTCGGACATCCCGCCGCCGCCATGGGCCTGCATCGCATCGTCCAGGACCTTGAGCGCGGTCCGCGGCGCGGCGACCTTGATAAGGGCGATCTCGAGCTGGGCGGCCTTGGCGCCGTGGCGGTCCATCATGTCCGCGGCCTTCAGGCACATCAGCCGGGTCATCTCGATGTCGAGCCGCGCCTCGGCGATCCGCTGTTCCCAGAGCGACTGGTCGGCCAGGCGCTTGCCGAAGGCGACCCGCGAGAGCAGCCGGTCGGTCATCTTCTCCAGCGCGACCTCGGCGACGCCCAGGGTGCGCATGCAGTGATGAATGCGGCCCGGCCCCAGGCGGCCCTGGGCGATCTCGAAACCCCGCCCTTCCCCGAGGATCAGGTTGGCGGCCGGCACGCGCACGTTGCGCAGCACCACCTCGGCGTGGCCGTGGGGCGCATCGTCATAGCCGAAGACCGGCAGCATGCGCTCGACATGGACGCCGGGCGTGTCGAGCGGCACCAGGATCTGCGACTGCTGGGCGTGGCGCGCCGCATCCGGGTCGGTCTTGCCCATCACGATGGCGATCTTGCAGCGCGGATCGCCGACGCCGGACGACCACCACTTGCGGCCGTTGATGACGTAGCTGTCGCCGTCGCGCACGATCCGCGTCTCGATATTGGTGGCGTCGGACGAGGCGACGTCCGGCTCGGTCATCAGGAAGGCTGAGCGAATCTCGCCGGCCATCAGCGGCGCCAGCCATTGCGCCTTCTGGTCGGCCGAGCCGTAGCGGTGCAGGACCTCCATGTTGCCGGTGTCGGGCGCCGAGCAGTTGAAGACCTCCGAGGCGAAGCCGATGCGGCCCATCTCCTCGGCGCAGAGAGCGTATTCCAGATTGCTGAGGCCCGCGCCGTGGAACTCGCCGTCGTCGTGCTCGGACGGCGGCAGGAACAGGTTCCACAATCCTTCCGCATAGGCCCGCGCCTTAAGCTCCTCGACGATCGGGATGACCTGCCAGCGCTCGGCGCCTTCCTTGCGGGTCTGGGTCTGGTAGTGCGGGATGGCGGGAACGATGTGCCGGTCGATGAAGGCGCGCACGCGGTCGCGCCATTCGGCCTGCCGCTCGGTCAGTGAAAAGTCCATTCTTCGAAACTCTCTCGGATGACGGCCAGGCGGCAGGCCGGTTGGGGAAGCGCCGGCGGCGTCAGCGGACCAGCCGCAGGTCGGCCGGCTGCAACCGCGGCCGGGGCCGCGACGGCTTGGCCCAGCGGTCGACCACGGGCGGCGCGAGGGGCGACATGGACGTCATCGGCGGCATGGGCGCCAGGCCCAGCCCCCAGGGCCCCAGCCCCGGATCGACGAGTTCAGGGTGATCGATCGTGGGACGCCGAGCGAACTCGCGCAGCAGCAGCATCATTCCTGGCCACATGGCGGTCTCCTTTTCTGAGAGACAGCCTACGGCTGGGCCGCTCGGCCGACTTTGAGCCCGATCAAGCGCGCAGTTGATCTTGGCCAAGGCCGCGGGGGCGGGTTTTTCCGGACCCTATCGGGCCGTCCGCCAGTCGGCGCCGGCGGCGGCGAAGAGACGGACGGCGTCGGCCAGGCGCTGGCCCTGGGCGCGGGCGAGCGCCGAGCTGGCCTCATGCGCCCGGCGTTGGGCGTCGAGCACTTCCAGGAAGGTTCCGCCGCCGTGCTGGAAGGCGGTCCTGGCCAGGTTCAGGGTCTCGTCCGCCTGAGCCTGGGAGCGCTGGCGCGCGGCGATGGCCTCTTCGTCGGCGGCGAGCGCCGAGAGGGCGTCGGCGACCTGGGCGAAGGCGGTCAGCACCGTCTGCCGGTAGCGGGCGTCGGCGGCGGCGGCGGCTTCACGCGCCTGCTGGCGGCGGGCCTTCAAGGCGCCGCCGTTGAACAGGGGCGCGGTCAGGCCCGCGCCGAGGTCCCAGCCGCTGGCGTCGTAAGCGAAAAGGTCGCCCGGCTTCAGCGAGCCCTGGGTGAGCGAGGCGCTGAGCTGGATCTTCGGATAAAGGTCGGCGGTCGCCACCCCCACGTCGGCAGTGGCCGCATGCAGGTCGGCCTCGGCGGCCAGGATGTCCGGACGGCGACGGACCAGCTCCGAAGGCAAGGCGACCGGGACCGGCGTGGTCAGGCCGAGTCCTGCCAGGCGGAAGTCGGGCGCGGTCCAGTCGGCCGGCGCATGACCCACGACCACGGCGAGAGCGTGACGGGCGGCGGCGAGCTGGGCGGTGAGCGGCGGCGACAGGGCGCGGTCCTGTTCGAGCTGGGCCTGGGCGGCGATCTTGGCTGTGCTGGCCGCGCCGCCGAGCGCATTGGCCTGGCGCACCAGATCGACATTGGCCTGGTCGGCGGCGATCATCTGCTGGACCGCCTCGATCTGGGCCTGGAGAGTGGCGATGGCCACCGCCTGCAGGGCGACATTGGCGGTGAGGGAAAGATAGGCCGCCTCGGCCCGGCGGGCCTGGGCCTCCACACGGGCGCCGGCGCCCTCGATTCGCCGCCGCTCGCCGCCGAACAGGTCGAGGTCGTAGCCGATCCCGCCGCCCACCGAATAGAGGGTGAAGGTCGGGTTCTCGAGCTGGACGTCGCCGAAGCCGGTGAAGCCGAAGGCCTGGAGGTTGGCGCGTTCGCGATGGACGCCGCCGTTCAGCTCGGCCTGCGGCCCGGCCTCGCCGCGCGCCTGGGCCAGGGCCGAGCGCGCCTGGCGCAGGGTGGCGTCGGCCTCGGCCAGGGTGGGGCTGTCGGCCAGGGCCTGGGCGATCGCCTGGTCGAGTTGCGGCGAGCCGAAGGCCGTCCACCACGGCCCGGCCGCCGAGGCGGCGGCGTCGAGCCGCACTTGCGCCGGAGCCGTATCGCCCGCCATGGCGTAGCCCGAGGCTTTCGGCGGTTCTGGGGCTTGGAAATCCGGACCGACGGTCGTGCAGGCCGCCAGCAGGATGGAGAGGCCGGCCCCGGCGAGGGCGCGCGAGCTAGTCGACAGCGACATGATGGTCCGTCTCGGTCTTGGTCTTGGGCGTGCGCATCAGGAGGATCAGCGGCGCGCAGAGGATGGTGATGCCCAGCATCAGCCGGAAGTCGTCCAGGTAGGAGAGCATCGAGGCCTGGCGGGTGATCATGCCGTTGAGGCCGGCGATCGCGGCCGGGGTCTGGAAGACGCCCGGCGCATAGGCGTGGAACAGCGGGTTGTCGGGGCGGGCGTGCTCGACCAGGACGGCGTGGTGGACCTCGATGCCGCTGACGTAGCGGGCCTGCATGATCGAGATGCCCGCCGCCGAGCCGATATTGCGGATCAGGGTGAAGAGGCCCGCGCCCTCGGCCCGATGCTGGGCCTGGACGGTGGCGAAGGCGATGGTCGAGAGCGGCACGAAGATCAGGCCGGTGCCCACCCCCGACAGGAAGCCGGAGACGATGATAAGGCCGGTGTCCATGTCGAGGTTGAACATGGCCATCTGCCACAGCGAGACGGCGCTGATCGCCAGGCCAGCGAGCAGGATGAACTTGATGTTCACCCGGCCGATGAGCTGGCCCACGGCGAACATGGCGATGAAGGAGCCTATGCCGCGCGGCATGCTGACCAGGCCGGTGAAGGCCACCGGATAGCCCAGCAGGGTCTGCATCATCGGCGGCAGCAGGGCGAGCGTCGAATAGAGCAAGATGCCGATGAAGAAGCCGAACACGCAGCAGGTGACGAAATTGGCGTCGGCCAGCAGGGCGCGGGCGACGAACGGCTTGGCCGCCGTGGCCATCTGCACCCCGAAGATCCAGAGCGCGACGACCGTGACGACGAGATAGGTCCAGATCTCGGCGGAGGCGAACCAGTCCTCGCCAGGGCCGCGGTCGAGCATGAGCTGGAAGGCGCCGATGGCCAGGGCCAGGCTGGCGAAGCCGAGGATGTCGAACGGCCGCTTTTCGGCGCCCTTCTTCTCCGACAGGAACAGGAACACGCCGCCGAAAGCGAGAATCCCGATCGGCAGGTTGATGAAGAAGACCCAGCGCCAGTCGAGATTGTCGGTCAGCCAGCCGCCGAGAGCCGGGCCGAGGATCGGGCCGAGCACGGCGCCCGCGCCCCAGACGGCCATGGCCTGGCCATGCTTGGCCGGCGGATTGATGTCGAGCAGGACGGCCTGGGAGAGCGGGATCAGGGCCGCGCCGAACAGGCCCTGGAGCAGGCGGAACAACACGATCTCGACCAGGCTGCCGGCGATGCCGCACAGCATGGAGGCGACCGTGAAGCCGGCGATGGAGACCATGAACACCCGCTTGCGGCCCAGCCGATCGGAGAGGAAGCCGGTCAGCGGCGTCATGATCGTGGCGGCCACGATATAGGAGGTCAGGACCCAGGTGATCTGGTCGGCCGAGGCCGAGACGCTGCCCTGGATGTGCGGCAGCGCCACATTGGCGATCGTGGTGTCCAGCGAGTTCATGATCGTCGCCAGCATGACGGCGATGGTGATCGGAACCCGGTTGGCGGCGTCGCCCCTGCCGTTTCCGGCGCCGGTCATTTCAGCGCCGAGCGGACGTCGACCACGGCCTTGGCGCTGAGGCCGCCGCTGAGGCCGGGAGCAGCTTCGTCGAGGGCCAGCCGCACGGGCAGGCGCTGGACGACCTTCACCCAGTTGCCGGTGGCGTTCTCCGGCGGCAGGAGGGCGAAACTGGAACCCGTGCCGGGGCTGAAGCTGGCGACGTGGGCCTTCAGCTCGTGATCGTAGGCGTCGATCTTCACGGTGGCCGGCTGGCCGACCCGCATGTGGGCGAGCTGGTCTTCCTTGAAATTGGCCTCGACCCAGGGCGAGCCCGAGATCAGCCAGAACAGGGTCTGGGCGGTGGCGACGCGGTTGCCCGGCTGAAGTTGCTCGACCTTGGCCACCACCCCGTCGGCGGGAGCCAGGACGGTGGTGTAGGAAAGGTTCAGCTTCGCACGGTCCAGCGCGGCCTTGGCCTGCATGACCTTGGGATGCTGGTCGGGCGGAAGGCCGGCCTGACCGCCGATGTCGGCGAGGGCGGAGGCGATCTGCTGGCGGACCACGGCGATCTGGCGGCGGGCCTGTTCGGCCGCATGGGCCGCTTCGGCGGCCTGGGCCTGGGTGGAGACGCCGGCGGCGGCCAGGGCCTTCTGGCGCGCGGCCTCGCGCTCGGCATAGGCGACGGTTTCCTGGGCGGCGGCGAGATCGGCCTGGCGCTGGGCGTAGACGCCCTGGGCGCCCTGGACCTCGAAACGGGCGGCGGCGAGCGCGGCCTGCGCCTGGGCCACCGCCACCTGATGGTCGGCGGGGTCGAGGCGGAACAGCACCTGGCCCTTGCGGACCTTCTGGTTCTCCTTGACGTCGACCTGGATCACGCGGCCGTCGATGCTGGCGCTGATCGCGGTGCGAGCGGTCTGGACATAGGCGTCGTCGGTCGACTCGAACCGGCCGCCGGTGAGCAGGCTGTAGGCCACGACGCCCAGCACCACGGCCACGCCGCCGGCCATCAGCGGGACCCGCAGCTTCTGGCCGAGGGTCCGCTCGG
The DNA here is from genome assembly GCA_001724985.1 of Phenylobacterium sp. SCN 69-14. Classification (GTDB taxonomy): domain Bacteria; phylum Pseudomonadota; class Alphaproteobacteria; order Caulobacterales; family Caulobacteraceae; genus Phenylobacterium. The sequence continues at coordinate 16,334 of MEEW01000027.1, forward strand.
GAGGACGATGGCTGGCGGCCTCGACCTCGGCTTCGGCGATCGCCTGGTAACCTTCCGCGTCGCTCACGCAATGCTCCAACGTCTATGCGCGGCCGGCGAGGAGGCCGTCCGCGAGGTCTCGAATCTCAGGAAATGAAGCGGCGGGGCGGGGAGGCCCGACCGTGGCCGGGCAGATAGGCCTCCCATCATCATGAGCCAAATGATAGTTTGGCACGCATATCATGAGCGAAATTCATCTCCGTAATCTCGACCTCAACCTGCTGCGGGTGTTCACGGCCCTGCTGGAGGAACAGAGCGCCACCCGCGCCGGCGCGCGGCTGGGCCTGACCCAGTCGGCGGTCAGCCACGCCCTGGGGCGGCTGCGGGCCGCGCTGGGCGACGAGCTGTTCGTGCGCGGGCCGGCGGGTCTGCAGGCCTCGGCCCGGGCGCTGGAGATGAGCCAGCCGGTGCGCGCGGCGCTGAAGCTGCTGGAGGAGGCGGTGGCTCCCGCCCGCTTCGACCCGGCGACGACCGAGCGGGTCTTCAACGTCACCGCCAGCGCCTATGCCTGTTCGGTGGTGATGCCGGGCGTGGTGCGGCGGCTGCTGGAGGAGGCGCCAGGCGCGAAGCTGCACCTGCTGGCCCCGACCTCGAACCTGGCCGAGGACCTGGACCGCGGCTGGCTGGACATGGTGATCGGCGGCTTCGACCATGTCGCCGGGCGCTTCAGCCATACCCCGTTGTTCGAGGACACCGGCGTCTGGGTGATCCGGGCCGGCCACCCGGCCCTCGCCGGCCCGATTTCGGACGAGGTGCTGGCCAAGCTGCCGCGCCTGCTGATCTCCAGCCCGGACGCGCCGCGGCCCGACCGCCGGGGCGTCGACCTGCAGAGGATCGCCAACTGGAGCGAATCCTACGCGCTGGGCGGCGTCACCCTGCGCGAGGTCGAAGGGCCGATCAGCGTGCCCGATCCCTATTCGGCGCTGGTGATGGTCGGGGAGACCGACGTCGCCGCCCTGATGCCGCGGCGGCTGGCCATGCTGGCCGAGGAGGCCGGGCGCGTGGTGGTGATCGACTCCACCGGCGAGGCGCCGCCGTTCACCGTCGGCGCCGTGGTGCGCAGCGGCGAGAGCGGAGCCGTGGAATGGCTGCTGAAGGTGATCTGCGACGTCGCCGGCGCGCTTTGATCCCTAATCCTCGATCTTCTCGTAGCGATACGGCTCGTCGGCGCCGGGCCTGAAATAGCCCTTCAGGTCCGGCTTGCCGTCATAGTCGGTGTCGTAGAGACCGAGG
>MEEW01000028.1 GCA_001724985.1 Phenylobacterium sp. SCN 69-14
AACGGCCAGGTCCGCCAGGACGGCGCGCTCGCCGACATGATCTGGAACGTCGCCGAGATCATCGCCGAGGCCTCCGGGCTCTGGACCCTGGCGCCCGGCGACCTGATCTTCACCGGCACCCCCGAAGGGGTCGGCCCGCTCGCCCCCGGCGATGTCGTCCACGGCGAGATCGAGGGAGTCGGCGCCCTGGATTTCAAGGTGACGGCGTGAGCCTCACCCTCCACTCCTACTGGCGCGCGACCGCGCCCTACCGGGTGCGGATCGGCCTCAACCTCAAGGGCCTGCCCTACGACTATGTCCCGGTGAACCTGCTGACGGGCGAGCAGCACGCGCCGGACTACGTGGCCACCCGCAACGCCCAGCACCTGACCCCGGCCCTGGAGGCGGACGGCCAGGTGCTGACCCAGTCCCTGGCCATCCTCGAATGGCTGGAGGAGACCCATCCCGCTCCGCCGCTGCTGCCGAAGGCGCCCTTCGCCCGGGCCACAGTGCGGGCCATGGCCGCCCTCGTCGCCTGCGACATCCACCCGCTGAACAACCTGCGCGTCCAGCAGGCCCTGGAGGGGCTGGGCGTCGATGCGCCTGCGCGCCTGGCCTGGAACCAGCGCTGGATCGTCGAGGGGTTCTCCGCCCTCGAGCCGATGGTCGCCGCGCACGGCGCCGGCTTCGCCTTCGGCGATGCGCCGACCCTGGCCGACTGCTGCCTGGCGCCCCAGGTCTATTCGGCCCGCCGCTACCAGGTCGACCTCTCACCCTTCCCGGCGATCGCCGCGGCGGCCGAGCGCGCCGCCGCCCATCCCGCCTTCGCCGCCGCCCATCCCGATCGCCAGCCGGACGCCGCCAATGCTTAGTGACCTGAAGAACAACAACCGGCGCTGGGCCGCCGGAAAGCTGTCCGTCGACCCCAGCTTCTTCGAGCGCCTGGTCGCCCAGCAGAGCCCGGAATATCTCTGGATCGGCTGTTCCGACAGCCGCGTCCCGGCCAACGAGATCGTCGGCCTCGATCCGGGCGAGCTGTTCGTGCACCGCAATGTCTCGAACCTGGCCCCGCCGCAGGACGCCAACTACCTCTCGGTGCTGCAGTTCGCGGTGGACGTGCTGAAGGTGAAGCACATCCTGGTGGTCGGCCACTATGGCTGCGGCGGCGTCGCCGCGGCCGTGGACGGACAGCGCCGCGGCCTGGTCGACCACTGGCTGCATCCGATCCGCGAGGTCTACGCCGAACACCGCGCCGAGCTGGAGGCCCTGCACGACCACGCGCGCATCGACCGCCTGATCGAGCTCAACGTCATGCGCCAGGTCCGCAACGTCGCCTCCGACGTCTTCGTGCAGGACGCCTGGGCTCGCGGCCAGAGCCTCAGCATCCACGGCTGGGTCTATTCCATCGCCAACGGCCTGATCACCGACCAGAACTGCACCATCTCCAACCCCGAACAGCTCGCCGAGGCCATCGACGGCGGGCGATAGGGTCACGAGCGGTCACTTGACCCGCACCCGCGCGGTCGCCTTGCGCCCCTGGCCGTCCACCACGGTCAGCCGGTAGAACCCCGGCCCCTTCGGTCGCCAGACCGTCCGCCGGCTGACCGCATCCAGGCCCAGCGGCTGGCCGTCCACGTACCAGCGCAGGTCCTCGCCCCCGGCCGCCAGCACCAGGCCCCGCGACGCCGGGCCGAACGCCTCGACCTGCACGGTCGACCCGTCGGGCGGGAAGACCAGCCGCGGGCCGGCGTCCTGAGTCTCCAGTTTCGCCAGCGCCGCGGGCGCCCCGCGCGGGGCGATCGGGCGCGGGGCGCTGGCCGGGGCGTCGATCAGGTCGGCGGCGTCGAACAGCAGCGGCAGGGCCGCATCGCGCCCGGTCAGGCCGCCGCGCGCCCCGCCGTCGGCGCGCCCTGTCCACACCGCCACCACGTACGGCCCGACCACGCCCGCCGCCACCGCGTCGCGGAACCCGTAGGAGGTGCCGGTCTTGAAGGCCATCACCGGTCGCCCCTTGGTCAGGGCCGTCGCCGTCGCCCCGGCCGGCGGCGGGGTCTCGCGCAGGATGGCCAGCACCTGCTCGGCGGCTTGCGCGCGCATCAGCCGCCGCCCGCCCTGGCCCCGCCGCCGCTCCGCCTCGTCTTGCGTCCAGGCCAGGGGCTTGACCACGCCGCCGTCGCCCAGGGCCGCATAGAGCACGGCCAGGTCGCGCAGGCTGATCCCCACCCCGCCCAGGGCCATGGCCAGGCCCGCCTCGCGCGTCTGCGCCCGCGGCCGCACGAGGTTGACCCCGGCCGCGTCGATCCGCGCCTCGAAGGCCGCGGGCCCCAGCTTGTCCAGCATCTCCACCGCCGGCACGTTCAGCGAATGGGCCAGGGCCTCGCGCGCCGTCACCTTGCCGCGGAAGATGCGGTCGAAGTTCTCGGGCTGATAGTCGCCGAACCGCCGCGCGGCGTCCTCGATCTGGGTGTCCGGCGCGGCCAGCCCGTCGTCGAAGGCCAGGCCGTAGATAAAGGGCTTCAGCGCCGAACCGGGCGAGCGGATCGCCCGCGTCATGTCGATCCAGCCGCCGGGCCGCGCCAGCCCGCCCGAGCCGACCGCCGCGCGCACCGCCCGGCCCTCGATCTCCACCACCAGGATCGCCGCCGTCGCCTCCGGCCCCTGGGCGCGGGCCGCCGCCGCGGCCAGCGGCTCCAGCCGCGCCTGCAGCCGCGCATCCAGGGTCGAGACCACCGAGGCCTCGCCCGCCTTCGCCGCCCGCGCCAGCTCGCCCGCCGCGTGCCAGGCCAGGGCCGGGAACGCGCTGCGGCCGGGCAGGGGCTCTTCCTCGGCCTCGGCCGCCTCCACCTCGGTCAGGGCGCGGGCGCGGATCATCTTGTCCAGCACCTCGCGCCGCGCGGCCCGCGCCGCTTCGGGTCGCCGGTCGGGCCGCCGCGCCTCGGGCGACTGCGGCAGGGCGATCAGCAGCGCCTGCTCCCCGGCGGTCAGGGTTTCAGGCTCGTGCCCGAAATAGGAGAGGCTGGCGGCCCGCACGCCCTCCAGATTGCCGCCGTAGGGGGCGAGCGTCAGATAAAGCGCCAGGATCTCGCGCTTGGAGAGCCGCGCCTCGATCTGCATCGCCCGCGCCATCTCGATCAGCTTGGCGGGGATCGTCCGCGGCCGCGGCTCCAGCAGCCGCGCGGTCTGCATCGAGAGCGTCGAGGCACCCGAGCTCACCCGCCCATGCCGCGCCGCCGAGGCCGCCGCCCGGATCACCGCCGCCGGATCGACGCCCGGATGCAGCCAGAACCGCTTGTCCTCGATGGCGATCAGCCGCGTCTGGAAGCTCTCGTCCGTCCGGCTGAGGTCCGCCCGTATCCGCCAGCGCCCATCCTCCACCGGCAGCGCCCGCAGCCAGGCCCCCCGCCGATCCAGCGCCACCGGCGAGGCCCGTTCCCCCCGCTCCATCCCCGGCGGCAAGGCCGCATCCACCGCAAAAGCCCCGACCTCGACGCCGAGCAAGCCGATCAGCGCGAGGGTGATGGCGCGAGGTTTCCCAGTTGCTCCCCCTCTGGGGGAGCTGTCGGCCGTATGGCCGACTGAGGGGGACTTTGACTCCGCAGATCGAGAGCGCTCCCCCTCCGTCTCGGCGCGTTGCGCCGATCCACCTCCCCCAGTGGGGACCGTTGCAATACGGCCGGACCATCTGCGTTTGTTCCGGTTTTGATTCCGGTTTGGCGCCCAAATGATTCCGAGACGTCTGCGGAACATCGAATTTTGCAACGGTCCCCCAGTGGGGGAGGACCTGGACCCTTCCCTCATGGCCCCGGCGCGATCGCCGTGCGGGTGGCGGCGGTGCGGGCCGAGAGGCTGGGGCGGTACATGTCCTTGGCCTGGGCGCCCGGCAGCAGGAAGTCGCCCGGCGTCACCGCGCGCGCCACATAGGCGAAGGCGAAGCGGCCCTTTCCGGCCAGGTCCATGGACGCGACATAGCGGTCGTCGCGCGCTTCCTGCACGTCGGCGCCGGACAGCTCGCCCAGGAACTTGAACGGCCCGCTCTGCGCATCGTCCGGCCCCAGCACGGTCTCGATCTCGAAGCCGGCCGGGAGCGGGTCGTCGACCACCAGGGCCATGGAGCGCGCCTGCGCCGAGCGCCCGGTGACCAGCACGATCACCCGGTCGCCCTGGCGCAGGGCCGCCGGGTCGACCGCCCCGCCGCTGAATCCGACCAGCCGCTTGGAAAGCGACAGGCCGTTCTCTTCAGGCGCAGGGGCCGCGACCGGGGTCCCGGTCACCGTCACCGTCCGCCACAGCGCGCCCTTGCCGGCATTGACGAAGCGGGCCTCGGCCAGCTTGCCGACCGCCCAGCGCGGCGCCCCGCCCATCGCGGTCAGCGGCTGGGCGCCCTGGGCGTCGATGCGGATCGCCCCGGCCGCCTTCAGCATCCAGTGGGCGGCCTGCAGCAGGCGCGCCTGTTCCTGGGTGTTGAGGGCGTCGGGGTCCTTCACCGCGTTCTCCAGCCGCTTCTGCAGGCCGCGGGCGATGTCCGCCTCGCCCGCCTCATAGGCCAGGGCGACCACGGCGGCGACGTCGCGCAACGGGCTCTGATACCAGTCGGCCTCGTCGCGCCAGCCGAGCGCGGCGGACGCCTGGCGCAAGGCCGATCGCGCCCGGGCCTTGTCGCCCATCATCGCCAGGCCCGCCCCGACCTGCGCCTTGGCCAGCGGCGAGGCCTCGGTCTTCATCTGCACGTCATGCCACCAGCGCAGGCGCGCCAGGTCGCCGCGCCCGCCCTTGGCCAGCACGTAGAGCGCATAGGCCGAGGCGCGGCTGCGCATCCGCTCGGTCGCCGCCTTCGAGGCCGCCTCCGATCCCGCCCACCAGGCCGGATACTCCATCCGGTAGGAAACCGAGGCCCAGCCGTCCGGCCGCGAGACCTGGCGCATGGCCGACAGCGCCCGGTCGACGGCGTCCTGCGGCACCGGCGCCCCGGCCTTCTGCGCCTCGATCAGGAAGTCGGTGACATAGGCGCCCAGCCAGGGATCGGCCTCGCCGTCCCCGACCCGCCAGAGTCCGAAGGCCCCGTCCAGGGTCTGCCGGTCCAGCAGCCGCCCGACCGCCCCGGCCAGGGCCGCCGAGGACCGCCTGGCCTTCGGGTCGCTGGCCACCTCTGCGGCGTAGATCAGCGAATAGGCCCCCGACACCGTCTGCTCGGTGCAGCCATAGGGATAGCGCGACAGCGCATTGGCTATGGGCGCCGGGTCGAAGCCGCGGAACGGCGAGTAGCTGACATGCAAGGTCACGTCCCCCGCCGCCATCCCGGCCAGCAGGCTCGCCGCCGGCCGATAGGCCGCGCCCGGCGCCTGCAGCTCGTAGGTGGTCCGCGTCACCGCGCTCCAGCCCAGCCGCGTCTGGATCGGATAGTCCTTGCCGGTGGCGAAGCCGGGGCCTGAGACCTTGAAGCCGATCTTGCCGATTCCGGCCCGCATCGGGGCCTCGAACGGGATCTTCTCGGCGACCCTCTGGCCCAGCAGCAGTTGAAAGGCCTTCTTGAACGGCGCCAGCACCCCGCCCTCGCTGGTCAGTTCGGCGACGTACTGCCCGACCTTGCCCTCGATATTGTGCAGCTCCAGCGTCGCGAAGGCCTTGTCGCCCGGCGCCAGGAAGCGGGGCAGGGCGAGGTCGGCCACCACCGCCTCGCGCACGGTCAGCGGCTTGCTGGCCGAGCCTACCGCGTCGTCGGTCCAGGCCACCGCCATCAGCCGCAGCTCGCCGTTGAACTGCGCGGCCGGCAGCTTGATGACCGCCTTGCCGCCAGGCCCGGTTTCGACCACGCCCGACCACAGGGCCACGGTCTTGATCGGCGTCACGCTCAGCCCCTCGCCGCCGACGCCGTCGGCGCCGAAATTGACATTGGCCGGCGCCCCCAGGTTCGGGTCCAGCAGCCGCCCGTAGTCGTCGCGATAGTCCAGCGTCAGGGCCCGCTTGCCGAAGTACCACTTCACCGGGTCGGGGCTCTGGAACTTGGTCAGCTGCAGGATGCCCTCGTCCACCGCCGCCAGGGTGAGGTGCGCGCGCCCGCCGAAGCCGGCGCCCTTGATGACCACCGGCACCTCCAGCACCGCCTTGGAATCGATCCGCGCTGGGGTGTCGATCGCCACCTCCAGCTTGCGGCCCTTGGGCTCCAGCGGCACATAGACCAGTCCCAGCGCCCGCCGCGGCTTGGGCGAGGCCGCCGGGTCGCGCGGCTGGATCACGCTGACCAGCACATAGGCCCCGCCGCCCCAGGTGGCGCTGGTCTTCAGCCGCACCTTGGCGCCGTCCTTGCCGACGCTGACGGTCTTCAGGTCGATCAGCCGGTCGGTGGCCACCGCCACCTGCGCCTCGCCCTCATAGGGGGCCTTCAGGGTGATCTCGACGGTGTCGCCCTGCGCATAGGGCTTGGTTCCGGCGCTGACCCGCACGAAGTCCGGCGCCTCGACGTCCTTGGCCGGCGCGCCCCAGCCGGAGGCGAAGCGGATCACGCTCCTGGCGCCGCCCGGCCCGGAGATCTCCAGGCGATAGTCGCCCCAGCCCAGCCGGCGGCTGACCTTGGCCGGCGCATTGGCGGCGATGTCCACGCTCGCGCGGGCGATCACCACGTCGCGGCTGGTGCGCCGCCATTGCCAGCGCCCGTCCTGCTGGAACCAGTCGTAGTCCCAGTTCTCGGCGATCAGGGCGTAGGTGGTCCCCGGCGCGGCGATCCGCCGCCCGGCGGCGTCCACGGCGATCAGGTCGATGCTGGTGACCGGGTCGCCCTTGCCGCTCGCATCCCCCTGTTCGACCTTGGCGCCGAGATAGACGTTCCGTGTACGGACCTTCAGGTCCAGGCTCTCGCGCACGGGCCGCCCGCCCGGCTCGAACACGCTGGCGACGAAGGCCGCCGTCAGCGGCTGGGCGGTGTCGCCCGCCTCTTCGGCGGAGACGGCCAGCACCGCGCGCCCCGACCCGTCGGTGACGCTCTCGCCGACCTCGATGAATTTCTCGGCGAAGGGCTCGCGCTGGTCGCCCCACTCATAGCCTTCGAAGGCCGGGAAGGGGTTGGGGTCGACGCGCAGCCGCGCCTCGCCCTGCGTCTGCAGGCCCGAGCCCGGCGCCCCATAGAGGAAGCGCGCGCTCACCTCGACATTGCGCGTCTCGCCGGCCTTGAGCGGCGTCGCCTCCTGGCCCACCGCCGTGACCGCCAGCCGCTGCGGGGCGAAGTCCTCGACCTGGAACGACAGTTCCCCGGCCGGCTTCTCCAGCCCGTCGATCTCCAGCCTGGCGGTCCAGCGGCCGCGCGGCGCGCTTTTGGGCAGGTCGATATCCACCGGCGCGGCGCCCAGAGGCGCCTTGTCGAACGGGTAGCGCTTGAACTCCACGCCCGAGGGCCGGCGCACCACGATCGCGCCCTTGCGGTCCTTCACCGCCCTGGCCTCGCGGTCGCGCAGCAGGGCGTTCAGGCGCACGGTCTCGCCGGGGCGATAGATGCCGCGGTCGGTATAGAGATAGCCGTCGATGGCGCTGGCGACCGAACGGCCGGATGTGCCGGAAGCCTCCGTGCGTCCGCCGATGCCCTGTTTCGACAGGTCCACCGGCGCGCGGTCCAGGTCCATGACCGCCAGGTCGCCCTGATCGCCATAGGCCATCACCATCTTGGCGTCGGCCGCGCCCTCGCCCTCCAGCAGCGGGCGGTCGAACTTCACCCGGCCTTGCGCGTCGCTCCTGGCCACCGCCAGGTCCTCGCCGTTGCGCGCGACCAGGGTCACCTTGACGTTCGCCATCACCTTGGCGGTCTTCAGCGAGCGGACCACCACGTCCAGCGCCTCGGAGCCGTCATAGGCGGCCAGCGCCATGTCGGTGAACACAACCCAGCGCCGCGCCTGGGCCGGCGGATTGGGGTCGTAGTCGTCCTCGCCGCCGCTCTTCAGGTCGCGCCCGCCCGAGGCGTCGCGCGCCTTGATGACATAGGCGCCCGGCTTCATCTCCTTCAGCACCGCGCCCAGCGGGAAGACGGTGGTCACGCGCTCGCCGCGGCCCTCGGCGGCGACATCGACCTCGCCCTTCCAGACCACCCGGCCCTCCTCGTCGGGGCTGTCGGAGCCGTAGTCGCCCGCCCACTCGCCCTCGCCGGTCGGGTCCGGGGCGCTGATCGACTTGCGGACCAGGTTGCGGTCGACGACGCGCCAGACCTCGATGCTCAGGCGGCTGACATTAACCGTCTCGATGCCGATCCCGTCGGCGTCCTCGCGCGGCAGGATCACGCCCTCGCCGGCGAAGCCGACATAGGGCGGCTTCTCCCCGAAGGTGAAATCGACGTCGGCGTTGGCCGCCAGGGTCCCGCCGCCCTTGGACGGCAGGCCTTTCAGCAGGGTCACGCGCCGGTCGGCGAATCCGGTCCCGGCGATGCACAGCTCCGCGCCCTTCACGCTCACCGCCGGCGCGCGGCCGAGGTCGGGCGAGATCAGCACGAAGTCGGCATAGGACTTCCGCTCGTCCAGCGGTCGGGTCATCTCGATGCAGGCGGCCGGCTGGTTCCCGCCGGTCTCGATCCGGTGGCGCCAGACGGCGAAGCCCTCGGGCTTGGGAATCCCCCGGCGCGGGGCGTTCGCCGCGCGCAGCTTGCCGAACAGCGACCAGCCCTGCGCCCCCGGCTCGGCCTTGGCGTCCGCCGCCGGCCGCCCGAAACCCTCGACCCCCTTGGCCGCGATGAAGCCGCCGCCGAAGGCCGCGATCACCAGCCCCGCCGCCAGCAGTCCCGGCATCCGGCTGGCCCGCAGCCTCTGGAGCCAACCTGGCTTGCCCGGCGTCTGGTCGCTGGCCATCGATCCCTCTCGAACTGACGGATTGTCGCGCGCCAGGGGACGCGAAAGGCCCGGCGCCGTCAATCGCCGGTAGGCCTTCCTCCCCCGCTTGCCGCGGGTTCCCACCGGAACTATCGGCGCCGCTTCGGGTTCAAGGCTGACCATGGCCGAGGCCCTCAGCCCGATCCTGCCCGCCGCCACCGAGCGCCTGGTCCATCAGGTGCTGGCCGAGGCCTGCCGTCGGAGCCTGAGGCTCGCCACCGCCGAGAGCTGCACCGGCGGGCTGCTGGCCTCCTTGCTGACCGACGTCCCCGGCTGCTCCCACGCCTTCGAGCGCGGCTTCGTGGTCTATACCAACGCCGCCAAGGCCGGCCTGCTCGGGGTCGACCCAGACCTGCTCGAGGACCCAGGCCCGGTGTCCGAGCCCACGGCCCGCGAGATGGCCGCCGGCGCGCTGGCCCGCTCCCAGGCGGACATCGTGGTGGCGATCACCGGCTGGATGGAGGAAGGGCCGGGCGCCGACCAGCCCGCCGGCCGCGTCTGGTTCGCCGCCGCCCGCCGCGGCGGGGAAATCGCCGTCCAGCGGGCCGAGTTCGGCGACGCCGGCCGCGCGGCCCTGCGCCTGGCCTGCCTGGACGCCGCGCTGCGGCTGCTGATGGACCAGATCGCCCAGGCATAGGCCGCCAAGCGTCGCCACGGCGCCGTTAACGTGATCGCCCGGCGGCCGAATTCGCCCGACGAGAGACCTCAAAAGGCGTAGGTTCGACTTTGCGTTGTGAGAGACCCGCCTTCGCGGCCTCGTACTCGAACCGGAATGCTCCGATGCCGCTCTACACCTTCTATCCGACCCGTCCCGACGGGCTGGCGCCGAGCTTCGAAGCGACCGACTGCGCCTCCGACGCCATCGCCGTCACCCGCGCCATCGAGGTGCTGGTCGAGCACCCCGGCGCCTCGCATGTGGTGGTCTGGCAGGGCCAGCGCTGCGTGATGACCTTCCCGCGCGGCGGTCCGCCCCAGCGACGCCCGCGCCGTTCGCATTAAGGCGCGGTTCGCGCCCGCCGGTCAGCGCTGACAGCGCATCTCGCCGCCCGCCACGGTGCAGCCGTTCGAACGCGGTACGCGCACCCCTGCGCTCGGCCGCGGCGCCGGGGCGGCCCGCGGCGGGGTCCACGGCTCGGTCACCCGGCCATAGACCTCGCGGCGATATTCCGGCCGATGATCCAGCATCCCCGGAGGCGGCGTGATCCCGCTGCCGTCGCCGTTCGAGGTTCCCCATAGCTTCGGGTCGGTCGAGGTCGTGCGCCGGCGTCCGTTCTCGTCGAGCCGCTCGGTCCGCACATGCCCGTCCGGCCCGACGCAGCGGCTGGAGCCGTCCGGATAGTCGCGGCACTTGGTCTCCCTGGGCGGCGTCTCGGCGGCCGAGGCGGCGAGCGGCCCGGCGGCGAGGGCGAGGGCGACGAAAACGCGAACGGCGAACACGGGCTCAGATCTCCTGTGGGGTCCGCCGGACCATCGCCTGCCCGGCGCTTCGAGGACATGCACAAGTGCGTGGGCGTGGGCGAAGCCCCGGTCATCGCCGCCTTCCGCAGCGTAACCTCTGGCGCCGGCCGGCGCGCTCGGAGATAAACGGATGACAGCCGGCCGGGCCGGCGCAGTCGGGGAAACGCGTCATGGAACTGATCCTCATCCGTCACGGCCTGCCGGTGCGCCGCGACGACAGCTCCGATCCGGACCTGTCGGTCGAGGGCCACGACCAGGCCGGCCGCGTGGCCCGCTGGCTGGCGCACGAGGGCGCCGATGCGGTCTGGTCCAGCCCCATGCGCCGCGCGGTCCAGACCGCCCAGCCCTTCGCCGCGCATCTCGGCCACGACATCGCCCTGCACGAGGGGGTGGCCGAGTTCGACCGCGACTCCGGCTCCTACGTCCCGACCGAAGTGCTCAAGCGCGAGAACTACGAGGCCTGGCTCGCCATGGCCAACGGGAACCTCGACATCGACGTCGAGGCGTTCAGCGCCGCCGTGGTCGGCGCCCTGGAGGAGGTGATCGCCTCCCATCCGGGCCAGCGCGTCGCCGTCTTCTGCCACGGCGGGGTGATCAATGTCTGGACCGCCCATGTCCTGGGCCTGGCCCCGCGCCTGTTCTTCGAGCCGGGCTACACCAGCGTCCACCGCTACATGTGCTCGCGCGCCGGCCAGCGGAACATCGTCGCCCTCAACGAACGCGCTCACCTGCGCGAGAGCGTCTAGCGCGGGTGATCGGCCAGGCGGACCGATGTCACGGGCCGGCGCCCAGCCGCGCCTCGATCCCGCGTTCCAGTTCGTCCATCGTCGTCTCGAACGCGGCCTTCAGGTCCACGTCGTAGAGGCGGGCTAGGGTCATCACGCTCCACAGGCAGTCGGCCAGCTCGTGCGCCAGCTTGGTTCGCGCCTCGGGGATGGCGCGCACGCCTTCCATGGCTTGGACCAGCTTCGCCAGGTCCCCCACGTCGCCGACGAAGCCCAGCGCGACCTCTTCCCGCGTCCAGGCGCGGCCATGGGTGCGCGTCTCCAGCTCGGCATAGAGGCGGCGCACCCGCCAGGCCCGGTCCGCCAGTTCGTCGAAGTCGCTCATTGTTCCGCCCTCCTAATGCCCGCCCTCGACCCATGGCGCACCGGCCGCCACGAACGCCTCGGCCAGCGCCGCCTCCAGATCCAGCGCCTCCCAGGCCCGCATCGGGTTCAGGTGCTCGGTCAGCACCGGCAGCAGCCGCACCCCGAACCGCCGGGCCGCGCCGCTGGCCTTGTAGCCGGCCTTGTGCTGGTCGAAGCGCAGGTCGGGGTCGCGCGAGGTCTGGCCGACATAGAGCCCCCACGGATCGGCCCGCCGCCGGTCGCGCAGCAGCACCACATAGACCGAGTGCCCGGCCCCGCGCGCGCCGCGCGTCGTCGCCGTCAGCGTGTGCGCCGCCCGCTGGGCCTTGCCCATCCAGTCCGGTCCGGCCTCGTTGTGGAACATGCGCCCAACCTAGCGGCACCGTGACCCGCGCGCCACGCAGGCCGACTCACCTGGCAGGTTCCTGGGCGGGGAGGGGCGCAAACCTGCCGGTCGGGGTCTTTTCGGCATGTCCTGCGGGCGGCGTGACGAACGGGTTTGTGCAGCGGACCGGGTCATCGCGCCGCCTTCCGATCCTTGGCGCCGGGGTGGTAGGCGCCATGCCGTCCGGCCGGTTTCGGGCGCGATGGGCGGCGGCCTTATCGGCAGGATTGCCGATCGCGATGACGATAGGGGCTCCGCAGGCGCCTGATTTGGAATGGAAATTTGTTCGGGCGCGGCGTTCGCGATCCTATGGTTCCCGGCCGCGACTTCGCCGCCGGCCAAATTTTCGTGTGGCGCCGCAAACCTCGCAACGCTTGACTCCGCGCGGCGTTGGAGTCGTCATAAAGCCGACATGCTGCATTGCGGCATGAGCAAGTGGAGGCGCTTTTGACGGATTCCCCGTTCGCCTACTCCCTGGCCCACGCCGAGAGCGGCTGGGCCTGGCGCATCTTCGACGAGGACGGCGAGACCATCGCCCAGGGCGTCGACCTGTCGCAATCCGACGCCCAGGCGTCCGTGGAGAGCGCGATCCGCATCGCCGCGTCCGAGGCGCGCCTCTCGGCTTGACGGCCGGCGCCTGAGGCGTTCCCTTCCCTGACAGCGCGGCCGGGAGGGCCGCAAATTCCGCTTCAGGGACGCCGATCAGAATGAAATCCCATCTGCTGGCCGCCACCGCGGTCGTCCTGCTTGCCTTCGCCCCGGCCGCCGGCGCGCAAGGGAGCAAGCCCACGCCTGCGCAGGCCAAGGCCTTCGTGGACAAGGCCGAGGCCGATCTCGCCGCCTTCAACCAGTACGTCGCCAAGGCGGCCTGGGTGCGGGCGACCTATATCACCGAGGACACCCAATGGCTGGAGGCCAAGGCCACGGCCGAACAGAACGAGCTGACCGCCCGCTATGCGCGCGAGGCGGCCAGGTACGATGGGGTCGCCGTCGATCCGGTCACCGCCCGAAAGCTGAAGCTTCTCAAGCTCTTCCTGGTCTCGCCCGCGCCTGACCGGCCGGGCGCGGCGGCCGAACTCGCCACCATCGCCACCCGCCTGGACTCGACCTTCTCCTCGGGCAAGTTCCAGTACGGCGGCAAGACCCTGACCCTCAACGACGCCGAGGACATCCTGGCCAGGAGCCGCGATCCGGCCGAGCTGAAGGCGGTGTGGGAAGGCTGGCATTCCGTTGCTCCGCAGATGCGCGGCGACTACGCCAAGCTGGCCGAACTCTCCAACGAGGGGGCCAGGGGCCTGGGCTTCAAGGACACCGGCGCGCTCTGGCGTTCGAACTACGACATGGACCCCGACGCCTTCGCCGCCGAGACCGACCGGCTGTGGAACCAGGTCGAGCCGTTCTATCGCAACCTGCACTGCTATGTGCGCGCGCGGCTGAATGACCAATACGGCGATGCGGTCCAGCCGCGGAAGGGGCCGATCCGCGCCGACCTGCTCGGCAACATGTGGGCCCAGCAGTGGGGCAATATCTACGACGTGGTGCAGCCTAAGACCGCCAGCTCCAGCTACAGCCTGGACAAGCTGTTGGTTTCAAAGGGTTATGACCCGACCAAGATGGTCAAGACCGGCGAGGGCTTCTACACCTCGCTCGGCCAGTCGCCCCTGCCGGAGACCTTCTGGCAGCGCTCGATGATCGTCCGGCCGAAGGACCGCGAGGTGGTCTGCCACGCCTCGGCCTGGGACCTCGACGACCGCGACGACATCCGCATCAAGATGTGCACCAAGGTCGACGGCGACGATTTCTATACGGTTCACCACGAGCTCGGGCACAACTTCTACCAGCGCGCCTACAAGGATCAGCCGTTCCTGTTCAAGAACGGCGCAAACGACGGATTCCACGAGGCGATCGGCGATTTCATCGGCCTCTCGGCGCTCACCCCGACCTACCTCCAGCAGATCGGCCTGCTCGACAAGGCGCCGGGCGCGGACGAGGACATCCCCTTCCTGCTGAAGATGGCGCTCGACAAGATCGCCTTCCTGCCCTTCGGCCTGATGGTCGACCGCTGGCGCTGGGAGGTGTTCTCCGGCCAGGCGACGCCCGAAACCTACAACAGCGAATGGTGGAAGCTTCGCTTGAAGTATCAGGGGCTTACCCCGCCGGCCGAGCGTCCGGCCGACGCCTTCGACGCCGGCGCCAAGTACCACGTGCCGGCCAACGTGCCCTATACCCGCTACTTCCTGGCCCACATCTACCAGTTCCAGTTCCACCGCGCGGCCTGCCGCCAGATCGGCTGGAAGGGCCCGCTGCACCGCTGCTCGGTCTATGACCAGAAGGCGATGGGCCAGAAGTTCAACGCCATGCTGGAAATGGGCGCCTCCAGGCCCTGGCCCCAGGCCATGGAGGCCTTCACCGGCGAGAAGACCGGCGACGCCAGCGCCGTGACCGCCTATTTCAAGCCGCTCAACGACTGGCTGACCGTGCAGAACAAGGGCGAATCCTGCGGTTGGTAGTGGCGGATCGGGCGCCGAAATAAGCTTCGCCTTAACCGTCTTCGGCGCCCGTTCGTTTACCCTGGTCTGTCAAAGTCCCTGGAAATCCTAAGACTTTTCTGGGGCTCAGGGCGTGAACGGTTTCAAGGTGAAAGCCGCCAGGCGCGGAACTGTATTGGCCGGCCGGCTGCGCGCGGCGCTGCGGGACGAACGCGGCGCGACCGCCGTCTTCTTCGCGATGGGGTTGCTGGTGATGGCGCCCGTGACGCTGGGGCTGGTCGACGTCTACATGATCACGACCCAGCGCAGCCAGCTACAGGATGCGCTGGACACCGCCACGCTCTATGCGGCGCGGTCGGACAAGACCACCACCGAGGATATCCAGGTGGTCGGCGACAATTCGCTGCGCGCGAACCTGAAGCTCTCGGGCGGCCAGCAGATCACCTATTCGAGGTTCACCCTCGACGGGATCAAGGTGATCAGCACGGCCAGGATCTCGCCGCCCACCATCGGTCCGCGCCTGTGGGTGCAGAACGACATCGAGGCGAACTCCGAAGTCCTGCGCAACTCGAACAACGTCGAGGTCGCCGTGGTGCTCGACACTACCGGCTCGATGAGCGACCAGATGACCAACCTGCGTACCGCCGCCAAGGACCTGGTCGACCTGGTGGTCAAGGACAAGCAGCCGCCGGAGGCGCCCTACTACACCAAGGTCGCCCTGGTGCCCTATGCGGTCGGCGTCAATGTCGGCTCGTGGGCCGATACCGCGCGCGGCAGCGTCAAGGGGCCCATCGCCGTCGACTCGGTCACCGCCGACAGCTCCAAGAGAAAGATCATCGTCAAGGCGGTCGCCCACGGCTTCCAGACGGGCGATCGCGTGCTGTTCGAGAACATGGGCCGCGCCAAGGTCGACGGCAATTCGATGGCCGCCGAGTTCAAGGTGACCCGCGAGGACGCCGATCGCTTTTCCCTCAGCGACTATTCGAACAGCAAGTTCTCGGGCAGCTACAACTCCGGCGGCAAGGTCTACTGCCTGAAGGAAGGCTGCGAGAAATTCTCGTTCACCAATGTCTCGAACAAGCTGAAGACCTTCGGCATCGGCAAGTGCGTCAGCGAGCGGATCGGCTCGGAGGCCTATACCGATGCGGCGCCGTCCGCCGCGCCGGTCGGGCGTCTCTATGACGACGGCAGCGGCAACGCCTGCGAGTCGCAGCCGATCATCCCCCTGTCGTCGAACAAGACCATGCTGAAGGGCAAGATCGACGCCTTGCGCGACGGTGGCTCGACCGCGGGGCAGATCGGCCTGGCCTGGGGCTGGTACATGGTCTCGCCCAACTGGAACGCCCTCTGGACCAGCGACAGCGCGCCGGCGGCCTACAACACGCCCCAGACCCTCAAGGTGGTCATCCTGATGACCGACGGCGCCTTCAACAGCCCCTATTGCAAGGGCGTCATCGCCAAGGACGCGGGCTCGGGCAGCGGCAGCAGCAGCGATCACATCAACTGCAACGCCACCAACGGCGACCCGTTCGACCAGGCCGACACCCTCTGCACCAACATGAAGGCCAAGGGCGTGATCGTGTACACCGTGGGCTTCAACGTCGGCAACGACTCGGACGTGAAGAACCTGATGAGCAACTGTGCGACCTCGCCGGAATACGTCTACATGCCGTCGAACGGCAACGACCTGAAGATCGCCTTCCGGGCCATCGCCCAGGACATCAACTCGCTGCGCATCTCGAAATAGCGCTGCGGGCTCCGGTCTCGATCGACGCGCCGGGCGGCCTCGCCCGGCGCGTTCTTCGTTGAGGGTCAGGCGGTGTGCTCGGGGCCCTCGCCGCCCTCGACCTGCTCGGCCTGGGCGGCCAGCTTGCGCATGTTCTCGGCATGGCCCTCGCGGGTGATCCTGTAGAGCGAGACGCAGGCGATCGCCGCGCCGTAGAGCCCGCCCAGCACGAAGAGGTAGGTCACGCCCAGGTTGGTCACCACCGCCTCGCTGACCTGGCCCGGCTGGGCGTTCTGCGGGAAGCCGATGGCCAGGAGGATCATGCTGGAGGCGAAGATGCCGACCCCGGAGACGGCCTTCCCCACGAAGGCCGCGGCGGCGAAGAACAGGCCCTCCGACCGGCGCCCGGTCTGCAGTTCGCTGTCCTCGACCACGTCGGCGATCATCGACGAGATCAGGATGGCCGAGATGATCGAAAAGCCGGTCGAGAACACCGCCTGGACGAACAGGATCGGCAGCAGGGACGGCGAATCGTTGGCCGGGAACGCGTCCAGCAGGCGCAGGGCGATGGGCGTGACGGCGATGACGAAGGCCAGCACCTTGGTGAGCTGCGCCGTCTGCTTCTTGCCCAGGCGCTTGGAGATCGGCGCGGCGAACCCGAAGGCCAGGGTGGCCGAAATGAAGTTGGCCCCAGCCAGGATGGCGATCTGGCCGGCCGGAAGCTGCCAGAAGAAGGTGTTGAAGTAGAGGTTCAGCGACAGCACCAGGCCGCCGGCCATGGCGTTGAACAGCCCCGCCCCCATCAGCACCAGGAACGACCGGTGGCTGAGGGTGCCGATCATCTCGCGGGCGAGCTGGCCGAGCGTCAGCTTGCGGGCCGGCGGCACGCGCAGGCGCGGGATTTCGCGGTGGGTGCCCAGGGCCGAGATCATGATCGCCGCGAAGATCACGCCGGCCGCGACATAGCCGTAGGTGACATAGCCGGCCGGGTTGAGCTGGCCGATCGGATGCTCCGCATCCGGGGTCAGGAACACCTTGAGCGCCAGCAGGGTCATGGTCAGCCCGCCCCACCAGGCGAAGAAGTAGCGGTAGGACAGGACCTTGGTGCGCTCGTCGTAGTCGGTGGTCAGCTCCGCCGCCAGCGCCGACGAGGGAATCTCGTACATGGTGATGAAGCTGCGGATGATGATCGCCACCACGATCAGGTAGACGAACAGGGCCTCGTGCGACCAACCCTGCGGCGGGTTCCACAGCAGGAGGTAGGGTACATGAAAGGGTGGCGGCGGCCCCAGCGCGAGCGCCAGTTGTCCGACACCTGGCCCATGATCGGGTCGAGGAAGCTGTCGAAGATCAGGGCGATCATGATCGCCAGGCCGACCGTCGCCGAGGGCAGGCCGACCACCTGATTGTAGAAAATCAGCAGAAGGTACGAAAAGCCCTGGTCCTTCACCCCGAAGGCGACCGAGCCGACGCCGTAGAACAGCTTGGTCGAAACGCTCAGTCGTTCGCTTTTTTGAGAGATCGGTACGCCTTCGCTCACGTTTGTTTCCTCGCCTTTATGCGTCGATTTGTACGCACGTTCTGGACAGGGCGAAAGAGCGCGCTTAGCGGGCGCTGGCGATCACCGCCTCCGCCGACGGCGGCTCGGCCTCGCCCGCCTCATCACCCAGGGTGGGCGTTCCCGCCAGGGCCGCCACATTGCGCTCGTGGGTCTCCTGGTCGATCCGGTAGAAGACCAGCACCAGGATCGAGAGCGCGTTCATCCCGAAGGTGACGGGCAGGGCGACCAGGGCCAACTGCCGCATGGTCTCCGGGGCCACCGATCCGGCCGCCGCGTCCGTGGGGAAGGCGACCAGGGTCAGCAGCAGCCCGGCCAGGAAGACGCCGATGCCGGCGGTGAACTTGGGCAGGAGGCCGTTGGCGGCGAACAGCAGGCCCTCGGACCGCACCCCGGTCCTGACCGCGGCGTCCTCGACCACGTCGGCGACCATGGAGGAGATGACGATATAGCCGGAGATGGCCAGGCTGGTGGCCAGGAAGGCGTCGCCCCAGAGGATGGTGAACACCCAGGGCGAACTGTTGGGCGGCATCAGGCCCAGCAGCCGCAGCAGGATCGGCAGGGCCGAGGTCGCGGTCGCCACCGCGAACAGGCCCAGCATGGCGGCCTTCTTGCCGAAGGCCTTGGAGGCGGGCCCAGCCAGGGCCACGCCCGACACCGAGGCCAGCACCGAGGCGAGGGCGAGATAGGAGATCTGCGCGGCGCTGAGGCCCCAGAACTCCAGGTAGAAATATTGGCTGAGCGCGCTGTTCATCCCGGCGGCCACGCCCGAGCAGAGGCCCGACAGCATGACGACCACCAGCGAGCGGTTGGAGAGCGTGCCGCCGATCTCGCGCAGGAGCTGGCCCAGTGAGGCCGGGTGGTCCGGCGGCGCGGCCAGGTGCGGAATATGCCGGTGGGTGCCGATCGCCGAGATCAGGATCGAGGCCGCCATGACCAGGCCGGCCAGGACGCCGTAATGGCCGTAGGCGGCGCGGTTCAGCACCCCGCCGTTCTCCGGGCTCAGGAAGACCTGGTAGAGCACCACGTTCATTCCGAAGCCGCCGATCACCCCGAAGAAGAACCGGTAGCTGAACAGGCTGGTGCGCTGGTGGTAGTCGCTGGTCAGCTCGGGCGCGAGGGCCTGGCTCGGCACTTCGTAGAGGCTGACGCAGATGCGCATCAGGACCAGCGTGCCCATCAGATAGAGGCCGACGGCCTGCGGCGACCAGTCGGCGGGCGAGTTCCAGAAGGCGATGCAGGAGGCCGCGACCAGCGGGACCGAGGCGTACATCAGCGGATGGCGCCGCCCCCATCGGGTCCGCAGCTTGTCCGACCACTGGCCGATGGTGGGGTCGATCAGCGCATCGAGGATCAGGGTGGCCATGATCGCCGCCCCGACCCACAGGGCGGGCAATCCGATGACCCGGTTGAGATAGGGCTGGAGGACGGCGGAGGAGAGGCCGAGGGTCGCGACCCCGAACGCCACCGACCCCACGCCGTAGAACATCTTGGAACGCACACCGAGCGGCGCGGCGCCGCTTCCAGGCGTTTCACCCATGCCTTCCTCCCTGTCGCGCCCGCCGCCGGTCTTCGCCAGCGATCGTCGCGATTTCGAATTTCAGGTATGACCTGGGGCCTTGGCAAGCGGCAAATCGCGCCTGCCGTCAGGGAGGCGGCCGGGAGATCAGGGGCGGGGCGTCACCGGCGCCAGGTCGCCCGCCGGGCCCGCGGCCGCCGGCGTCGCCGCTTCGGTCTGGGCGTCGGTGGTGCGGGCCTCGACCGCGCCCTCCTGCAGGGCGCGCAGGTTCGCCTCATGGACGGACTTGTCGATCCGGTAGAGGAACAGGCAACTGATCGCCACGGCGTAGAAGCCGCCGATGGTCGGCAGGTAGATCATGGCGAGGTTGCGCAGCAGTTCGGGATCGACCTGGCCCGGCTTGGCGCCTTGCGGGAAGGCGACATAGGCCAGCAGCGCCCCCGAAACGAACACCCCGACGCCGGAGACGATCTTCTTGAAGAGGTTGTCGGCCGAGAACAGCAGGCCCTCCGACCGGCGGCCGGTCTTGACCTCGGCGTCCTCGACCACGTCGGCGATCATCGACTGCAGCATGACCCCGGTCATGATCGCCATGGCGCCGTTGGCCATGAAGTCGACCACCAGGATGCCGAACAGCAGGTTGGTCCCGTTCTCGGGCATCACGCCCAGCAGCCGCAGGCCGATCGGCAGCAGCAGGGCGACCACGGCGCCGAAGAACATGGTGATGGCCGCCAGCCGCTTGCCCAGCTTGGCGGCGATCTTCGGGGCGGCCACCACGCCGATGACGCTGGCGATCACGCCGGTGACGGTCAGGAAGGCGAGCTGGCCCTGGTTCAGGCCCCAGAAGTAGAGGTTGAAATAGAGTTCCAGCGCCGTCTTCAGGCCCAGCGAGACGTTCATGAACATGCCCGAGATCGTCAGGGCGACGAACGAGCGGTTGTTCAGGGTGGCGGCCACCTCCTTCACCATGGCGCGCACGGTGATCTTCCGCACCGGCGGCTTGCGCAGATAGGGGATCTGATGGTGGGTCCCGGCCGAGGAGATCAGGATGATCGTGAAGATCGTGACCGCCGCGACGATGGAATAGGTCTGCCAGCCGCCCCGCTCCAGCAGGCCGCCGGTGCCGTCGGCATGCTTCTTCAGGAACACCTGGTAGACCAGGAGCTGCATGATGAGGCCGCCCGCCACCCCGCAGAACGAGCGGATGGAGATCATGCTGGTGCGTTCGTTGTAGTCGGAGGTCAGCTCCGCCAGCAGGGCCGAGGAGGGCAGTTCGAAGAAGGTGTCGAACAGCCGGATCGTCAGCAGGCAGACCAGCATGTAGGCGAACAGCGCCTCGTTCTCCCAGCCGACCGGCGGGTTCCAGATCATGTAGAAGGCGATCGAGACCGGCAGGGCCGCGATGTACATGAACGGGTGGCGGCGGCCCCAGCGGGTGCGGGTGTTGTCCGAGATCTGCCCGACCAGCGGGTCGATGAAGGCGTCGAAGATCAGGGCGATCATGATCGCCGTCGACACCATGGCCGGCGGCAGGCCCACCACCTGGTTGTAGAACAGCAGCAGGAAGGTCGTGATCCCCCGCTGCTTGATGATGTTGGCGGCCGCCCCGACGCCATAGAGCGCCTTGGTGCGGAAGGTGATCGGCGGGCGCGGCGGCAGGGCGGCGTCGGTCATGGCGTCGGGCGGTCCTTGCGGGGCTAGGCGCGGCTGGTGGCCGTATCTGCGTCGTTGGCGGCGGAGGCCTGAGGCTCAGGCGTTGCGGCCGGCGGAGCGCCGGCGCGCTCGCGCAGGGTGCGCAGGTTCTCTTCGTGCCGCGTCTTGTCGATGTTGAAGGCGCAGAGGCTGAGGATGCCCAGGCCGAACAGCGTGCCGATCACCGGCAGGTAGATCAGGCCCATGTTCTGGATGATCTCCGGGTCGACCTTTCCGCGCTGGGCGTTCTCGGGGAAGTGGATCAGGGCCAGCACCGAGCCGGAGATGAACACCCCGACCCCGGAGACCAGCTTCTTGAACAGGTTGTCGGCGCTCATCAGCAGGCCCTCGGACCGGCGGCCGGTCTTGACCTCGGCGTCCTCGATCACGTCGGCGACCATCGAGACCAGCAGCACGCCGGTCCCGCCGGCCAGGGCGGTGTTGATGACCGTCTCGACCACCAGCAGGGTGTAGAGCAGGCCGGTCCCGTTCTCGGGCATCAGGCCGAACAGCCGCGCGACGACGGGGCTGACGCCGACGGTCAGGGCGCTGGCGTAGAGCAGGATCGCGCCGTGCTTCTTGCCCAGCCGCCTGGCGACCTTGGGGGCGGTGACGACGCCGGCGGCGCCGCCCAGCACGCTGACCGTGACCAGGCCCGCCATCTGCGCCTGGGTCAGCTCCCAGAAATAGAGGCCGAAATAGATTTCCAGCGCGTTGCGCGCGCCGGTGGCGATGGCGATGAACATCCCGGTCAGGGTGGCGACCACGAACGCCTTGTTGTTCAGGGTCGCGCCCACCTCGGCCAGCATGGCGCGGAAGGTGATCTTGCGGGTCGGCGCGGTCTGCAGATAGGGAATCTGGTTCTGGGTGCCGGCGGTCGAGACGATGATGCAGGTGAAGATCAGCAGGGCCGCGGTCAGCGAATAGGCCCAGTAGCCGTCGCGGGCGAGCACGCCGCCGGTCCCGTCGGGGCTTTCCTTGAGGAACACCTGATAGGCCAGGATCGTCATGCCCAGGCCGCCGATGACCCCGAACAGCATCCGCAGCGAGATCAGGCGCGTGCGCTCGTCGTAATCCTTGGCCAGTTCCGGGGCGAGGGTCGAATGCGGCAGCTCGAAGAAGGTGTCGAACAGCCGCACCGTCAGCAGGCAGGCGATCAGATAGGCGACCAGCCGGCCCTCTTCCCAGCCCTGCGGCGGGTTCCAGAGCAGGAAATAGGCGACCGAGACCGGGACCGCCGCGGCGTACATGAACGGGTGGCGCCGGCCGAGCCTGGATTTGAAATTGTCGGAGATCTGGCCGACCAGCGGATCGACGATGGCGTCGAACACCAGGGCGATCATCAGGATGAAGGTCACGGTCTGCGGCGGCAGGCCGACCACCTGATTGTAGAACAGCATCAGGAAGGTCGAGAGCCCGCGCAGCTTCACGGCGTTGGCGACGGCGCCGACGGCATAGAGCAGCTTGGTGGCGAAGGAGAGGGGCGGTCGGGCTGCGCTCATCGGAACAGCTCCGATGCGGGACGCGCGCAGGCGCAGGCCGTCAGCCAGGTCAATCCGTCCTCCCTCCGCGCGACCAATCCTGCGCGGCGCAATTATGTCGGCCGAACCTCACCCTACAAGGACGGGCGCGAGCCTTTTTAAATCGGAGGGATCGTGCGTGAGGCTCCGGCCGCCGTCAACGGCTTTCGGCTTTCAGCCCTGACACATGCAGCGCTTGTTTGATAAGGTTTTGTGCGCCGGCCGGCCCGGAAGAAGGCGCGTTCCCGTTCCATTCTTCGGGCCTGGGCGCCGGGCTGCGGCCAGGCCCGGCATTCGGCATTCCGGATGCTAGAATATCGGGCCGGGGGCGGTCAGTCCGCCTCCAGCATCACCTTTCCGACGTGCGCGCCGCCTTCCAGATAGGCGTGGGCGGCGGCGGCTTGCGCCAGCGGGAAGACCTTGTCGATCCGGGGCTTCAGCTTGCCGGCGGCGATCCAGGGCCAGACGGTCGCCTCGACCGCGGCGGCCAGGCGGGCCTTCTCGTCGGCGTCGCGGGGACGCAGGGTCGAGCCGGTGACCACCGCCCGCTTCATCATCAGGCGGAAGACCGGGAAGCTGATCTCGCCGCCGCCCTGGGCGGCGATGAAGACGATGCGGCCGCCGGTCTTGAGGCTGTCGAGCCCCTTGGCGAAATAGTCGCCCCCGACCATGTCGAGGATGACGTCGACGCCGCCGTTCGCCTTGGCGACCTCGGCGAAGTCCTCGGCGGTGACGTCGACGCTGACGTCCGCCCCCAGCGCCTTGGCCTGGGCGGCCTTGCCCGCGCCGCGGCCGGTGGCGATCACCTTGGCGCCGGCGGCCTTGGCCATCTGTATCGCCGTTGTCCCGATGCCGGACGTCGCGCCGTGGACCATCAGGGTCTCGCCGGCCTTCAGGCTCCCATGCTCGAACACGTTGGCGAAGACGGTGAAGACCGTCTCGGGCAGGGCCGCGGCCTCCAGCACGCTGAGGCCCGACGGGATCGGCAGGGCGTGGCGCGCGTCGCAGACGGCGTATTGCGCATAGCCGCCCCCGCCCAGCAGGGCGCAGACCTTGTCGCCGGCCTTCCAGCGGCCGGCTCCCGCCACCACCTCGCCGGCGACCTCCAGGCCCAGGGTGTCGGGCGCGCCCGGCGGCGGCGGATAGGCGCCCAGGCGCTGGGCGATGTCGGGGCGGTTCACGCCGGCGGCCTCCACGCGGATCAGGATCTGTCCCGGTCCGGGAACCGGGCGGGCGATCTCCACCGCCTTCAGGTTTTCCGCAGGGCCGCGGCCCCCTTCCACAGCTATGGCCTTCATGGTCTCGGTCACGGGGGCGCCCTCCGGCTGGTTTTCCGCCTAGACTTCCAGATAGACGCCGATGGGCGTCCGGCAAAGGGAGAGCGCCATGGAAGAACCCGCCGAAGCCCGCCTGCTGCGCGGCCAACGCCTGGCCGAGGCGATGCGCGAGGACCTCGAACTCTATGCGGTCGCCGAGCTGGAGGAGCGGATCGCCGCCCTGGAAGAGGAGATCGCCCGCTGCCGTGCCCAGATTGAGCGCAAGCGTGCGGGCCGCGCGGCGGCCGACGCGCTATTTTCGAAAGGGGCCTGAGGGCCACGGATAACCAAGCGTAAACGCCGCGCATGGATAACGGTTGTTTACGTCTGGCACGGGGGTTGCAGTCCGGCACGCCGAGCGCGGCGTTCGGACCGCGGCGAAGTTTTTAGAGGCTAAGTGCTTTCATGACCGATGGATTTGCGCCGAACGGCGCCTGGCGAGCGGACGTGATCAAGGACTTCGCCCAGTCCGAACTGTTCGACCGCACCTTCCAGGAAGGCATGGACCTGGTCGAGGAGACGGCCGGCTATCTCGACGGATCGGGCCGCCAGGAATCCAAGCTCCTGTCACGCAGCGCGGCCCTGGCCTACGCCGCCGAGAGCATGCGGCTGACCACCCGGCTGATGCAGGTGGCCTCCTGGCTGTTGGTCCAGCGCGCGGTGCGCGAGGGCGACATGCCGGCCGAGAGCGCCCGCGAGGAGCGTTACCGCCTGGGCGCCGAGGACGTCTGCCGCGGGGCGACGACCGAGGACCTGCCGGTCGGCCTGCTGGTGCTGCTCGACCGTTCCGAGCGCCTCTACGAGCGCGTCCGCCATCTGGATCGCCGCATGTACATCGAAGATCCCCAGCCGGCGGAGGCCAATCCGGTCCTGTCGCAGTTCGGGCGGCTGCAGGCGGCCTTCGGGGCCTGACGCCGCGGTCTTCCCATCGTCGCACAGCAAAAAACGCCGCGCGGGAGCGCGGCGTTTTGGTGTCTGCTCGCCAGTCGAGGCGCGCGCGTGACGCGCGCCGGTCCGTCCTACTTGCGGGTGAAGGCGCCGAACTTGGCGTTGAAGCGCGACACGCGGCCGCCGCGGTCCAGCAGGGTCTGGTTGCCGCCGGTCCACGCCGGGTGGGTCTTCGGGTCGATGTCCAGGTTCAGGGTCGCCCCTTCCTTGCCGTAGGTCGAGCGGGTTTGGTAGCTCGAACCGTCGGTCATCACGACCGTGATGAAATGGTAGTCCGGGTGGGTGTCTTGTTTCATCGCGAGGGCAACCGACGTAAAGGAGCGGCAGAAAGGTCACGGCCTGCCGGCAGGGCGGCCGCGAAGGAAGCCGCGCGTATACAGGAAAAGGCGCGGTAAGAGCAAGGGCGCGTGTATCCATGAGTGAATTGGCCGCCGAGGCTCCCGTCGAAGGGCGGCCCAGCGCCGGCGCGGCTCTGGCCCAGGACCTGAGCGAAGCGGCCGCCAAGCGCGGGCGCAGCCGCAATGTCGGCGCCCTGCGCGCCCTTGGTCCCTACCTTGCCCGGCACAAGGGCGACACCGCCTGGGCGGGCCTGTTCCTGGTCACCGCCGCGGCCTCCACCCTGGGCCTGACCGGGGCGGTGCGCCTGCTGGTCGACCACCTGACGGCGCCGGGGGCGAGCGCCGCCAGCGTCGCGCCGCGATTCTGGCTGATCGGCGCGGTGGCCCTGGCGCTCGCCGGCTCCAGCGCCCTGCGCTACTTCTTCGTCACCAAGCTGGGCGAGCGGATCACCGCCGACCTGCGCAAGGGCGCCTACGCCCACATCCTCACCCTCGACCAGCCGTTCTTCGCGCGCACTCGCACCGGCGAGGTGCTTTCGCGCCTGACCACCGACATCCAGATCGTCGAGAGCCTGCTCTCGACCTCGATCTCGATGGCCCTGCGCAACTTCCTGACCCTGGTCGGCGCCCTGGTGCTGCTGGTGATCGTCAGCCCGAAGCTGACCGGCCTGGTGGTGGCGCTGTTTCCCTTCGTGCTGGCGCCGCTGTTCCTCTACGGGCGGCGGGTGCGCAAGCTGACCACCTCGACCCAGGACCAGTTCGCCTCGGCGGTCGGCCATGCCGGCGAGACGCTCGATGCGCTGGAGACCGTCCAGGCCTTCGGCCGCGAGGCCGCCGGGGCGGCCACCTTCGGCGAGGCGGTCGAGGCCTCGTTCCGCACCTCGCTGCGGCGGATGACGGCGCGGGCGATCATGACCGCCCTGGTCATCGGCCTGGTGTTCGGCGGAGTTGTCTTCATCTTCTGGCTGGGGGTCCATG
The DNA here is from genome assembly GCA_001724985.1 of Phenylobacterium sp. SCN 69-14. Taxonomy (GTDB): domain Bacteria; phylum Pseudomonadota; class Alphaproteobacteria; order Caulobacterales; family Caulobacteraceae; genus Phenylobacterium. Next base: position 25,877 of record MEEW01000028.1, read on the forward strand.
CCGGCCTGCGCGGCGAGATGAGCTGGGGCGCGCTCTTCCAGTTCGCCTTCCTGGCGGTGATGGCCGCCGGCTCGGTCGGGGCGCTGGGCGAGACCTGGGGCGACGTCCAGAAGGCCGCGGGCGCCATGGAGCGGGTCTCCGAACTGTTCGCCGCCGCACCGACCATCGCTGCCCCGGCCGCGCCCAAGGCCCTGCCGACGCCCGCGCGCGGCGAGATCGGGTTCGAGGCGGTGCGGTTCGCCTATCCCGCCCGGCCCGACGCCTTCGCCCTCGACGGCTTCTCGCTGCAAGTGGCGCCGGGCGAGACCGTCGCCCTGGTCGGCCCGTCGGGATCGGGCAAGAGCACGGTGTTCCGCCTGCTGCTGCGGTTCTACGATCCGACCAGCGGGGTCGTCCGCCTGGACGGCGTCGACCTGCGCGAGGCCGACCCGCGCGAGGTGCGCGCGCGCATGGCGCTGGTTTCGCAGGACTCGCCGCTGTTCTCCGGGTCGGCGGTGGAGAACATCCGCTTCGGCCGCCAGGACGCCACGGCCGAGGGGATCCGCGCCGCGGCCCGCGCCGCCCAGGCCGAGGGCTTCCTCGACGGCTTGCCGCAGGGCTTCGACACCCCGCTGGGCGAGCGGGCGCGCAGCCTGTCGGGCGGCCAGCGCCAGCGCCTGGCCATCGCCCGCGCCCTGATCCGCGAGACGCCGATCCTGCTGCTGGACGAGGCGACCAGCGCCCTCGACGCCGAGAACGAGCGGCTGGTGCAACGCGCGCTCGAGGACGCCATGGTCGGCCACACCACCCTGGTCATCGCCCACCGCCTGGCCACCGTGCTGAAGGCCGACCGCATCGTGGTGATGGACGCCGGCCGCGTGGTCGAACAGGGAACCCACGCCGAGCTCCTGGCCCGCGGCGGCCTCTATGCGCGGCTCGCGGTCCTGCAGTTCGGGGATGCGGCGGCCTGACGCGCTTCGCTCAATCGGCCATCGCCGCGACGCCGAGCCTGGGGAAGTCGGTGAACACGCCGTCGACGCCGGCGGCGTAGAGCGCCTTGAACACCGCCTGCACATCGCCGTGCGCCGCCGGGTCGTCGCCCTTGCGCAGCGTGGCGGGCAGGTAGCGGTTCTCCGCGCGCACGGTCCAGGGATGCACGGCCAGGCCCGCGGCGTGGGCGTCGGCGACCAGGGCGCTCGGCGGGTTGAGCCGCCCGTCCCGGGTGGGGACCACCAGCGGCCAGTCCGGCCCGACCCCGTCGGCATAGGCGGCGACGGCCTTCAGGCCCTCGGCGCTGACCATCTGTGGGCGGTCCTGGCCGACGAGCTGGATGCGGCGGGCCTTGGAAAGCTGGGAAAAGGCCTTGAGAGGTTCGGGTTCGAAGCACTGGACGAAGACCGGGGCGGTGCGGCTGTCCAGGCCGCCGGCCTTCAGCGCGTCCGCCAGGCGCGGCTCCAGCGGCAGGCCGAGACTCGCCATGTAGGTCGGGTGCTTCATCTCCGGATAGATCCCGACCGGGCGGCCCAGGCGGCGGCTTTCGGCCTTGGCCAGGTCGATCACCTCCTGGAAGGTCGGGATCGCCTCGCGGCCGTCGAAGGCGGCGCTGGCGGGGCGCAGGCCTGGCATCCGCTCGCGGGCGCGCAGGGTCTTCAGCTCGGCCAGGGCGAAGTCCTCGGCGAACCAGCCCTCCAGCTTCTCGCCGTCGATGACCTTGACCTGCCGGCGGGCGGCGAATTCGGGCCGGGCGGCGACGTCGGTGGTTCCGCCGATCTCGTTCTCGTGACGCACGACCAGGTGACCGTCGCGGGTGACGACCAGGTCGGGTTCGATGAAGTCAGCGCCCTGGTCCACCGCCAGCCGATAGGCCATCGGCGTATGCTCGGGCCGCTCGCCGCTGGCCCCGCGATGGGCGATGACGATGGGCCGGGAGCCCGGCCGGGCCAGGGCGGGGCCGGCCAGGAGGCCGGCGCCGGCGGCGGTGAAGGTGCGGCGGGTCAGGTGCATGAGGACGATCTAGCCGCCCTCGATGATGCTTCCGTCAAGCTCGGCGCGTCAGGCGGCGGCCTTCAGCTTGTCCAGCAGCAGGGGGTGCAGGTCGAGATTGGCCGCGCAGACGTGGCCGGTCTCCAGCACGCGGTCCTCGCCGTCGCAGTCGGTGACCTTGCCGCCGGCCTCGGTGATCATCAGCAGGCCCGCGGCCATGTCCCACGGCTTCAGGTCGCGCTCCCAGAAGCCGTCCAGGCGTCCGGCGGCGACATAGGCCAGGTCCAGCGAGGCCGCGCCGAAGCGGCGCACGCCGGCGACGCGCTGGCTGATCTGGTGCAGTTCCTTCAGGAAGCGGGCGTGCTGGCCGTGGCCGAGGAACGGGATGCCCGTTCCGAACACCGCCTCGTCCAGGTGCTTGCGGCCGGCGACGCGCAGGCGCTTGTCGTTGACGAAGCAGCCCTTGCCCTTCTCGGCCCAGAACAGCTCGTTTGTGATCGGGTTGTAGGTGACCGCCGCGACGATCGCTCCCTCGCGCTGCAGGGCGATGTTGATCGCGAAGTGCGGGATGGCGTGCAGGAAGTTGGTGGTGCCGTCCAACGGGTCGACGATCCAGGTGTGGGTCTTGTCGGTGCCCTCGATCAGGCCCCGTTCCTCGCCGAGGAAGCTGTAGCCGGGGCGGGCCTTTTCCAGCGCCTCGAACAGGGTCTGCTCGGCCTTGGTGTCGGCGGCCGAGACGAAGTCGGCGGGGGCCTTGCGCGAGACCTGCAGTTCGGAGAGTTCGCCGAAGTCGCGGTTGAGGCCGCGGGCCGCCTTGCGCGCGGCGTCGGACATGACTTTCAGGAGGGCGGATTGGGTCGACACGGGGCAGGTCCAGTTCTCGGCGCAGACGTGCGCCAACGCGCCGGAAGGGCGGGAAATTCGAGGCGCGGAACCTAGTGGGGAGAAGGGCTTAAGGCAAGGTTGGCGCGTCGCCGATGCGCGTCGCCCGGGCCGGAAAGCCTTGATCTGATCGGTGTCGTCCCGGTTTGCGAAGCAAGACCGGGATCCATGAACACTGGATGGATCAGAATGCGACCATGATCCATTCTCCACGATCAGGCGTGC
>MEEW01000029.1 GCA_001724985.1 Phenylobacterium sp. SCN 69-14
CGTCGTGGCGCAGCAGGGTCAGGCTGTCGAGCGTCAGGTGGCCTTCCAGCACCGGCTCGACCTCGTCCAGGCCCTCCGGCGCGCGATAGTCGGCGTACCAGCCGGCCGCCTGCCACAGGGCCGGGTCGAGCGCCGCGCGGGTCTCGCCCGCCAGCTTCGCCGCCGCCGCTCCCAGCGCCGGATCGAGCCGCGCCCCCAGCCGCGCCGTGGCGTCCAGCGCCCCGACCCAGAGCCCCAGGTCATAGGCGACGAACCCGCTGCGATAGACGTTGTCGGCCCAGTCGCGGTCGTGGCGCGGCTTGACCGGCAGGCCCTGCTCGCAAAGCCCGCGATAGCGCTCGAAGATCGCCGCGATCAGCGGCCAGTGCCGCTCGGCCGGCTCGATGTCGCCGCTCGCCCGCTCGTAGTCCGAGACCGCCAGCACGAAGAACAGCGGCGAGTCGAAATGGTCGCTCCACCAGTCGTTCGAGCGGGTGTGGATCCAGTCCATGCCGAACACCGTGGTGCGCAGCTCCTCCCAGGCCCTGGCCTGTTCGGGGCCGGACACGATCACCCCGCTGGGCGCCTCGCCGTCCGGCTGCACGCCGCTGGCCAGCATCTCGATCTCCTCGTGGACGATGGCCGGGGCGACCTCCAGCAGCAGTTGCAAGGTCCAGTAGCCGTCGCGGTAATAGGTCCGGGCCGGCGCCGAATAGTGCAGCCCCGCCGCCAGGCCGTCGAACCGGCCGCGCTCGTCGCGCCGCACGCTGGAGAGCGCCGCATGGGTTCCCTGCATCACCATGCTGCGCAGCATCGGGTCGGCCTGCGGCAGCCGATCGCAATGGGCGATGTGGCCGTGGGCCTCGGCGACGATGGTCTCCACCGGAAAGCCCAGGGCGCGCTCGGCCTCGGCCAGGTCCGTGCCGGCGGCGACCACTAGATCGCCGCCGCGCTGCTCGATCAGCACGCTGGCCCAGGGCAGGTCGATCCGCCGCCGCCCCTTCTCGCGCGCCACCTTGGCCTTCGGATGCTCCATCCGGTCCCAGGCCGCGCAGCGCCGCGCGGGCGTGAAGCTGCGATAGCTCGCCCCGCGGATCGCCATCACTGGCGCCTCCTGTGCGACGAAGATGCCGCCGCCCGGCGCGGTCAGCATGTTCGGCCCGTGCACATAGGGCCCGGCCAGCGGCGTGAAGCGCAGCCGCCCCAGGTCGCCCTCGCCCCACAGGGCCAGGTCCCCGAACCCCGCCGCCGACAGCTCCCCCTGCAGCCGCGGCGCCATCACCGGCAACAGCACCGGCACACCGCTCTCCACCAGGCCGTCGGCCCGCGGCGTCAGGATCGGCTCGCCCATCGGGTCCTCCCAAGGTTGCAAGCAGGAACGCGGGAGAGCGCCCCTTCTTTCCCTCCCCCTTGGCGAGGACGTGGCCCGAAGGGCCATCCTCTCGTGTCCTCCCGGTTTCGCCGAAGGCGAAGACCGGGACCCATTCGCGCCCGCGTCCGCAACCCATGGCGCCGCCGCGCCGCCTTCCGCCAAATCCGGTGTTCATAGGTCCCGGTCTTGCTTCGCAAACCGGGAGGACACCCGTGAACTCACCCCCGCACCGCCCCCATCAGCGCGCGCAGGTTCGGGCCGGAGACGATCTCGATCCAGTAGCCGTCGGGGTCCTTGATGAAGGCCAGGCCCTTCATCGCCCCTTCGTCGGGGCGCTTGACGAAGGTCACGCCCAGGGCCTCGAACCGCGCGCAGGCCGCCGCCACGTCGGGCACGGAAAGGCCGATGTGCCCAAAGCCCCGCGGCTCGGAATTGCCGTCGTGATAGGCGAAGTCCGGGTCGTCCTCGGTCCCCCAGTTGTGGGTGAACTCCAGAAGGGCCGGCTGCTCGAACACCCACTTCACCCGCTCGCCCGGATCGCTGGGGATCTCCCCGCCCGGATAGCCCATGAAGTAGAGCGAGAACTTCCCGGCCGCGATGTCGTAGCGGTCCAGCAGGGTCATCCCCAGCACGTCGCGATAGAAGGCGACCGTCTTCTGCGGGTCCTTGATCCGCAGCATGGTCTGGTTCAGCACGAAGCCTTCAGTCTCGCTCATCGATCGGCATCCCGTGCGCCCTGGCCGCCACGGCCAGTTCCTGGCGCATCACGCTCCTTAACCGCTGCGGCGCGATGATTTCCACCTTGTCGCCCCAGGTGAAGAGGTGCCAGGCCAGCTCGCGCATCCCCCCGGCGGTGAAGCGCACGATCACCGCGCCGTCCGCCTGCGGCTCGATCGACTGGGTCGGGTGGAAGCGCCAGCCCATCGCCTCCTGCGCCCCGTGCGGGAAGATGCGCAGCACCACCTCCTCGACCTCGTCCTGGTAGATTCCGAAGCTGCGGTTGACGAAGGCCTGCAGCGAGAAGTCCGGCGGCCGCGCTCCCGGGGTCTCGGAAACCTCGATGTCGGCGATGCGGTCCAGCCGCCAGGTGCGCGGCTCGGGCGAATCCCCCTCGCCCCCGACCAGATAGTTCGAGCGGCCGAACAGCAGGCCGAAGGGGGTGATCTCGCGCACCCGCCCGGGCGAGGAGCCGCCCTCGTAGCGCAGCCGCAGCCGCCGCAGCGAGACGATCGCCTCGCGCACCGCCCCCAGCACCGTCTCGTCCTCGAACGGCCGCGGGCCGGCGTGGATGGCCATGGTCTCGGCCTCCAGCAGCGCCTCCAGGTCCGGCGCCAGCTTGCGCCGCGCCCCGGCCCGGATCGCCGACAGCACCTTCTGCTCCAGCGACAGCAGCGCCCCGGCCCGCGCCCGCGCCCCGGCCGCCTTGAACTGCTCGGCCGCGGCCCGCAGGGCGGCGAACTCGTCGGCGCCGGGCGCCTGGAAGATGCCGTCCAAACCTGCCGGTATGCGGAAACGCCGGGTCGGCGGGTCGTCCACCTCCTCCATCTGCGGGAAGGCTTCGCGCACCGCGTCGCGCATCCGCTCGGCCGTGCGCCGCCCCACGCCCAGCCGCTCGGCCATCTCGTCCAGCGTCAAACCCTCGGCCGAGGCCGCCATCATCCGCGCCAGCTCCAGCAGCCGCGCCGCCTTTTCATGCCGCATGAGAACACACCCGGAACTTCGCTACGTCCGATTATGACGCATCGGCACCTTATCCATGATCCTGCCGAGAGGAAAGGAGCCCCCGATGCCCGCCGCCGCCAAAGTCACCGCCTTCCGCCGCCCCTGCGCCGACCCGGTGTTCCTGTTCGACGCCCGCCGCCCGCTGGTCCCGGCCAGCGCCGAGATGATCGACCAGGTCATCACCCACGCCGACATCGCCGTGCGCCAGTCCGGCGGGCGCCTGAAGCTGCGCATCTCGCCGGAGATGATCGAGGCGCTGCAGGCGCAAGGCAAGCTCGGCGCCGAGGCCCATCGCCTGGCCGACCTCACCGTGATCTGGGACGAGGCCGAGGGCCAGGTCCTCACCGTCCGCGACGACGCCCGCCTGCGCGACGCCGCCGCCCGCTGGGCCGACTGGGACGCCCTCTTCGACGAAGACAGCTTCCGCCCCCTGCACGCCGCGGCGTGACGCGGACTTGAGCCTCTCCCTCCCCTTCATGGGCTGATCTTTTCCTCCCCCCCTCCCCCGCTAAAGCAGGGGAGGAAAACGAGCGAAGGATATCCTCGCAATCCACTCTTGCGAGTCATTCGCAATATCAATACGGTCGCGGGGCGCGATGGAGACCCGCATGCCTCAGCCCTCCCCCGACGACCACGCCCGGCTCTGCGACCTGACCCAGGGCGAGCACATGCTGCTCTGGGCCTTCCGGGCCCATGCGTTCGGGGCCGGCGGCTGCGGCCTGATCCGCCGCCAGTTCGAGGACGCCTGCGGTCCGCTGGGGCTGGAGGCGCTGACCGCCCTCTCGGTCTTCGTCCGCGAGCTGGGCCTGGTCGGCAAGCGGCGCATCACCCTGGCCGCGCCCGGCTCCTATCGCCTGACCCGCGACGAACAGTCGGTGCTGGCCGTATTCGCCGCCGCCCAGGAAGAGGACTATCCGCGCCTGGAGGCGCATCTGAGCTGGCTGCTGGCCGACGCCCCGCGCGGCCCGTTCCCGGCCGCCGCCTGCCTGGTCGCCCAGGCGCTGGCCTTCGGCGGCTTCGTCCTGCGCGCGCCCGAGGCGCCGGCCGCCCGCGTCCAGCCGCTGGAGCAGGCCGACGGCGGCAATGTCGTCGCCTTCGCGCGCCGGGCCGGCTGATGGCGCGCATCGACCATCTCGTCTGGGTCGCGCCCAATCTCGAACGGGCGATCGAGGACCTGGCCGAGCGCACCGGCGCCCTGGCCCTGCCCGGCGGCGCCCATCTGGGCAATGGCACGCGCAACGCCATCCTCGGCCTGGGGACGCGGACCTATCTGGAGGTGCTGGCCCCCGACCCGGCCCAGGCGCCGCTCGCCGCCCCCGCCGGGCTCTCGGCGCTCAAGGCCCCGCGCCTGCACACCTTCGCCGTCGCCGCCGAGCGGCTCGACCGCATCGCCGCGCAACTGGAGAAGGCGGGCCTGCCGCATCCGGGCGTCATCCCCATGTCGCGCCGCCTGCCCAGCGGCCGGCTGGTGCGCTGGCGCCTGCTGACCCCCGCCGGCCACCCCTACGGCCAGGTCGTCCCGTTCTTCATCGACTGGGGCGACAGCCCCCACCCGGCCGACCAGACCAGCGAAGCGGGCGAGGCCTGCCGCCTCGAAGGCCTCACCGTCACCCATCCCGAGGCCTGGAGCCTGCGCGCCCTGCTGGAGCGCCTGGAGGTCGAGGTGGAGGTCGAAACCGGCCCGCCGGCCCTCAACGCCCGCCTCTCCACCCCGCGCGGCGAGGTCGCCATCGGCTCGGCCTGACCGCCGCGCCCCTTCCCGCACCCCCGCCGGGGGTCTATCTGGACAGGTGAAGGAGAAGCCCATGACCGACCTGCCCGACGTCGCCCGCACCGACGAACGCTTCGAGATCAGGATGGGCGGCGACGTCGCCTTCGCCGAGTACCGCCTGAAGGGCGACAGCGTGATCTTCCCGCATACGGTCGTCCCCGACGCCTTCTCCGGCCAGGGCGTCGGCAAGCGGCTGGTCGAGGCGGGCCTGGCCTTCGCGCGCGAGCACAAGCTGTGGGTGCGCCCGCACTGCTCGTTCTTCCGCGCCTACATCGCCAAGCGCCCGGACCTGCACGACCTGGTGCATCCCGACGAGCGGGCCAGCCTGACCGCCTGAGCCGTCAGCCCATCGAGACGACCACCTTGCCCTTGGCCCGGCCGGCTTCGAGATAGGCGAACGCCTCGGCGATCGGCAGGTTGGCGCCGGCCCGGGCCGGAAAACCTGCCGATCCGTCCCTCTTCGGCAGGCTCGCCGACGCCTGGCTCGCCTCAAGCGCGAGCGCCCGGCGCGCCGCGCGAGGCGCCGCCGCTTGAGCTCGGCTATATTGGACGGACGCCAGATGAGACGCTCGAACTGAACTTCCGTTCAATACGACTCCTGCGCCTCGCAACCCGCAAAGACTGCAAATCCCGCGCCGACCGCTCGGCATGGTTGTTGTCAGCCCAACCTGCCGAAACTGGCGGGCCGCGCGCCAGATTGTCGCAGACCCGCGGCGGAAGTCCCGGCTTTTCAAGCAGGTTTCCCGATCGGCAGGGCGACCGGTAACCTTTTATTCAAGCGGGCGCCCCTACCCAGGACGTGAATGCGGCGAAAGGGCGGCGGACGGTCCGCAACCGGCTCGCAAGTATTCGCTCAAATAAAAGCGCGCAGCTAGGGTCCCGGCGACAGATCCTGTCGGTGCGCCACATCCCGTGACCGAGGACACCCCCTGTGTTTTTCGACGACCTGAAGATTTCCCGCAAACTGACCCTGGGCTTCGCGGCCGTGACCCTGACCATGGCCGGCATGGGCGGAGCCATGCTGGTCAACCTGCGTACGCTCGATCACGCCCGCGACGAGATCAAGGAGAGCCGCCAGATCGTCGCCGCGCTGGATGAAGCCAAGTTCTTCATGACGCGCCAGGAAAACAGCTATCGCGGCTACCTGCTGTCGAAGGACGAATACTATATCGACCGCGTCGACAAGCATCGCGCCAACTTCAAGAAGTGCCTCGACATCGCCAAGGCGGCGCTGGAAGACCAGCCGAAGCTGGCCGCCGAGGTGACCGCCGCCGGCGCCGCGGCCGACAAATGGTACAGCGAGGTCTTCGAGGCCGGCGTGCGCCTCAGCGCCGATCCGGCCACCCTGCCCCAGGCCATCGCCATGGTCGGCCCCGACGGAACCGCCGACGCGGTCATCGGCCCGGCCGAGGACGCCATCGAGGCGGTGCAGACCGCCGTCACCCGCGAGACCGAGCAGTTGCAGGCCCAGCAGATCGCCGCGACCCGCAGCGCCTATGTCAGCCTGGCCGCGGGCCTGGCCCTGGCGGTGATGATCGCCATCGGCCTGGGCATGCTGCTGACCCGGATGATCGCCGCCCCGGTCACCGCCATGACCGGCGCCATGCGCCGCCTGGCCCAGGGCGATTTCACCGCCGCGGTCCCGGCCATGGGCCGCAAGGACGAGGTGGGCGAGATGGCCCAGGCCGTTTCGGTCTTCAAGGACGCGGGCATCGAGAAGCTGCGCCTCGAAGGCCAGAGCGCCGAACAGCGCGCCCAGGCCGAGGCCGAGCGCGCCGCGCGCGAAGCCGAGAAGGCCCGCGAGGCCGAGCAGGACGCGATCACCATCGGCGCCCTGGCCCAGGCCCTCGACAAGCTGGCCTCGGGCGACCTGACCCATCGGATCGACGCGCGGTTCGCGCCCAAGGCCGAACAGCTCAAGACCGACTTCAACGCCGCCATGAGCCAACTTCAGGACGCCATGAGCGTGGTGGTCACCAACGTCCGCGGCATCAAGAACGGCGCCGGCGAGATCTCCACCGCCGCCGACGACTTGTCGCGCCGCACCGAGCAGCAGGCCGCCAGCCTGGAGGAGACCGCCGCGGCCCTCGACGAGATCACCGCCACCGTCAACAAGACCGCGGCCGGCGCCCGGACCTGTTCGGAAGTGGTGCTGGGCGCCCGCGGCGACGCCCAGAAGAGCGGCGAGGTCGTGCGCCAGGCCGTGGCGGCCATGAGCGAGATCGAGCAATCCGCCCAGCAGATCAGCCAGATCATCGGCGTGATCGACGAGATCGCCTTCCAGACCAACCTGCTGGCCCTGAACGCGGGCGTCGAAGCCGCCCGCGCCGGCGACGCCGGCAAGGGCTTTGCGGTCGTCGCCTCCGAAGTGCGGGCCCTGGCCCAGCGTTCGGCGGAAGCTGCCAAGGAAATCAAGACCTTGATCGGCGCCTCGACCCAGCAGGTCGGCCAGGGCGTCCACCTGGTCGGGGAGACCGGCGAGGCCCTGCAGCGCATCGTCGGCCGCGTGGCCGAGATCGACGGCCTGGTCAGCGAGATCGCCGCCAGCGCCCAGGAGCAGGCGGTCGGCCTGCAACAGGTCAACACCGCCGTTAACCAAATGGATCAAGTCACGCAGCAGAATGCCGCCATGGTCGAGGAATCGACGGCGGCGAGTCACGCCCTGGCCGGAGAGGCCGAGGTGCTGGCCGGCTCCGTCGCCCGGTTCAAGATCGGCCAGCCGCAACCGGTTGCGGCCGCGCCTCGGGCGCCGGCGAGCGCGCCGGCCCTGAAGCGGTCCGCCCGCGACGGGTCCGCGCTGCGCAAGCCGCAGCCGCAGGCCGACGGCTGGGAAGAGTTTTAAAGGCCCGCCTCCTGCGGGCCCCTGGGGGGACTATCGATGTCTGAGCCGCACGCGCCTGCGGTCGTGAGCCTGCCGCCCATTCTCGACCTGCAGGCGGCCGAGCCCCTGCGGGCCGAACTGATGGCCCTGCGCGGCCGCCCACTCAGCCTGGATGCGTCCCAGGTCACGCGCCTGGGCGGCCTTTGCCTGCAAGTCCTGATGTCTGCACGGAAAATCTGGGCCGAAGACGGTCACAGCTTAACCGTGGATCAACCGTCTTCGGGCTTTTCAGAACAATTGGCTGCGTTCGGCGAGCCTGATCTGCAATTCGGGTCCTAAGGGGGCATTCGTGAGCAAGACCGTTCTGACCATCGACGACAGCCGCACCATGCGGGAGATGCTGAACCACGCGCTGGTTCAGGCCGGCTACACGGTGATCCAGGCCGTGGACGGCGTCGAAGGACTGGAAGTGCTGCAGGCGAACGGCGCCGATGTCGTCATCACCGACATCAACATGCCCCGCCTCGACGGCTTCGGCGTCATCGAAGGCGTCCGCGCCGATCCGAACCACCGCGCCACCCCGATCCTGGTGCTCACCACCGAGAGCGACGCGGCCAAGAAGGAACGCGCCCGCGCCGCCGGCGCCACCGGCTGGATCGTCAAGCCTTTCAATCCCGTGAAGCTGGTCGAAGCCGTCCGCCGCGTCGCCGCCTAACCCCATTATCCGACCCGGAGCGCTCCGTTGGATCCGTTCGAGAGCATCAAGCAGACCTTCTTCCAGGAGTGCGACGAACTCCTGACCGACGCCGAGCAGGGTCTGCTGGCCATGGAGGCCGGCGACGCGGACAGCGAGACCATCAATGCGGTGTTCCGGGCCGTCCACTCCGTCAAGGGCGGGGCCGGGGCCTTCGGCCTCGATGAACTGATCCGCTTCGCCCACGTCTTCGAGACGGTGATGGACGAGCTGCGCTCGGCGAAGATGGAGCTGACCGACGAGGTCGCCAAGGTGCTGCTGCGCGCCTTCGACGTCCTGGCCGACCATGTCGCGGCCGCCCGCGACGGGACCTTCGTCGACGAGGCCCGCTCGGCGGGCATGCTTTCGGAACTCAAGGGACTGATCGGCGACGAGGCCATGGAGGACGACGCTCTCGGCGAGGACGAGGACTTCGGCTTCGTGCCGATGACCGTCTCCATCGACGACGACGCAGCCCCTGCCGCCGCGCTCGATCTCGACCTGCCGCCGCCGATCGCCATGGAGGACCTGGCGCCGGCCGGGGCCGCCTGGATCATCGAGTTCGCCCCCAAGAGCGAGATGTACGCCAAGGCCAACGAGGCGGGCCTGGTGCTGCGCGAACTGGCGCGCCTGGGCGCCACCGAGGTCACGCTGGACGACAGCGCCCTGCCGCCGCTCGACCAACTCGCGGCCGAGCGAGACCGCCTACATCTCCTGGACCGTCCGCCTGACCACCGATGCGGACGAAGCCGCCATCCGCGAGGTCTTCGAGTTCGTCGAGGACGACTGCGTCCTGTCGATCCGCCGCGAGGGCGCGGAGGCCGCTCCCGCCGCCGAAACGCCCGCCGCCCCGGCCAGCGACGACGACCTGGCCAAGGCCAGCGCCGAGGCGCCGCTCGATCTCGAAGCCCTGCTGGCGCGCGTCGCCGGCGACGCGCCGGCCGCCGAACCCGCCGCCGAACCGGTCGAGGAGTCCGCGCCGGCCGACGACGTCGCCTCGCTGATCGCCCGCGCCCAGGCCGAAGCCGCGCCGGCGCCGGCCGCGGCTCCCGCGCCGGCTCCCGCCGCGCCCGCCGCCCCGAAGGCCGCCGCCGCTCCGGCGGGCGGTGCGCCGGCCGCCACCATCCGCGTCGACCTCGACCGGGTCGACCGCCTGATCAACGCCGTCGGCGAGCTGGTCATCCAGCAGGCCATGCTGTCCCAGCGCGTGCTGGAAAGCGGTCTGGCCCGCTCGTCCAACGTGGTGCTGGGCCTGGAAGACCTCGAACTGCTCACGCGCGAGATCCAGGACAGCGTCATGGCCATCCGCGCCCAGCCGGTGAAGAGCGTGTTCCAGCGCATGCCGCGCCTGGTGCGCGAGGTCGCCGAGATGGTCGGCAAGCGCGTCCGCCTGGTCATGGAAGGCGAAGGCACCGAGGTCGACAAGACCGTCATCGAACGCCTGACCGACCCGATCACCCACATGCTGCGCAACGCCATCGACCACGGGCTGGAGACGCCCGAGGAGCGGCTGGCGGCGGGCAAGCCGCAGGAGGGCGTGGTCAATATGCGCGCCCTGCACCGCGGCGGGCGCATCGTCATCGAGATCCAGGACGACGGCCGCGGCATCAACCGCCAGCGCGTGCGCGGCATCGCCATCGACAAGGGCCTGATCACCGAGGACGCGGTGCTGTCGGACGAAGAGACCGACAACCTGATCTTCCTGCCCGGCTTCTCGACGGCCGAGACGATCTCGGACATCTCCGGCCGCGGGGTCGGCATGGACGTGGTCCGCCGCTCGATCCAGGGCCTGGGCGGCCGCATCTCGATCTCGTCCGAACCCGGCAAGGGCTCGAAGTTCACCATGTCCCTGCCCCTGACCCTGGCGGTGCTGGACGGCATGGTGGTGACCGCCGCCGAGCAGACCCTGGTCGCGCCGCTGTCGGCTATCGTCGAGAGCCTGACCCCGCGCCAGGAGGACGTGCACTATATCGGCGGCAAGGACGCGGTGATCCGCATCCGTGACACCTTCGTCCCGCTGATCGACGTCGGCGTCTCGCTGGGCTTCCGCGACACCCCGACCGACCCCGGCCAGGGCGTCGCCGTCCTGGTCGAGAGCGAAGGCGGCGGCAAGGCGGCCCTGCTGGTCGAGGCGATCCAGGGCCAGCGCCAGGTGGTCATCAAGAGCCTGGAAGCCAACTACCAACAGATCGACGGGATCGCCGCGGCGACCATCCTGGGCGACGGCCGCGTGGCCCTGATCCTCGACGTCGACGCCCTTGTGACCACGCAGCACCGGCGCAAGCCCGCGCCGCGCAGTGAAAAGCGAATGGCTGGATGAGCATGACCGAGCCCATGACCCAGGCCGGCGCCGGCGCCCGGCGCGAACTGATCGCCTTCCGTATCGCCGACCAGGAATTCTGCGTCGACATCATGCAGGTGCGCGAGATCCGCGGCTGGACCCCGGCCACGCCCCTGCCCCGCACGCCGTCCTTCATGAAGGGCGTCATCAACCTGCGCGGCGCGGTGCTGCCCATCGTCGACCTGGGCGCGCGCCTGGGCCTGACCACCAGCGAGCCGAGCGCCCGCCACGTCATCATGGTGGTCAATGTCGGCGGCCGCACCCTGGGCCTGCTGGTCGAGGCGGTCAGCGACATCATCAATGTCAGCGACGACATGGTGCAGCCCACCCCCGACGTCGCCTGCGACCATGTGAAGACCTTCGTGAAGGGCCTGTTCGCCATCGACGGGCGCATGGTCAGCCTGATCTCACTGGACCGCGTCCTGCCCGACAACGAGGCGGAAGCTGCATGACGAGCCCCGTCGACACGCGCGCCAGGGGCGGGGCGGCCCCCGGCCTGGTCGAAGGCGAGTTCCTGTTCACGGAAGACGACTTCAGGAAGATCGCCCAGATCCTGCACAGCCACGCCGGCATCGCCCTGGCCGAAGGCAAGGCGGCCCTGGTCTATTCGCGCCTGGCCAAGCGGCTGCGCTCGCTGGGCCTGCGCTCGTTCCGCGACTATTGCGCGCTGATCGAAGGCAAGCAGGGGGTGGACGAGCGGCAGGCGATGATGGCCGCCCTCACCACCAACGTGACCCGCTATTTCCGCGAGCCGCACCACTTCGACCACCTGCGCGAGGTGCTGATGCCCAAGCTGGCCGAGCGGGCCCGCCGCGGCGGGCGCGTGCGCCTGTGGTCGGCCGCCTGCTCCAACGGGCAGGAACCCTATTCGATGGCGATCACCGTCCTGGCGGCCCTGCCCGAGGCGGCCAGCCTGGACGTGAAGATCCTGGCCACCGACATCGACCCGAACATGATCGCCGAGGGCAGGACCGGGATCTATCGCGAGGACGCGGTCGCGCCGGTGCCGCTGGAGCTGCGCCGCAAGTGGTTCCGCAAGGCGCCCGGCGGCGGCTGGGAGGTCGCGCCCGACCTGCGCGAGCTGGTGGCGTTCCGCGAGCTCAACCTGATCGGCGACTGGCCGATGAAGGGCCGGTTCGACGCCATCTTCTGCCGCAACGTGGTGATCTATTTCGACGAGCCGACCCAGGAGCGTATCTGGAGCCGCTTCGCCCCGATGCTGGAGCCGGGCGGCGCGCTCTATATCGGCCACTCCGAGCGGGTCACCGGCCCGGCCGCGCAGCTCTTCGAGACCACGGGCCTGACCACCTATGCGCTGAAGGGGGCCGGGCGATGAGCATCGGCGTCCTGATCGTCGACGACAGCGCCACCATGCGCGGCCTGATCGCCGCGGCCCTGAAGCGCGACCCGGACATCGAGGTCCTGGGCTTCGCCAACGACCCCATCGAGGCGCGCGAGCAGATCAAGAAGCTCAATCCCGACGTCGTCACCCTCGACATCGAGATGCCGAAGATGAACGGCCTGGACTTCCTCGAGAAGATCATGCGCCTGCGCCCGACGCCGGTGGTGATGGTCTCGACCCTCACCCAGGCCGGCGCCGATGTGACCCTGGAGGCGCTGGAGCTCGGCGCCGTCGACTGCGTCGGCAAGCCGGTCGGCGGGGTCACCGCCGCCGAAGCCTTCGGCGAGCTGACCCTCAAGGTGAAGGCGGCGGCCAAGGCCCGCGTGAAGCCCTATAGCGGCCCGGCCGCGCCGGCCGAGCGCGACCGCGACTACCGCGCCTCGGACGTGATCCTGGCCATCGGCTCGTCCACCGGCGGGGTCGAGGCGCTGATGACCATCCTGGCGACCTTCCCCGAGACCTGCCCGCCGACCGTCGTCACCCAGCACATGCCGGCGACCTTCACCAAGAGCTTCGCCGCCCGTCTGGACCGCATCTCGGGCGCGACGGTGACCGAGGCGCGCGACGGCGACCGGCTGCAGCAGGGCCACGTCTACATCGCCCCCGGCGGCGAGATGCACATGGAGGTGACCTCCTCGTCCCATCCGGTGATCCGGCTGCGGGCCGGCGAGCCTGTGAACGGGCACCGCCCGTCCGTCGACGTGCTGTTCGAGTCCGTCGCCCGGCTGAACCGTCCGGCGGTCGGGGCGATCCTGACCGGCATGGGCCGAGACGGCGCGTCCGGCCTGCTGGCCATGCGCCAGGCCGGCGCCCGCACCCTCGGCCAGGACGAAGCCTCCTGCGTCGTCTACGGCATGCCCCGCGTCGCCTTCGAGCTGGGCGGCGTCGAGAAGCAGGTCAGCCTCTCGCGCATGGGCCCCGCCATTCTGAACCTCTGCTCCGCCGCAGATATCCATAGGAGCGCCTGATGCCCGCCGCCGCCAGCATCAAGACCTTGATCGTCGACGATCAACAGACCATGCGCTCGCTGATCCGCACCAGCCTTCAGGCCCTGGGGATCAACCAGACGCGCGAGGCGCCCGACGGCGAGGAGGCGCTGCGCCAGCTCCTGGCCGCGCCGGCCAACCTGGTGATCACCGACTTCAACATGCCCAAGCTGGACGGGCTGGGCCTGCTGCGCGCGATCCGCGCCCATGGCCCGACCTCCAAGACCGCGGTCATCATGCTGACCGGCCGCGCCGACCGCGAGCTGGTGCAGCGCGCGGTGCAGTTCGGGGTCAACAACTACCTGGTGAAGCCCTTCACCACCCAGACTCTCAAAGAGAAGATCGAAGCGGTGTTCGGCCCCCTCACATGATCGTCGAAAACGTCTCCGGCCGACCGGGCAAACGGATCCATGTGGTGCAGGGAGAGCATCACATCTCCAGCGATCCCGACGTCATCCTGACCACGATCCTCGGATCGTGCGTGGCGGTGTGCATGCGCGATCCGAAGACCGGCGTCGGGGGCATGAACCACTTCCTGCTGCCGACCGGCAAGGCCGAGGGCCTGGACGAAGGCCGCCGCTACGGCGCCTACGCCATGGAGCTGCTGATCAACGAGCTGCTGCGCTCGGGCGCGCGGCGCGACCGGCTGGAGGCCAAGCTGTTCGGCGGCGCGCGCATGTTCGGCGGCCTGTCGGACGTGGGCGCCTCGAACGCCGCCTTCGCCGAGAAGTTCCTGCGCGACGAAGCCATTCCGGTGGTGGGATCGAGCCTGGGCGGCCTGTCGGCCCGCCGCGTCCAGTACTGGCCGACCAGCGGCCGGGCCCAGCAACGCGTCGTCACCGATAACGCGGAGCTAACCCGTCTGCGCGAACCTGTGGTGCGGACCCCCGCGCCGGTCGAGGACGAAGGGTCCGTGGAGCTGTTCTGATGAGCCAAACCGCGACCGCCCGCGCCCCCGAGGTCCTGGCCTCGATCGCCCTGGAACTGGAGCACGCCGGAGAGCTGTGCGACCGGCTGGAGACCCTGGTCACCCAGCTCGTCCGCGCCAGCCGCGGCGAGCCCCTGGCCATCGCCCTGCACGAGGCCCAGACCCTGGACGTGCTGACCCAGCACCTGGCGGCCCTGGCGAGCTTCACCCGCAAGCTGTCCTCCCAGGCCGAGAGCGAAGTCTACGACCTCAGCGACGCGGTGGCCGGCGTGACCCTGGGCGACCTCGCCAACCGGCTGGCCCAGGTGACCCGGGACGGCCCGATCCGCGCCAAGGCGGACGCCGGCGATCTCGATCTCTTCTGAGGCGGTGCAGCCATGGCCCTCGACCCGAAGATCCGGATCAACCTTGACCGTTCCGTGGTGCTGCTGGTCGAACAGAACGCCCAGGCCATGGACGCCCTGACCGCCATGTTCCGCGGCTTCGGCGTGCGCAAGCAGTTCAAGGCGACCAGCGGGGCCGAGGCGATGCATGTCGTCAAGACCCAGGAACTGGACCTCATCGTCGCCGACGCGGCCATGCCCGACATGGACGGCTACGACTTCATCCGCTGGCTTCGCCGCGACGCGCCCGACGCCTCCCGCTTCACTCCGGTCATCATGCTGACCGGCCACGCCGCCCGCTCGATGGTCGAGAAGAGCCGCGACTGCGGCGCCAATTTCGTCGTGGCCCGGCCGTTCACCCCCGAACTGCTGCTGCAGCGCGTGTTCTGGGTCGCCAAGGACGAGCGCCAGATGGTGGTGGCCGAGAACTATGTCGGGCCGGACCGCCGGTTCAAGAACATGGGCCCGCCGCTGGGCGTCAAGGGCCGGCGCAAGGACGACCTCTCCACCCATGTCGGCGCGGCGACCGCCCCGAACATGGACCAGTCCGATATCGACATGCTGCTCAAACCGATGAAGGCGCAACTGTGAGCGAAGCTCAATTCGTCAAGGTCAAGTATCGCTTGACCGAACAGGTGGCCACCCCGGGCGGCATGACCGCAGGCATGGCCAGCGACCGCGCCCAGCGCGAACTGGCCGCCCATGCGGGCGATGCGATGAAGTCGATCGGCGCCATGATCGGGCGGCTGGAGATCATGGTCCGCGACCAGGAGGTCTCGCTGGACACGGTCTACAACGAAGCCTCGACCGTGCTGGACATCGCCGGCCTGTTCGACAAGCGCGTACTCTGCGACGCCTGCTACAGCCTCTGCGAGCTGGTCGACCGCCAGCGCGCCCACAACCGGCTGGACTGGGCCTCGATCGGCGTCCACGTCAACGCCCTGCGCCTGCTCTGGACCAGGGACGGCCAGGACCCGGACTCGCTGAAGTCGGTGGTCGACGGCCTGTGGACCATCACCGACCGCCTGGCGCCCTGAACCTCAGCTCGGCTTGGCGTAGCGCTGGGCCACCTGTTGCAGACCCGCCAGGATCGCCGCCGTGCCCGCGGCGTCCGCGGCGCCTTCGGTGTGCAGCAGCAGGCGGAAGGCGCGCAGGTGGACGGCCACCGCATTGGCGTCCCAGCTCCGCCGGCCCTTCAGATAGTCGAGCAGGTCCGACAGGCTGACCAGGGCGGTGTCCACCGCCTTCAGCCCGCAGACGCTCGGCACGCCGACTGGCTTGGCGACGATGGCGTAGAGCTCGGCGACCAGGCCCTCGTCATAGTCCGCCCCGGCGCGCGCGGCGCAGGCCTCGGCCGCTTCGAGTACGGCCTGCAGCTCGGTCAGGCACTCGGCCTTGAGGCCCTCCAGCCCCTGCCCGGCCCGCTCCACCGCCTCGGAGACCCGAAGCCCGCCGGGCGTGCGCAGCAGCTTGGCCAGCTTGACCTGCGGCGTGAAGATCTTGACTGCGCTCATAGTTCCACACGCCTTGTCTTCATCATGCTGTCGATGACGTCCTGATCCATGTTCGGCGACAGGGCGTCGCCGATGTCGCCCTGCAGGTCGTCGCGGCGGCGGCCGACCATGCCGGCGGGCACCCCGTCGTTCTTGAAGCGCCGGTCGGGGCCGACATAGGTGTCGCACTCGACGAACCGGCGGCCCTCGCGGGCGATCCAGATGATCCGCTCCAGCACCGCGATGGGGGTCAGCGGCTTGACCATCACGAAATGGGCGCCGCAGTCGCGCGCCCGAGCCACCGCATTGCTGGGCGTATGGCCGGCGGTCAGCAGCACGGGGACATAGCAATTGGGCTCGATCTTCGAGCCTCGCAGCCACTCGACGAAATCATAGCCTTCGCCGCTGGCGCCCATGGCGTCGCAGATGACCAGGTCGAGTTCGACCCTGCCGACGACGTCCTTGGCCTCGGCCACGGTCTCGCAGCGATGCAGGGTCCTGACGCCGAAGCCGGTGAGGATCTGGACGAGAATGCTCATCCCCATGCCGGACTCGTCGAGCACCAGCACCGAGGCGCGATCCAGGTTGAACCTGGCGCGGGAGTCTGGACTGAGCCCCATGGGTTTCCCGACCGACACGACTGGCCGGAAAGCTAGGCCGTCGTGGTTAATAAGAGTTTCCCTGGCCGGCCGATCAGGGCCGCAGGTAGATCGGGTTGCCGATCAGGACCAGCTTTCCGGCCCCGTCGCGCACGTCGACCCGCAGCCAGCGCGGCCGGCCGTCGGCGATCAGGTCGAAGGCGAGGCTCTGGTCGTCCGACGTCAGGTTCAGTTCGCCGGATCGTACCAGCCCAGCCGCATCGCCGGAGATCGCGATCCGGCCGCCCGGAACCCCTGCCACATGCACCGAGACTTCGACCTTGGCGCCGGCCGGCGCGTGCAGTTCGTCGCCCATCTGCGCGCGCGCCGACCCGCTGACGGCGGCGACCTCCAGCAGCCGCGCGCGCGTGCCGGCGACGTCGATGAAGACATGGCCGGCCGCGATCGCCTGCAGGATGGCGGCCTGGCCCAGTTCGCCGGCGCGCACCACTGTGGTCGGGACGCCGATGGCCGGCGCCTTGGCCGGGTCCAGGGCGGCGTCATGGTTGTCCGAGCCGCCGATGGCGGTGAGGCGCAGCCCGGCGTTCAGCCGCGCCTCCCAGAAGGCCATGCCCGACAGCGGCCCTTCGGAGAAGCCGCCGTTCACCACCTCGACCGCATCGATGCGCGAATAGTCGGTGTCCGCAGCGGTCCAGCCGCAGCCCATGCAGACCTCGCCCGACGGCAGGCCCGGATGGTTGATCGAGAGCAGGCCGCCGACCGCCCGCGCCTGCCTCTGGAGGTCGGCGAACCTCGGCGCCCGCGGGCCGCCGAGCTGGAAATCCACGAAGGCGGTCGGCCCCAGCAGGTTGGCGTGGCCGTGGAAGGTGGTGATCTCGCGCGCCGCCACGATCAGCAGGTCGTCATAATAGGGCGCCAGCTCGCGCAGGGCCGCAAACTGCGAGGTCGTGTTGTGGTCGCTCACCGCCACGAAATCGAGGCCGCGGGCGACGGCCGCCTCCAGGGTCTTGAACACCGGGCAGGCGATCCTGGCGCCTTTGCGCGAGGCGCAGGTCCCGTCGCTGTGGCCGGTGTGCATGTGCAGGTCGCCGCGCCACCAGCGCTCGCCGCTTTCGACCGGCTGCGCGCCGAAGCCCGCTGGCGGGGCGCCCGCCCGGTCCAGCCAGATGCGGGCGACATAGTCGGCGCGGGCGTCCTTGCGTATGTTCGGCGCGCCGAGGATCAGCCGCCATTCCCCCGCCGGCATGGCGCCGGGCAGGTAGGAGGGCGTGGCGTCGCTGGTCGAAACCGTGAAGCGCGACTTGTTCGCGCCGCTCCAGCCCCGCAGGCGCTGAGGATCGCGCAGGCCAAGGTCGATGACCGACTTCTGCGCCGCGCCGGTATGGGCGAATTCGACGGTGATGCGCTCGGTCCCGGCCGGGACCTTGAACGGCAGCTCCCGATAGGTCTGGTGCGCCGCGCCGGTCAGCACCCCGGTCAAGGTCAGGTCGGGCGCGCGGTCCTGCGCCTGCGCGCGCAAGGGGAGCGCCAGGAGGGCGAACGCGGCGAGCGCCGCGACGAAGCCTTGCCGCAACGAGCAGATCATCGCAGGGGTCTAGCACGGCCCTCCCCAAACGCCGAAAAACAGCCGACCTTGCGACGCGGCGATTGCGATGGGCGCAAGGGCCTCATATTTACGACGTAAGCAACAAGGAGACGGCCCATGGGAACGAGCCTGCAACTGCGCTCGCTGGTGAGATCGAGCGGCGAACTGGAACTGTCGCTGGCCAAGGTTCCGGTCCCCGAGCCGGGCGCCGACGAGGTGGTGGTCCAGATCGAGGCCGCGCCGATCAACCCTTCGGACCTGGCCCTGCTGATCGGCCCGGCCGACGTCTCGGCGGCCAAGGTGGCCGGATCGGGCGTCGACGCCGTGGTCACCGCCCCCATCGCGCCGGCCTTCATGCGCGCCCTGGCCTCGCGCGCCGACGAGTCCATGCCGGTCGGCAACGAGGGGGCGGGCAAGGTGGTGGCGGCCGGGGCCTCTCCCGAAGCCCAGGCCCTGCTCGGCAAGACCGTCGCCCTGATCGGCGGGGCGACCTACGCCCAGCATCGCCTGGCCAAGGCCGCCGAGGTCATGCCCCTGCCCGATGGCGTCACCGCGGCGGAAGGCGCCTCGTGCTTCGTCAATCCGCTGACGGCGCTCGGCATGACCGAGACCATGCGCCGGGAGGGCCACACCGCTTTGGTGCATACGGCCGCGGCCTCGAACCTCGGCCAGATGCTCAACAAGGTCTGTATCGCCGACGGCATCGGCCTGGTGAACATCGTGCGCAGCGCCGAGCAGGCGAAGATCCTCAAGGACATCGGCGCGAAACACGTGGTCGACTCCACCTCGCCGACCTTCATGGACGAACTGACCGACGCCATCGCCGACACCGGCGCGACCTTCGCCTTCGACGCCATCGGCGGCGGCAAGCTGGCCTCGCAGATCCTTTCGGCCATGGAGGTGGCGATCAACCGCAAGGCCACGGCCTACAGCCGCTATGGCTCCTCGGTGCACAAGCAGGTCTACATCTATGGCGGGCTCGACACCCGGCCGACCGAACTCGCCCGCAGCTACGGCCTGGCCTGGGGCGTCTGCGGTTGGCTGCTGACCCCGTTCCTGGCGAAGATCGGCGCCGAAGCGGCCGGCAAGCTGCGCGCCCGCGTCGCCGCCGAACTGAAGACCACCTTCGCCAGCCACTACACCGCGCGGATCTCGCTGACCGAGACCCTGAAGCCGGAGATCATCGCCGCCTACAACCGGCGCGCCACCGGCGAGAAGTACCTGATCGTCCCGACCAAGGACGCATAGGCCCTATCCTCGCCATGGCCGGACCGCCCGGCCATGGCGAGCTTGAGGCATAAAAAATGCTGCACCCACGCCTTGCAGCATGGGTGCAGCATGAACTGCGGTAAGTCTTTGTTTTAAGACTTACTTTTCGTTGGTGAAGATGATGGTGCCGGAGGCGGCGAACATGCCGCCGACGCCGTGGGCGACGCTGATCTTGGCGCCTTCCACCTGGGCCGCCGCCGTGCCGCGCATCTGACGCACGCTCTCCTGCAGGGCGTACATGCCGTACATCCCCGAGTGCATGTAGGAGAGGCCGCCGCCGTTGGTGTTCAGCGGCAGCTTGCCGCCGATTGCGGTGTTGCGCTCCTTGATGAAGTCCTTGGCCTCGCCAGGCTTCACGAAGCCCAGGTCCTCCAGGCCGTAGAGCGGCAGGTGGGCGAAGGCGTCGTAGATCATCAGGTGGTCGACGTCGGAATGCTTGATGCCCGCCTCGTCGAACGCCTTCTTGCCCGAGATCTTGAAGGCGGTGGACGAGGTGAAGTCGTACATCTGCGAGACCAGCGGCGTCTCGACGCTCTCGCCCGTGCCCAGCACGTAGACCGGCTTGTTCGGGAAATCCTTGGCCCGGTCGGCGCTGGTCAGGATCAGGGCGCCGCCGCCGTCGGTGACGAGACAGCACATCAGCATCCGGAACGGCCAGGCGATCATCGGCGAGTTCAGCACGTCGTCGACGGTGATCGGGTCCTTGAAGCTGGCGCGCGGGTTCTTCGCGGCCCATTCGCGCTGGATCACCGCGACCGTGGCCAGGTCTTCCTCGGTGACGCCATAGGTCTTCATGTAGCGAAGCACCGGCACGGTGAACATGGTCGGCGGCGAGGTGACGCCGAACGGCATCTCGAACTGGCCCATCAGGCTGGAGGCGGCGCGGGCGAAGCCCCCGGCCCCGACGCGCGAGCGGCCCGATTCGCCATGGGTGATCAGGATGGTCTTGGCGTGGCCGGCCGCGATCGCCGCGGCCGCATGGCGCACGTGCAGCATGAACGAACAGCCGCCGACGCTGGTGCCGTCGGCATAGGTCGGCTTGATGCCGAGATAGTGGGCGAGCTCGACCGGGCTGATCCCGGCGGTGGCCACGCCGTCGATGTCGGCCGGCGTCAGGCCCGCATCGGCCATGGCGTTGAGGGCGGCGTCGGCGTGCAGGCCGATGACCGAGACGTCCGGAATCTTGCCCAGCTTGGTGGTTTCGGCGGCCCCGACGACCGCGACGGAATTCTTCTGCATCTGGCTTGCTCCCGCTTACGCCTTGGCCGGTTGGAAGAAGGGCAGCGAGATGGTGTCGCTCATCTTCTCGAAGACGACCTCGAGCGGCATGTCGAGGACGAGGGCTTCAGGGGTCTGCGGGCAACCCACGATATTGGTCATCATGGTCGGCCCTTCCGCGAGCTTCACCACGGCGATGGCGTAGGGCTCGGTCCCCATGTCGGGGCGCGGGCGATGGTTGATGACATAGGACCACAGGACGGCCTTGCCGCTGGCCTTGAAGACCTCGACGTTGCGCGAGCCGGTCTTGGGGCAGAACGGGCGCGGCGGGAAATAGGCCTCGCCGGTGTCCTTGTTGCGCTGGAGGAGCAGTTCGCCCCGGGCGGCGCCGTCCCAGAAATGCTGGGTTTCAGGCGTCGGTTCAGGCAGGATTCTCGCCATCCGAAATTCGTCCCTAATCTATCGTCGTTTGAAATGCCCGCTGCGACGCGGGCGCGGCAGCAAAGCCTGAGAGCGGGCGCTTGTCGATCCCGGAAGCGTATTTCCGTCGTCAGACCGGCGAGGCCGCGAGTTTCCGGCGTTCGGTCGAGGCGCGCAGCTCGGCCCATATGGCGGCCTCCAGCTCCGTAGCGCCCTTGGCCTCGGCGGCGGCGTGCAGGTCGATGAGGCCCGCGCGCAGGGCGTCGTTGGCCGCCTTCAGGGCGCTGATCCGCAGGTCCTCGTCCGATCCGGCCGCAAGGGCCGCAAGGTCGAGCCCGACCTCCCCGCCCCGCGCCAGCAGACGGCGGACCGCGCGGTTCTCCTCGACCAGGCGCGCGGCCATGCCGTCCCACACCTCGGCGGCCATGCCGAGCAGGGCGGCCGACAGCCCGAGCGAACTGGCCCGGTCGGCCGGATGCACGTCGGGCAGGGCGTTACGGACGGCGATGCCGGCGATCTCGGCGAGGACGGCTGGAACGGCGGGAATCATAGGCGTCCCATCACTTGCAGGGTGGCGCGGTCCTGAGCGTTCTGCAGCGCCCAGGGCGGATAGACGGTGATCGGCTCGCGGTTGCCGCCGTCGAGGAAGACCCGGGCCGAGGAGATCCAGATCGCCTGGCCCTTCACGCAGTTGAACAGTTCCCACCAATGCAGGGCGGCGGGGTCGGCCGTAAGGCCGCTGGCGCGTTCCCAGACCGAGATCGCCTCGGCGCGGGGCAGCAGGCCGCCGGCCAGGCCCTGGCCAAACGACCAGACGGGGTTGAAGCTCCAGCCCAGGTCCTCCAGCGGGTCGCCCAGGTGGCACATCTCCCAGTCGAGGACGCCGTGGATGCCGCCCGCCTCGTCATAGAGGAAATTGCCGGTGCGGAAGTCGCCGTGCACCACCCCGACCTTCCGGGCCGGCGGCGGGGGATTGGCGCGCAGCCAGCGGATCGCCGCCCGGGTGATCGGCAGCGGCTCAGCCGCGTCGTCGTCCAGCACCCTTTCCCAGTAGGAGAGCTCGCGGTCCCAGCAGGCCTCGGCGGCGACGGGCTCCATGACCTCGGTCAGGCCGAGCGCCCCGGCGTCGGCCTTGGCGATCTCGCCCAGGATCGTCCATTTCCGCTCGCCCAGCTTGGCCAGGGTCGAGACATAGGGCGGGGCGAACAGCAGGGCCGGCGAAGCCTGGAAGCCGGCGATCTCCTCGGCGATGAAGAACGGATGGTCGAGGGCCTCGTCCGCCTCCTCCAGCCACAGCATCTGCGGCACCGGCACGGCGCTTCCGGCGAAGGCGCGATAGGCCTCGAACTCGATCCGCCGCTCGGTGTCGATCAGCGAGGCCGGCGGATCGCGCCGCAGGATCAGCCGGCGCTCGCGCCCCTGCCCGTCCTCGCGCCACGTCAGGCGGAAGCGATAGGTCTCCCGCGAGGCGCCGCCGGAAATGCGGGTGAGGTCGTGCACGGCGACCTCGGCCGCCTGCGGCATGCGCGCGGCGATATAGGCCGCCAGCCGGGGTTCCAACGCCATGCGCCCGCTCAATGCATCTTGAAGCGGATGGGCAGGGTCTTGGGGCCGTTCACGAAGGTGGCCAGGCTCTGCTTGGGCTCGCCGTTCAGTTCGACGCTGTCCAGGCGCGGCAGCAGTTCCTCCCAGAGCACGCGCATCTCCATCTTGGCCAGGTGCTGGCCCAGGCACAGGTGCGCGCCGTAGCCGAAGGCCAGGTGCCGGTTGGGCTTGCGGTCGATGCGGAAGGCGGCCGGATCGTCGAACACCGCCTCGTCGCGGTTGCCTGAGGCGTAGCAGAGCATCATCCAGTCGTCCTTGGCCAGGTGACGGCCGGCGAACTCGGTGGCCTCGGTGGCCGAACGCATGAAGGTCTTGACCGGCGAGATCCAGCGGATGCTCTCGTCCACCAGGCCAGGGATCAGCGAGAGGTCGGCCTTGACCTTGGCGAACTCGGCCGGATGGGTGGCCAGGCCCCACAGCGCGCCGGCGGTCGAGGACGAGGTGGTGTCGTGCCCGGCGGTGGCGACGATCATGTAGTAGCTCATCGCCTCCAGCTCGGAGATCGGCTGGCCGTCGATGGTGGAGTTGGCGATCACGGTGGCCACGTCGTCGCGCGGATTGGCCCGGCGGTCGGCGGACATGCGGTTGAAATAGGCGTAGAAGTCGGCGATCACCCCGTCGCGCATCAGCGAGGCGATGTCGCGCTTGGCGCCCCCGTCGCGGGCCAGTTCCGGGTCGGCTGCGCCGAACAGCTCCTGGGTCAGGGTCAGCATCCGGGGCTCGTCCTCCTCCGGCACGCCCAGGATCTCCATGATGACGTGCAGCGGATAGCCGAGGGCGACTTCGCGCACGAAGTCGCATTCGCCGCCGGTGGCGGCCATCTTGTCGACCGCCCGGCGGGCGATGCCGCGGATGCGGTCCTCCAGGCCCTTGATGTTCGGCGGCATGAACCAGGCCTGGGTGAGCGCCCGGTATTTCGGATGGTCCGGGGCGTCCATCTGCACCAGGCTGCGGACCAGGTGCGGGCTGCCGCCCATCATGGCGCGGACGGCGGCGTCGGCCTCCTTGGTGGTGATCACCGTGGCCTTGTCGCCATTGTGGAACAGGGCGTTCTGGCGGCTGATCTCCAGGATGTCGGCGTGACGCGTGGCCACCCAGAAGGGCTCGAACCCCTCGATCTCGGCCCGGCCGAACGGATTGTTGGCCCGCAGCCAGGCGTAGGTGTCGTGGATGCGGCCGTCCGCATAGGCGGTCGGATCGACCAGATTGACGGCGTGTTCGTCCGGGATGCGCGCGCTGCTGCTCATCTCTCCTGCGCGCTCTTCACTGGTTCACGCCACGTAACCTTACGTGGCGTCAGCAAAAAGCGCCCTCCCTTGTCTTGTTATCTTTGTTCACTTGATAATGCCGCACGAGGCGACCTCGCAATACCGTCAATCGACGAAGACAAGATCGCCCGCTATTCGAGGACGTCTGGGAGGACGCGCATGCTGACCAAGGCCGACGATTTTCCGATCCACCAGACGCCCGAGCCCATCGCCTATGCCGGGACCGACCGGAATTTCTATGACCGGTACTTCTTCAACGGCTATCAGCCGGACGGGACGGAGTTCTTCGCCGCCGCCTTCGGCGTCTATCCGCAGCTCAACATCACCGACGCCCACTTCTCGGTGATCCGCGACGGGGTGGAGCACTGCCTGCACGCCTCGAAGGTGATGCACATGGAGCGGATGGACCTCTCCTGCGGGCCGATCCGCATCGAGGTGATCGAGCCGCTTCGGAAGCTGAAGCTGATCGTCGAACCCTCGAACGGCTTTTCCGCCGAGATCGTCTTCGAGGGCCGCTCGTTCCCGATCGAGGAGCCGCGCTTCATGCGCCGGATCGGCCCGCGCGCCTTCATGGACTACACCCGCCTGACCCAGAACGTGCGCTGCACTGGCTGGATCGAGGTGGACGGCGTGCGGCGGGAGCTGGCGGCTGGGACCGTCGGCACCCGCGACCGCTCCTGGGGCGTGCGGCCGGTCGGCGCGCCCGACCCGCAGCCGCCGGTCCCGATGAGCGTGGGCGGCTTCTTCTGGCAGTGGACGCCGCTCAATTTCGACGATCGCAGCGTCTTCTTCCACGTCAACGCCGACACCGAGGGCCGTCCCTGGAACACCCGCGCGGTGATCGCCCCGGACGGCGCCGGCCCCGACGGCGTCTACGAAAGCGAGGGGGCGACCATGGACGAGGTGTCGCTGATCCCCGGCACGCGCCATGCCCGGACCGCGACGCTGAACGTGCCGCTGGCCCAGGGGAGCGCCGCCATCCGGTTCGAGCCGTTCCTGACCTTCCTGATGCGCGGCGTCGGCTATGGCGCGCCGGCCTGGCGGCACGGCGGCTACAAGGGCGAACTGGTGGTCGAGCGCGAGGACATCGACCTCGCCGCTGTCGACATGGCCGCGCCCGAGAATGTGCACATCCAGGCGCTCAGCCGCGTGACCATGACCTTGCCCGGCGAGGCCCCGATCCAGGGCATGGGCGTGTTCGAACAGCTCATCGCCGGACCGTACCGGCCGTACGGGGTGTAGCTCCGGGCTCAACCGCCGTTCGAACCAGCGCTTGCGCGCCGGCCCCCGCCCCTGCACACTTGCGGGCATTCAAGACGCTTATGGCGCAATTACGTGCAGCATTCGAAAGTTTGAGACTTTGACCGCTTCCAATCCCGCGGCGATTAAGGCCGCGCAGCCGGACGTCCTTGGTTCTGTGGACGCCCTGATCGAAGGGCTGGCCGGCGTCGGCTACATCGCCTCGCGGCGCATCGCCACGGCGCTCTACATGGCCATCCACCTGCAAAAGCCGATCCTGGTCGAAGGCTCGGCCGGCGTGGGCAAGACCGAACTGGCGCTGTCGACCGCGACCCTGCTGGGCCAGCCGCTGATCCGCATGCAGTGCTACGAGGGCCTGGACGAGTCCAAGGCGCTGTACGAGTGGAAGTACGGCAAGCAGCTCCTCTACACCCAGATCCTGAAGGACCGCATGGGCGAGGCTCTGGCCGACGCCAAGGACATGGACGCGGCCATGGACCGCCTGCACGGCATGGGCGACCTGTTCTTCTCCGAGCCCTTCCTCGAGCCGCGCCCGCTGATGAAGGCGCTGCAGGAGGACGACGGCTGCGTCCTGCTGATCGACGAGATCGACAAGTCCGACGAGGCGTTCGAGGCCTTCCTGCTGGAGGTGCTGTCGGCCTATCAGGTCTCGATCCCCGAAATCGGGGTGCTGAAGGCCAAGACCCCGCCGCTGGTCTTCCTGACCTCGAACAACATCCGCGACCTGGGCGATGCGCTGAAGCGCCGCTGCCTGCACCTGCACATCCCGCTGCCCGACGCCGACCTGGAGCGCAAGATCGTCGCCAGCCGCGTGCCGGGGATCGAACAGACCCTGACCTCCAGCCTGGTCAATTTCGTGCAGTCGCTGCGCACGCTCGACCTGCGCAAGTCGCCGTCGATCTCCGAGACGGTGGACTGGGCCCGCGCGCTGATCTTGCTGAACGCCGACAGCCT
>MEEW01000030.1 GCA_001724985.1 Phenylobacterium sp. SCN 69-14
TCGGCGGGGCCGACGGGCTCGACCCGGCGTTGCTGGCCGCCGCCCACGGCAAGCTGGCCTTCGGGCCGCAGACCTGGCCGCACGCCCTGGCCCGCGCCATGCTGGCCGAGCAGGTCTATCGCGCCGTCACCATCCTGGCCGGCGGCCCCTATCACCGCGATTGAGGCCGATGCGGCGGCGGGGTATCGCTGGACCATGATCCGCCGCGGCCTTCTCCTGCCCGTGGGCGCCGCCCTGGGCGCCAGCCTGGCCGCGGGCGCGCTCGCCTATGCGGCCAGCGACACCCAGATGCGGCTGGAGCGGCTGAACGTGCGCGAGACCACGTTGAACGCCGAGCAGGGGCGCAACCTGAACCGCATGGCGCGGCTGCTGACGGCGCTGGCCCAGTTCCGCCGCGACCCGCCGCCGGCCCTGCTGGTCAGCCCGGGCGACGCCACCGATGCGGTGCGCGCGGCGATCCTGGTCAAGGCGATCACCCCGGAGCTGGAGAAACGCGCCAAGGCCTACGCCGCCCAGGCCGCCGACATCGCCCGGCAGAGGCGCCTGGCCGCCGTGGCCAGCGAGGCGCTGTTCACCAGCGATTCCGAACTGGCCGAGCGGCGCGAGCGGCTGGAGGCCACGCCGCCGGGGGCCTTGCGGATCGAGGAAGGGCCCACCACCCCGCCGGCCGCCCTACGCGCGCCGGTCCAGGGCGGCCTGCTGCGCCGGTTCGGCGAGCCGCTGCCCGGCGGCGGCGAGGCGACGGGCCTGACCTACGCCGCCGCGCACGGGGCGCAGGTGGCCGCGCCGGGCGGCGGGCTGGTGCAATATGTAGGGCCTGTTAAGGGCTGGGGGGTCATCCTGATCCTGCGGCTGACGGGCGGCTATCATCTGGTGCTGGCCGGCCTCGACCGGGCGAGCGTCGAGACCGGCCGATCGGTCGCGGCCGGCGCGCCCATCGGCTGGATGCCGAGCGACAAGGACGCCTCGTCCGAGCTCTATCTGGAGGTCCGCGAGCGCGGGTCGCCCGTCGATCCGGCGAGATGGCTGGACAGGCCGGCGGATTAGGTCGAACCATTTCCGCCGAAATTGGCGTGGAACGTGGTTTTGGAAATGTTCCGGAGCGGCGCCGTCCCGCCGCAAGGGAGGCTCAAGGGCCTGATATGCGTAAGTATCTTCTGATCGGGGTTTCGGCCTTTGTGCTCGGCGCCGGCTCCATGGCCTATGTGAGCCAGCAGGCGCTCGCCTCGGCCCAGGCGCCCAAGGCCAAGACCTACAAGATGCTCGAGCTGTTCGGCGACGTGGTGGACACGGTCGAGCGGCAATACGTGACCGAGGTCGACGATCAGAAGCTGATCGAGGCGGCGATCGACGGGATGCTGACCTCGCTGGACCCGCATTCGGGCTATCTGAACCCCGACAGCTTCGACGACATGCGCGACCAGACGCGCGGCGAGTACGGCGGGCTGGGCATAGAGGTCACCAGCGAAGAGGGCGTGGTCAAGGTGATCTCGCCCATGGACGACACGCCGGCCGCGCGGGCCGGCATCAAGGCGGGCGACTTCATCACCGCGGTGAACGGTGAAAGCGTGCTGGGCCTATCGGTCAACGAGGCGGTCAAGCAGATGCGCGGCAAGCCGGGCGAGGCCGTCACCCTGACCATCGCGCGCGAGAAGACCGATCCCTTCGACGTGAAGGTGGTCCGCGAGGTCATCAAGCCGAAGTCGGCCACCGCCAAGATGGAGGGCGACTACGGCTATCTGCGCGTCTCGGCCTTCAACGAGAAGACCACCGAGGAGGCCCGCGCGGCCCTGGCCGACCTGCGCGCCAAGAACCCGAAGATGAAGGGCCTGGTGCTCGACCTGCGCAACAATCCGGGCGGGCTGCTGGACCAGGCGGTCGGCATTTCCGACATGTTCCTCGAAGGCGGCGAGATCGTCTCGCAGCGCGGCCGCGACCCGCGCGACATCGAGCGCTACAACGCCCGGCCGGGCGACGACGCCAGCGGCCTGCCCATGGTGGTGCTGGTGAACTCCGGCTCGGCCTCGGCGGCCGAGATCGTGGCCGGCGCCCTGCAGGACCGCAAGCGGGCCGAGGTGGTCGGGCTGACCACCTTCGGCAAGGGCTCGGTGCAGACCGTCATCCCGCTGCGCGGCGGCATGGACGGGGCGCTGAAGCTGACCACGGCGCGCTACTACACCCCGTCGGGCCGCTCGATCCAGAAGACCGGCATCGAGCCGGACCTGGAGGTCGCCGAGACCCGCGACCAGGCCCAGCGGATCGCCAATCGGGCCTTCCAGTTCTCCGAAGCCTCGTTCCGCAACGCCCTGAACGCCGAGGAGGGCAAGGCCCGCCGGGGCGCCCACGTGCCGGCCGAGGCGCCGCCCGAAGGCTTCGATGAGCAGAAGGGCGACTTCCAGCTCGCCCGGGCCAAGGACGTGCTGAAGTACGGCTCGGTCGCCGCGACCCCGAAACTGCCCAAGCCGGAGCCGAAGATGGCCGCCGTGATCCCGCCGAAGACGGCGCTGCCGGCCGCGACGCTCGAAAAGCCGGCGCCGGAGAAGAAATAGAAGCCTTGGGCGTGGCGGCCAGCGTCGCCGCGCCCTCCCAAGCCCTGCACCGAGGTTAACGGGCCGGCGCGAATGTTCGCTGTATAAGCCGTTTGTTAACCATGTTTTCGGACGCTCCAATGCTGGAACGTTCCGCGACCATGGCCATGTTTTCGAAGAAGCAGTTTGCGACCGCAACGCCGGCGCCCGCGCCGGCCTCTCCGCTCCCCGACCGGGCGATGCAGGCCCTGGCCAACCCCTATGTCGGCGCCGGGGCGGCGGCCGGCTTGCTGGTGCTGGCGGTGGTCGCCCTGATCGCCCTGATCGGCGATCCGAGGGCCAGCACGCCGGTCGTGCGGCTGTCCCTGGCCAAGATCAGCGCCGGCCCGACCCCGGACGGCTGGCGCGAGGGATTGAGCCAGGGCGTCCAGCCGACGGTGAGCGAGGACATCTTCCAGCTTTCGGAGACCCCGATCGGGGCGATGGGCGAGGCGACCATCACCGTCCAGGGCGCGCGGCCGTTCCATGCCGCCGGCCCGCTCGCGTCCGCCCCGCTGGCCGGCTTCCACGCCCAAGGCCCCAACGGGCCGCTGCCGATCATCGCCGCCAACGGCAGGACGCCGGCCGAGGCCTATGCCCGCCCCTTCGTCCCCAACGGCCGCCCGAAGGTGGCGCTGGTGATCGGCGGGCTGGGGCTCAATGCGGCGGCGACCCGCCAGGCCATCGACATCCTGCCGCCGGAGATCACCCTGTCCTTCGTGCCCTACGCCGAGGGGCTGCAGGGCTGGATCGACCTGGCCCGCGCCGCCGGGCATGAGGTGCTGCTGGAAACCCCGATGGAGCCCAACGACTATCCCGACAACGATCCGGGGCCCTATACGCTGATGGCCAATGCGCCGGGCGGCGAGACGGTCAAGAAGCTGGAATGGGTGCTGTCGCGGGCGACGGGCTATTTCGGGGTCACCAACTATCTCGGTTCGCGGTTCATGACCTCGGACAACGGCATGAACGCCTTTCTGAGCGCCCTGCGCGGGCGGGGCCTGGCCTTCATCGACGACGGCCAGGCGGCGCGGCGCTCCGGGCCCGGGCGGGCGTCGGCGATCCGCATCATCGACGAGCAGCTTTCGGGCGAGGCGATCGACCAGCAACTGCTGGCCATCGAGGCCGGCGCCCTGCAGAGCGGCCAGGCCCTGGGCTCGGGCTTCGCCTATCCGGTGACGCTGGCCCAGGTCGCGAAATGGGCTGAATCGGTCGAATCCCGCGGCTATCAGCTCGCGCCGGCTTCCGCTTTGACCACACGGCGTTAAATGGATGGGATGACCGATCTTTCCGCCTATCGCCCGAATGTCGGGGTGGTCCTGTTCCATCCGGACGGCCGCGTTTGGCTGGGCCGCCGCTTCCAGACCGCCCCGCCCCACAACTGGCAGTTCCCGCAGGGCGGCGTCGACGCCGGCGAGGACCTCTACCTGGCGGCCAAGCGCGAGCTGGCCGAGGAGACCGGCGTCGTTACCACCACCCTGCTCGGCCGCACCGACGGCTGGCTGGCCTACGACTTTCCGCCCGACCACACCGGATCGAAGGTGGCCAAGGGCTGGAAGGGCCAGCGCCAAGTCTGGTTCGCCCTGCGCTTCGACGGCGAGGAGGGCGAGATCGACCTTTCCGGCCAGGGCCACCCGGAATTCGACGCCTGGCGCTGGGGGCGCCTGGACGAAGCGCCCGGCCTGGTCGTGCCGTTCAAGAAGGCCATCTACGAGGCGGTGGTGCGCGCCTTCCACGACTTCGCCGGCCTGACCGGCTACGTGGCCTGACCGCCGCATGACGCAAACCCCCGCGCCCGTCGTCATGGTCCATGGGGCCTTCTGCGGCGGCTGGGCGTTCGAGAAGTTCCGCGAACCCTTCGAGGCGGCCGGCCATCAGGTGCTGGCCCCCGACCTGCGCGGCCATGCCGCCGACGCCCCGAGCGGGGCGGTGGTCGGGGTCTCGATGAGCGACTACGCCCGCGACATCGCCGCCCTCTGCGCCGCCCAGGCCGCGCCGCCGATCCTGGTGGGGCATTCGATGGGCGGGCTGGTGGCGGCGATGTCGGCGCGGCGCGCGCCGGTCCGCGCCCTGGTGCTGCTGGCGCCGTCCGCGCCCTGGGGCGTGGCCGGCTCGTCGGTGGAAGAGGCGATCACCGCCGTCGGCCTCTATTCGCAAGGCCCGTTCTGGGCGCAGTCGGTGTCGCCCGACCGCGGGATCATGGCCCGCTTCAGCCTCGACCGCATGACCCGCGCCGAACGCCAGGCCGTCACCGCGCGGCTGCGCCCGGAGAGCGGCCGCGCGCTCTACGAGACCCTGAACTGGTGGCTGGACCCGTTCATGACCACCAGCCTGGCCGTGGGGTCCGGCCGCGCGCCCTGCTTGGTGCTGGGCGGCGAGCGCGACGTGGCCCATCCGCCGGCCACCGTGCGCCAGACCGCCAGCCGGATGGACGCGACCTTCATCGAGGCGCCGGGCATGAGCCACTGGCTGCTGGGCGAACCCGGCTGGCGCGAGGTGGCCGACATCGCCCTGGGCTGGCTGGAAGACGCGCCAGCCTGAAGAGGGCGTCAGTCGACGCCCAGCACCTTCTTCAGGAACACGATCTCGGTGGCGCGGACCGCCTCGGCGTTCTGCTTCTTGCTGACGCCGTGGCCCTCGTCCCTGGCCAGGACGTACCAGACCTCCGAGCCCTGGGCGCGCAGCCTGGCGACCATCTGCTCGGACTCCGACTGCGGCACGCGCGGGTCGTTGGCGCCCTGGTAGATCATCATCGGCTTCTTCATGCGGTCGCTGAGGTTCAGCGGCGAAATCCTGTCGAAGACCGCCCGCATCTTGGGGTCGCGCTCGTCGCCGTACTCCACCCGGCGCAGGTCGCGGCGGTAGCCCTCGGTGTTCTGCAGGAAGGTCGTCCAGTTGGAGATGCCGTAGAGGTCGATGGCCCCGGCGATGCGGTCGTTGTAGTGGGCGGCCACCGCCAGCGACATGTAGCCGCCATAGGACTGGCCGACGATGGCCACGCGGCCGGCGTCGAGGTCCGGCTGGGCCGCCACCCAGTCCAGCAGGGCGCCGATGTCCTTCACCGAATCCTCGCGCCTGGGGCCGTTGTCGAGGTCGAGATAGGTCTTGCCGTAGCCGGTGGAGCCGCGGACGTTGGGGATGATGACCGCCGCGCCCAGCTCGTTGACCCAGGACTGGCGGCGCGGATTGAAGCTGGGCAGTTCCTGGCCTTCCGGCCCGCCATGGATCTGGATGACGACCGGCAGTTTCGCGCCGGCCTTGGCCTGCGGCCGGTAGATGAAGGCCGGGATCGAGCGCTTGTCGAAGGTCTGGAACCGGAACAGCGCCGGTTCGACCAGCTTGGCCGGGTCGAGCCCGCCCAGCTCGCTCTGCGTCCAGCGGACCAGTTCGCGGTCGTCGAGCCCGTAGCTCCAGGCGTCGCCGGACGAGGTGGAGGTCGAAAGGCTGAAGCCGAGCTTGCGGCCGTCCGGCGAGAAGCCGAGGCCGGTCAGCACGCCGAGCGGCAGTTTCGGCGCGGCCAGGGCCTGGCCGCTGGCCACGTCCTTGAGGACGATCTTCGAATAGCCCTCCTCGTTGACCATGTAGGCGAGGGTCTTGCCATCCGGCGACAGGTCGAAGGCCTCCGACGACCACTTGGCGCCCGGGTCGAGGTCGCGCGCCTTGCCGGTGGCGATGTCGATCACCACGGGGCGTGTGAAGTCCGAGCCGTCGTCCGACAGGGTGACGACGCCGGCCCCGTCGGCGGTGAAGGCGCCGCCCTGGTAGCCCACCTTGCGCCCGACGGCGCCGATCTGCCTCGCCTGGCCGCCAGCGAGGTCGAGCACGAAGAGATCGGTGTGGGTGGCCGAGAACGAGCGGCTGAGCAGCAGCGACTTGCTATCGGGCGAGAAGGCCTCGACCGAGAGGGCGCCGGCTCCCTCGAAGGCGACGCGGCGGCCGGCAGGATCGTCGGCGGCGGCCAGCATGATGTCATAGTTCGGATCGCCGGGGGTGGCCTGGCTCCAGGCCACCTGCTTGCCGTCCTTGGAGAAGACGAAGCCGCCGTTGCGGGTGCGGGGCGCGGTGAGGGCGACCTCGGCGCCGTCCAGGCCGCGCAGATAGCCCTGGTAGTATTCGGCCCCGCCGACGTCGCGCGGATAGACGAACCGCGCGGCGCCCGGCTGGGCCTTGGCGCTGTTCACCGGTTCGGCGAAGAAGGTGAGCTGGGTCCGCGCCCCGCCGGGGACGGCGACGCGGTGGATCTGGTTCACGTCGCCGAAGCGGGTGGCGATCAGCATCGAGCCGTCGGAGAGCCAGTCCTCGAACACCGCCGAACGGGCGTTGTAATAGGGCGCGATGGCCGCCTGCAGGGCGGCCGGCGTTTCCGGTACATTGTCGTAGACGATCCGGCCGACCTCGCGGCGCGGCAGGTCGGCGGCGGGAGCGGCGGCGGCGCAGGCGAGGCTGAGGGCCGCACCAAGCAGCAAGGCGCGCGTCGTCATGGGTTGGGCAACTCCAGACAGAGGGGTCTGGATCGAATCCTAAAGGCCAAGCCCGGCGACGGAAACGCTCAATCGGACGGGCTGAGGAACTTCAGGCCAAGGATGCCGCTGACGATCAGGCCGACGCAGACCAGCCGCGCCACGGTCGCCGGCTCCTTGAAGAGGACGATGCCGAGGATGACGGCGCCGACCGCGCCGATGCCGGTCCAGACCGCATAGGCGGTTCCCAAGGGAAGCGACTTCACCGCCAGGCCGAGCAGCGCCATGGAGGCGACCAGGCTGACCAGGGTGAAGAGGGTCGGCCCCAGCCGCGTGAAGCCGTCGGTGTATTTGAGCCCTACGGCCCAGCCGATCTCACAGAGGCCCGCAATGAAAAGGACGACCCACGCCATGGCTGGCGGCTCCTAGGTAGTGGGGTCGTCCCCGTTTTAGCAGGCGAGGATGCGGGGGTCGTCCCCCGCGCCTGGGAAGGCAAGGGCGCCCGCATGCGAGGCGCCCTGGAGACGTTTAGAACGAGCGTTCCGAATAGAGGACTTCGCCCATGTCCCACTTGGCGTTGGCCGGCGAGCCGTCCGGCTTCTTGAGCTGCAGGAAGACCAGGCCGATCGATTCGTGATCGGTGAAATATTCCCACGAGTTGGTGATGCGCTTGTAGTCCGTCGCCGGGACGAAGTCGTTGCGCTGCTGGATCAGCTCGGGCTTGTGCAGGAACGAGAAGATATTGAGGCCGACGATGATCGGCTTCTCGCCGTCGATCTCGTAATTGATCGTCAGGCGGCAGACGTCCTTGTTGGACCCCTGCGGCCAGAGGGTGATGGTGTAGGGCTTGGCCACCAGGGTGGCGACATAGGTGCCCTCACGCTTGTTCTTCTTGTAGCCGCCGAGGCCCGAGGCGAGCTGGTCGAAGGCGCCGCCCTTGACCAGCGGTTTGCAGAAGCGGTTGACCACGTCGATGATCTGGCCTTCCGCGCCGGTGGTCGGAAGGGTGTAGGTCTTCTCCTCGGCCGGAGCGGCGGCGGGCGCAGCTTCGGGAGCGGCGGCCGGGGCGGCCTGTTCGGCCGGCGCCGCCGCGGGCGGCGCTTCGGGGGCCGGCGGGGCTTCGGGCGCCTGGGCGACCGCCGCCGTGGCGAGGCCTGTGAGGGCGATCAGACTGACGATGGCGGTGCGCATGGCGGGCTCCCCTAACTGAGTCGGCGCATAACAATAGAAACAGGCCATCCCTCGCAACCCCTCTAGCGCGGCAATTGGGCCGATCGGGGGCGAACAGCGTCGCCTGGACAGTAAAAAGGGCCCCGGCATGACCGGAGCCCCTTCGACTGGAGTTCGTTCAGAAGGTCAGGCGGCGACCTCGCTGGCCTGCTCGGCCAGGATGGTCAGACCCTCGGGCGTCACGTCGGCGAAGCCGCCTTCGATCGCGAAGACCTTTACGGCGCCGCCGCTATAGACCTTCACCTCGCCGACCTTCAGCGTCGTCATGAACGGCGCGTGGTCGGCCAGGACGCCGAAGTCGCCTTCCGTCCCCGGCGCGTCGACCTGATCGACCTCGCCGGAGAACAGTTCGCGCTCGGGCGAGACCAGGGAAAAGTGCAGCTTACCGGCCATGGGGCTTAGGCTTCCGCGGCCAGCTTCTCGGCCTTGGCCACCGCATCTTCGATGGTGCCGACGTTGTAGAAGGCCGCTTCCGGCAGGTGGTCGTATTCGCCGTCCACCACCGCCTTGAACGAGCGGATGGTGTCTTCCAGCGAAACGAAGATGCCCGGCATGTTGGTGAACTGCTCGGCCACGTGGAACGGCTGGCTCAGGAACTTCTGGATCTTCCGGGCGCGGGCCACGGTCAGCTTGTCCTCTTCCGACAGCTCGTCCATGCCCAGGATGGCGATGATGTCCTTCAGGGCCTTGTAGGCCTGCAGGGTTTCCTGGACGCGGCGGGCGACGCCGTAGTGCTCCTCGCCGATCACCAGCGGGTCCATGATCCGCGAGGTGGAGTCCAGCGGGTCAACGGCCGGGAAGATGGCCTGGGCGGCGATGTCGCGCGAAAGCACGGTGGTCGCGTCCAGGTGGGCGAACGAAGCGGCAGGAGCCGGGTCGGTCAGGTCGTCGGCGGGAACGTAGATGGCCTGGACCGAGGTGATCGAGCCCTTGGAGGTCGAGGTGATGCGCTCCTGCAGGTTGCCCATCTCGGTGGCCAGGGTCGGCTGATAGCCCACGGCCGAGGGGATGCGGCCCAGCAGGGCGGACACTTCCGAACCGGCCTGGGTGAAGCGGAAGATGTTGTCGATGAACAGCAGGACGTCCTTGCCCTCCTGGTCGCGGAAGTATTCCGCCTGGGCCAGGCCGGTCAGGGCCACGCGGGCGCGGGCGCCGGGCGGCTCGTTCATCTGGCCGTAGACCAGGGTGCAACGGCTGTCGCCGCCGCCGCCGGGCTGGTTCACGTTCGACTCGATCATCTCGTGATAGAGGTCGTTGCCTTCGCGGGTGCGCTCACCGACGCCGGCCAGCACGGAGTAGCCGCCGTAAGCCTTGGCGATGTTGTTGATCAGCTCCTGCATGGTCACGGTCTTGCCGACGCCCGCGCCGCCGAACAGGCCGATCTTGCCGCCCTTGGTGTAGGGGCAGAGCAGGTCGATGACCTTGATGCCGGTGACCAGCACTTCGGCCGCCGTCGACTGCTCGGCGAAGCTCGGGGCGTCGCGGTGGATCGGCGAGTAGAACTGGGTGTCGATCGGGCCGGCTTCGTCGATCGGCTCGCCGATGACGTTCATGATGCGGCCGAGGGTCGCCGGGCCGACCGGGACGGTGATCGCGCGGCCGGTGTCGGTGACCGGCTGGCCGCGGGTCAGGCCCTCGGTGGTGTCCATGGCGATGGTGCGGACGGTGTTCTCGCCCAGGTGCTGGGCGACTTCCAGCACCAGGCGGAACGGCGCGCCGGTGCGCTGGTCGGTGTTGGTGGTCTCCAGCGCGTTCATGATCGCCGGCAGGTGGCCGTCGAACTCGACGTCGACGACGGCGCCGATGATCTGCGAGATGCGGCCGGTGGCGACGCCGGCGCTGGCGGCCGGAGCCGGAGCGGCCTTCTTGGCGGCGGCGGGAGCCTTCGGAGCCGCAGCCTTCGGCGCGGCCTTGGCGGCGGCGGGCTTCTTGGCGGGAGCCTTGGGGGTCGTGGCCATGAGTCTGACTCTTTCGGGTTAGAGCGCTTCGGCGCCGGAGATGATCTCGATCAGCTCCTTGGTGATCTGCGCCTGGCGTGAACGGTTATATTGCAGGGTGAGGCTGGCGATCATGTCGCCGGCGTTGCGCGTGGCGTTGTCCATCGCCGTCATCTGGGCGGCGTAGAACCCGGCCTGGTTCTCGAGCATGGCCGACAGCACCTGGACGGTCAGGTTCCGCGGCAGCAGGGTTTCGAGGATCTCCTCCTCGCCCGGCTCGTACTCGTAGGCCGCGCCCTTCAGGTCGATGGTCGCGCCGCCGCCCTGGACCTGGGCCGGGATGAGCTGGGTCACGGTCGGAACCTGCGACACCACCGACTGGAAGCGGCTGAACGCCAGGGTGACCACGTCGATCTCGCCGGCCTCGAACAGCTCGGTGATCTTGTCGGCCACCGGCTGGGCGGCGGCCATCGAGGGAACGCCGGCCTCGAAGACCGCCACGAAGCGGTCGCCGTACTGACGCTTGAGCTGGTCGCGCGCCTTCTTGCCGACGACCAGGAGCTTCACGTCCTTCCCCTGGCCGGTCAGTTCGTTGATCTTCTCGCGCGCGGCGCGGATGATCGCGGTGTTGAAGCCGCCGGCCATGCCGCGGTCCGAGGTCGCCACGACCACCAGATGGCGGTCGCTGCGGCCGGTGCCGACCAGCAGCTTCGGCGCGCCGTCGCCCGACACGCCCGCCGCCAGGTTGGCGATGACCGAGGCCATGCGCTGGGCGTAGGGGCGGGCGTTCTGCGCAGCGTCCTGGGAGCGGCGAAGCTTCGCCGCCGCCACCATCTGCATCGCCTTCGTGATCTTCTGCGTGGCTTTCACGCTTCCGATCCGATTGCGCATCTCCTTGAGGCTGGCCATCTCCTAAAGCCCCGCTGACTTACGCGAAGCTCTTGGTGAAGGCTTCGAGAGCTTCCTTCAGCTTGGCCTCGGTGTCCGCCTTCAGCTCCTTGCTGGTGCGGATGGTGTCCAGGATGTCCTGGTGCTTGGAGTGCAGGCGGGCCAGCAGCTCGCTTTCGTAGCGGCCGACATCGGCGGTCGCGACGCCGTCGAGATAGCCGCGGGTGCCGGCGTAGATCACCGCCACCTGCTCTTCGACCGCCAGCGGCGAGTATTGAGCCTGCTTCAGCAGCTCGGTCAGGCGCTCGCCGCGGGCGAGCTGGCGCTGGGTCGTGGCGTCGAGGTCCGAACCGAACTTCGCGAAGGCGGCCATTTCACGATACTGGGCGAGCTCGCCCTTGATCGGGCCGGAAGCCTGCTTCATCGCCTTGATCTGGGCCGAGGAGCCCACGCGGCTGACCGAGATGCCGACGTTCACGGCCGGGCGGATGCCCTGGAAGAACAGGTCGGTTTCCAGGAAGATCTGGCCGTCGGTGATCGAGATCACATTGGTCGGGATGTAGGCCGACACGTCGTTGGCCTGGGTTTCGATGACCGGCAGGGCGGTCAGCGAGCCCGAGCCGTTGTCTTCGTTCAGCTTCGCGGCGCGTTCCAGCAGGCGGCTATGCAGGTAGAAGACGTCGCCCGGATAGGCTTCGCGGCCCGGCGGACGGCGCAGCAGCAGCGACATCTGGCGGTAGGCGACGGCCTGCTTGGAAAGGTCGTCATAGATGATGACGGCGTGCATGCCGTTGTCGCGGAACCACTCGCCCATGGCGCAGCCCGCGAACGGGGCGAGGAACTGCAGCGGGGCCGGTTCCGAGGCGGTGGCCGAGACGACGATGGTGTAGTCCAGGGCGCCGCGCTCTTCGAGCGTCTTGACGATCTGGGCGACGGTCGAGCGCTTCTGGCCGATGGCGACGTAGATGCAGTAGAGCTTGGCGCTCTCGTCGTCGCCGGCGTTGATCGACTTCTGGTTCAGGATGGTGTCGATCGCCACGGCGGTCTTGCCGGTCTGGCGGTCGCCGATGATCAGTTCGCGCTGGCCGCGGCCGACCGGGATCAGCGAGTCGATGGCCTTCAGGCCGGTCTGCACCGGCTCGTGCACCGACTTCCGCGGGATGATGCCCGGCGCCTTGACGTCCACGCGGCGGCGCTCGGCCACGTTCTGGATCGGGCCCTTGCCGTCGATCGGCTCGCCCAGCGGGTTGACGACGCGGCCGAGCAGGCCCTTGCCGACCGGCACGTCCACGATTTCCGACAGGCGGCGGACTTCGTCGCCTTCCTTGATGGCGCGGTCTTCGCCGAAGATCACGACGCCGACATTGTCCTTTTCCAGGTTCAGGGCCATGCCCTTCACCCCAGCCGACGGGAACTCGACCATTTCGCCCGCCTGGACGTTGTCGAGGCCGAAGACGCGGGCGATGCCGTCACCGACGGACAGAACCGAACCGACGTCCGAGACGTCGGCTTCTTCGCCGAAATTGGCGATCTGCGACTTGAGGATGGCCGAAATTTCGGCGGCGCGGATGTCCATGGGCTTACGCTCTCTTCAGGGCGAACTTGAGGGAGTCGAGCTTCGAACGCAGCGAAGCATCGAACAGACGGGAACCGACCTGCACCTTGATCCCGCCCAGGAGGGCCGGATCGACGCGGGTCTCGATTTCAGGGTCCTTGCCAAGGGCGGTGCGCAGCGCAGCGGCGACGCCCTTGGATTGCGCCGCGGTCAGCGGCACGGCCGTGGTCACCTGGGCCGAGACCGCGCCACGCGCGTCCGCCGCCAGGGTCTCGAAGGCCGAGATCACCGCCGGCAGGGCCGAGGCGCGGCCGTTGGCGGCCAGCAAGCCCAGGAACTTCCGGGTGGTGGGGTTGAACTTCGCCTTGTCGCCAAGGGCGGCCAGAGCCTTGCCCTTGTCGTCGGCGCTGAACGCCGGCGAAGCCAGCAAGGTCCGCAGATCCTTGCTGTCGGCGCTCATCTGTTTCAGCGCCTTGAGGTCGGCCTCGACGGCCGACAGTCTGTTCTCATCGTTCGCGAGATCGAACAGGGCTTGGGCATATCTGCCGCCCACATTCGAAGCCTTGGAATCGTCCGCCACTTATTTTGTCCGCCCGGTGCGCGCAAAAGGCCGCGGCGAAGGAAACTCCACAGCGACCCTAAAGGCTTGAAAGCGCTTGGAAAAGCACAATGGCCATCGAGACTGGTTTAGCCCCTGGCCCGAAGCCGCGCGCCTGATAGCACGCGTTTTTCGGCGTCGCAACCAAACCGGCCGCGACACCTTGTATTATCCCGTCTTGGTGATGTCCGTGATCTTGCGGAACACCGCCGTCCCCGTGGCGATCACGTCGCCCCCTTGGGTCAGCAGCCGGCCATGGACGAAGGCCAGGGTGCGGGTGGCCCGGTCGACCTCCGCCTCCAGGCTCACGGCCTCGCCAGCCCTTGCGGACGTTGCGTAATCCAGGGTCAGGGAGACCGGCTCGGCGCCCCCGCCGACCGCCTCGGCGAGGACCGGTTCGAGCAGGCGGGCGGCCGCGGCGGGGCCGTCGGGCAGGATGGTTTGTCGGCGGATGATGTCTTGATTCATGACCGCGCCTCTTTAAGGGCGCGAGGGGCGGCAAGCCAAGCTTTCAGGCCGCTCAGGCGGGCGAAGCGCCGCAAGAATCAGAAAAACGGGCGCCGGGAGGACCCGGCGCCCTTGAAGTTCAGGCTCGACGAAGCCAGCGGCTGGGAGGCGCGCCCGGAGTTGCGCGAACCTGGAGAGAGAGTGGAGCCTAGCGGTTGGCGACCTGCTGGGCCGGCAGGGCCGCGGCGTTGCATTGTTCGAGCTTGGCGCCTTCGAGCTGCTTGCGCGCGCCGCCGAACGAGACGACCGCGCCGACCTTCCGGGCCACGTCCTTGCAAGTCGAGGCGCCGTAGGTCTGCGACGACGGGGCCGCGGCCAGGCAGGTGTCGCCTTCGCAGAGGAAGACCGCGCCGCCGGCGATGAACTTGGTCTTTTCGGCGACCGGGGTCTGCAGCTTGGCGGTGATCGGATCGTCGGCCATGGCCGCGCCGGCGGCGAAGGAGACGGACATGACGGCGGCGCAGGCGGCCGCGAGGGTACGGAGCTTCATCGAAAGCCCTCCAGCGTTCGGGGAGAAAGGCGCATCCTTGCGAGACACGGCTCGGCGCAATCCGGTGGTCCGCAACCGGTATCCCCACCGGCCGCGCGAGTTGAACTAAGCATCGCTAAGATAACGGTGTTAAGATCAACGGCAACCAGTTTTTTCGCAACGCGGGTATGCGAAAATGTGGGGATGCGGATGCGGGAGAGCATCCCCATCTAGGCTGATCGCCGCCGCATTCGCCTCCTTTCCGGGGCTGAGCCTCGCGCCGGCGCCGGTTGCGATCAAACGATGACTTGGCCGCATGGTCCGTGAGCGGCGCTCACGGAGACGGCGGGCGCATGGCGATCAGGCCGTGGGTCCGCGCGCGCACCTCCGGCGGGGCCAGGCAGGTGGCGACCGCCTCGTAGCCGGGCGCGCCGGGGCTGGCGCTCACGCGCAGGGGCGGGCTGTGATTGGCCGGGCAGAGCAGGATCGCTTCGCCCGGCCCCACCGACGCCAGGTCGAGGATCGCGCAGGACCTGGTCATCAGGAACAGCGGCCGCTCGGGCGAGGCGGTCTTCCGCAGATAGGCGACCAGGGCGGTCTGCGTCGCCTCGTCCAGCCCGTCCTCGACCATGTCGACCACCAGGGCCGCGCGCGACGGGTCCTCCAGCGCCGCAAGCAGGACGAGGAGCGCCGGCGAGGACCGAGCCCCCTCCTCCTCGAGCCACGCCATCGCCGCCTGGGCGGCGGGGGTGGGCGGCGGCGGGCCGCCGCGGTCGAGCGGCAGGAAGCGGCCGCCGGGCAGGACTTCGGCCAGCCGCATGGCCAGACGCGTCTTGCCGCTGCCCAGCGGGCCGACGATGTAGGTGATCGCGCGCAGGTCGCGCAGTTCGAACCGCTCGCCGCCCCAGGGCCAGGGCAGCTCGAAAGCCGCCGCCGGTTCGGAGGCGCCGCCCGCCAGGCGCACGAGGTCGCCGATCGCCGGCGCGCGGCCGGCGGCGAGTTGCGCACGCAGGTCGCGGACCTGCCCGACCAGATGGGCCAGGCGCCGCCCCTCGCCCTCCAGCCGCGCCTGATGGGCGGCGAGGGCCGGCTCCAGCCCTTGCGCGTCGCCGTTCAGCACGCGGGCGACCTGGGCGAGGCTGAGGCCGAGGGCGCGCAGGGCCGCCACCTCCCCGGCCCGCGCCATCTCGGCC
Source organism: Phenylobacterium sp. SCN 69-14 (assembly GCA_001724985.1). GTDB lineage: Bacteria > Pseudomonadota > Alphaproteobacteria > Caulobacterales > Caulobacteraceae > Phenylobacterium. The sequence goes on from MEEW01000030.1 coordinate 15,405, forward strand.
GGCCCATAGGCGCGCCAGCCGGCGGCGGTGCGCAGGGGCGCGACCAGGCCGCGCTGTTCATAGAGCCGCAGGGCCTTGGCGGAGACGCCGAGCCGGCGCGCGGCCTCGGACGGGCTCAGATAGGGGGCGGAAGCGTTCACGACTCACCTCGCTGTGGCTGACCGCCATACCGATGGGAGCGGCCCCAGGGGCCAGGTCAAGGCCGCGCGGAACCATTCACGGCCGAGCTTGTTCACCTCCCGTCAATCATGTCGCGCATTTGGTTCGGCTGGGATATGTCTCCGCCCCGGGGCGGATGACGGCGAGCGCTTTTAGGACGACACATGGCCAAACAAGGACCGGGCCCCGGCCGGCCGGCCCGGCGCACTCCCCTACAGGCGCTGCTTTACTGGACCGCCGTGCTCGGGGTGTGGGCCGCGATCTTCGTGGTGGCCTTCCTGGCGGTGTTCGCGACCGACCTGCCGGACACCTCGACGCTCTATGACGTCGATCGCCAGCCCTCGATCTCCTATCTCGACCAGTCCGGCGCGCTGGTGGCCGTGCGCGGCAGCCAGTACGCCCCGCCCGTCGACCTGGACAAGCTGCCGCCCTACGTGCCGAAGGCGTTCATCGCCATCGAGGACCGCTGGTTCTATTTCCACCCCGGCTTCAACCCCTGGGGCATCCTGCGCTCGCAGATCTACAACGTCACGCGCCGGGGCGAGGGCGGCCCCTTGCGCGGCGGCTCGACCATCACCCAGCAACTGGCGCGGAACCTCTTTCTGACGCCGGCCCAGAACTACCGGCGCAAGGCGCAGGAGCTGGTGCTGGCCCTGTGGCTGGAGGCCAAGTTCTCCAAGAAGGAGATCCTCGCCCTCTATCTGAACCGGGTCTATTTCGGCGGCGGCGCCTATGGGATCGAGGCCGCGTCCCAGCGCTATTTCAACAAGCCCGCCAGCCAGCTCACCCTGGGCGAGAGCGCCTTGCTGGCCGGGATGATGAAGGGCCCCAACCGCTATTCGCCGGTCTCGCAGACCGACCGGGCCGAGCGGCGGGCGACCATCGTGCTGGACGAGATGGTGCGGACCGGCGCCATCACCCCGGCCGAGCGCTTGAGGAGCGAGCGGCGATTGATTTCCGACTTGAACATGTCTCTTCTCCAGTTTGTCTATCGTTCCCCGGAGCCGCCCCGCGACCCCTTGTTTCACCCCGTAGCGGCGTAACCCTTCGCCGCAACGCGGCGGTTCAGTACCGGCCCACGAGCAGGCCGCCATCCACGACCAGCACCTGGCCGGTCATGTATCTCGCGCTGTCGGAGGCCAGGAACGCGGCGACATCGGCGATGTCGTCAGGCGTCCCGAGCCGCCCCATCGGAATGAATTCCGCCGCCTTTTCCGCGCCCGCCGGCCCCAGCGAGTTCTCCTCGGAAAGAAGCTGCGCC
>MEEW01000031.1 GCA_001724985.1 Phenylobacterium sp. SCN 69-14
ATCCTGCTGAAGATGGGCGGCTACGGCTTCCAGCGCTTCTCGCTGCCGATGTTCCCGCAGGCTTCGGACCTGTTCACGCCGCTGGTCTTCGCGCTCAGCGTGATCGCCGTGGTCTACACCTCGCTGGTCGCCTTCCGTCAGCCCGACATGAAGAAGCTGATCGCCTATTCGTCCGTCGCCCACATGAGCTTCGTGACCATGGGCATCTTCTCGGGCAACGACGTCGGCCTGCAGGGCGCGATCTTCCAGATGTTGAGCCATGGGGTGATCTCCGGCGCGCTCTTCCTCTGCGTCGGCGTGGTCTATGACCGCATGCACACCCGCGAGATCGCCTTCTACGGCGGGCTGGTCAGCCGCATGCCCTGGTATGCGGCGACCTTCATGCTGTTCACCATGGGCAATGTCGGCCTGCCGGGCACCTCGGGCTTCATCGGTGAAATCACCACCATGACCGGCGCCTATCACGTCTCGACCTGGACGGCGGTCGTCGCGGCCTCGGGCGTGATCTTCTCGGCGGTCTATGCGCTCAGCCTCTATCGGCGCGTGGTGTTCGGGGAACTGACCAACCCGAAGCTGGCCGATATCACCGACCTCGACTGGCGCGAGGTGGCGATCTTCGCGCCGCTGATCGCCATGACCCTGTACCTCGGCGTCTATCCGGCCGCCGTCTTCGATCTGACCCAAGCCTCGGTCGACAGCCTCGCTGCGGCCTATCAGGCGGCCATCGGCGGGTGAGGACCTGAAAGTCACATGACCTTTTCCCAAGACCTTGCTCTTGCCGCGCCGGAACTGATCCTGGCGGTCGGCGCCCTCGGCCTCCTGGTGATCGGCGCCTTTTCGCCGCGCGCCACCACGGCCCTGATGATCGCCTCGATCGGCGCCCTCGTGATCGCCGCCTGGGCCGCTGCGGTCGGGCCGGCGGGCCGCGGCTTCTCGGGCGGCATGGTCGCCGACAGCGCCTCGGCCTTCGCCAAGGTGGCCATCTACCTGGCCAGCGCGGTGGCGATCCTGCTCGGCCAGAAGTGGTTCGAGCGCAAGGCGATCCGCAATTTCGAGTTCCCGATCCTGGTGCTGCTGGCGGCGCTGGGGATGGGCATGATGGCTTCCTCTGGCGACCTGATCTCGCTCTATATGGGCGTGGAGCTGCACTCGCTGGCGCTCTACGTGCTGGCGGCCATGCACCGCGAGGACGTCAAGGCCTCGGAAGCGGGCCTGAAGTACTTCGTGCTCGGCGCGCTGTCGTCGGGCCTGCTGCTCTACGGCGCCTCGCTGGTCTACGGCTTCGCCGGCTCGACCAGGTTCGAGGACATCGCGGTGTCCGTGCAGGCGGGCGCCGGGACGGGCGTGCTGTTCGGCCTTGTCTTCGTGATCTGCGGCCTAGCCTTCAAGGTCTCGGCCGCCCCGTTCCACATGTGGACGCCCGACGTCTACGAGGGCGCGCCGACCCCGGTCGTGGCCTTCTTCGCCGGGGCGCCGAAGCTGGCGGCCATGGTGCTGTTCGCCCGCATCCTCTCGGAAGGCTTCGAGGGCGCGGCCGGGCAATGGCGCCAGGTGCTGGTGCTGATCGCCCTGCTGTCGATCTTCGTCGGCGCCTTCGCGGGCCTGGCCCAGAAGAACCTGAAGCGCCTGTGGGCCTATTCCTCGATCGCCAATGTCGGCTACGCCATCCTGGCGCTGGCGGCGGGCACGACCGAGGGCATGCAGGCCATGCTGGTGTTCATGATCCTCTACCTGATCGACGTGACCGGCTTCTTCGCCTGCCTGACCGCCCTGTCGCGCGAAGGCCGGCCGATGGAGACCATCGAGGACATGGCCGGCCTCTTCAAGGAACGCCCGGGCCTGGCCCTGGCCATGACCGCATTCTCGCTCTCGGCGCTCGGCCTGCCGCCGTTCTCCGGCTTCTGGGCGAAATTCTACGTGTTCAAGGCGGCGCTGAACGTCGGCGAGCCGATGATCGTGACCGCGGCCGTGCTGGGCCTGATCGGCAGTGTCGTCGCGGCCTTCTACTATCTGCGCCTGCTCAAGGTGATGTGGTTCGACGCAGCGCCCGGCCAGGTCGACAAGGCGCCGGGCGAGGCCCAGGCGGTGGCGATCGGGGCGGCGATCTTCTCGTTCCCGGTCGTGCTGGGCGCACTGGTCTTCCTCGACCCGCTGGCCAAGGCGGCGGCCGTCGCCCTGGGGCTCGCCACCTAGGTGGGAAGCCACCCGCCGGTCGAAGCCCACGAGGAACTGGACTCCACCAACGCCGAGGCGCGTCGACGCGCCGAGGCGGGGGAAGGCGGTCCCCTCTGGATCACGGCCCTGCGTCAGAGCGCCGGCCACGGTCGGCGCGGGCGGCCCTGGACGACCTCCAGCGGCAATCTCGCCGCGACCCTGCTGATGACGACCGTCAAGCCGCCGGTGGAGGCCGCGCAGCTTTCCTTCGTGGCGGCCCTGGCCGCGGCCGAATTGGCGCAGACCTGCATCGGTCCAGGCGCGGCCCGCCTGAAATGGCCCAATGACGTGATGATCTACGGCCGCAAGGCGGTCGGCATCCTGATCGAGTCCGGGACGCGGCCGGACGGGACGATCTGGCTGGCCGTCGGCATCGGGGTCAACCTGGCCGAGGCGCCGACCAATGTGGAGCGGCCGGCGACCTCGTTCGCCGAGCACATGGCCGCGCCTCCGCCGGCGCCGCTCGACGCCCTGGAGATTCTGGCGACCCGGTTCGAATACTGGCGTGCGCAATGGGACGCGGGCGGCTTTGCGCCGATCGCCGAAGGCTGGACGCGGCTGGCCCAGGGCCTGGGCGAGCCTTGCGAAGCCCGGCTTCCCAACCAGACCTTCCGCGGGATCGCCGAGGGGCTGGAGGCCGACGGCGCCTTGCGCCTGCGGCTGGACGACGCAAGCGTGATGCGGATCACCGCGGGCGATGTCTTCTTTGGAGGTCCAGATGCTGCTGGCCATTGAGCAAGGCAACACCAACACCCTGTTCGCGGTCCACGACGGCGAGACCTGGATCGCCCAGTGGCGGGCGGCGACCGATTCCAGCCGCACGGCGGACGAATATGCGGTCTGGCTCTCGCAACTGCTGCACATGGCGGGATTGCAGTTCGGGGTGCTGGACGCCTGCATCATCTCCAGCGTGGTGCCGCAGTCGATCTTCAACCTGCGCAACCTGGCCCGCCGCTATCTGCACGTCGAACCGCTGGTCATCGGCGAGAACGCCGACCTCGGCATCCAGGTGCGGATCGACAAGCCGTCAGAGGCCGGCGCCGACCGCCTGGTCAACGCCCTGGGCGCGCACATCGTCTATCCCGGCGACCTGATCGTCATCGACAGCGGCACGGCCACCACCTTCGACGTCATCGCCGGCGACGGCGGCTTCGAGGGGGGTGTCATCGCGCCCGGCATCAACCTATCTATGGAAGCGTTGCACAGCGCGGCGGCGAAACTGCCGCGCGTGGCGATCCAGCGGCCGCGCAAGGTTGTGGGCACCGACACGGTCGGCGCCATGCAATCGGGCGTCTTCTGGGGTTATATCGCGCTCATCGAGGGGCTGATCGCCCGTATCAAGGCCGAACGCGACACGCCCATGACCGTCGTCGCAACCGGCGGGGTCGCTTCGCTGTTCCATGGCGCGACAACCGCCATCGACCATTTCGACCCGGACCTCACCATCCGCGGTCTTCTTGAAATTCACCGCCGGAATACGGCGGCAAGGACGTAATGAAAGCAAAAGACCAGGACGAACTCGTCTTCCTGCCGCTGGGCGGGTCGAACGAGATCGGCATGAACTTCAACCTCTACGGCTACGGCCCGGCGCATGCGCGCAAATGGATCGTGGTCGACCTGGGGGTCACCTTCGGCGACCAGACGACGCCCGGCGTCGAGATCATCCTTCCGGACCCGGAATTCATCCGCGAATACGCCAAGGACATTATCGGCATCGTGCTGACCCATGCGCACGAGGATCACATCGGCGCGGTCTCGTGGCTGTGGCCGCAACTGCGTGCGCCGCTCTATGCGACGCCGTTCACCGCCTTCCTGCTGCGCGAGAAGCTGCGCGAGAACGAGGAGTGCGCGCAGGCGCAGATCACCGAGATCCCATTGAGCGGCAAGATTCAGCTCGGGCCGTTCGAGGTCGAGCTGATCACCCTGACCCATTCAATCCCCGAGCCGAACGGCCTGGCGGTCCGCACCCCGCTGGGGACGGTGCTGCACACCGGCGACTGGAAGATCGACCCCGACCCGGTGCTGGGGGCGACCACGGACGAGGCGGCGATCCAGAAGCTGGGCGACGACGGCGTCCTGGCCATGGTCTGCGATTCCACCAATGTCTTCGTGGAGGGGGAATCGGGCTCCGAAGCCGACGTGAAGGAAGCGCTGGCCGGGCTGATCGGCGGCCTTTCCGGCAAGGTCGCGGTGGCCTGCTTCGCCTCCAACGTCGCGCGCATGGACAGCGTGATCCGCGCCGCCGAAGCCGCCGGGCGCGGTGTCTGCCTGGTCGGCCGCTCGATGCACCGCATGGCCGCGGCGGCGAAATCGGTCGGGCTGCTGGAAGGGATCGGGGAGTTCCTGTCCGAGCAGCAGGCGGGCGCCTTGCCGGAGAACGAGGTGCTGTTCCTCTGCACCGGCAGCCAGGGCGAACCGCGCGCGGCGCTGTCGCGCATCGCCGACGGTTCGCACCCGCATGTGAAGCTGGGGGCGGGGGACGCCTGCGTCTTCTCCTCGCGGGTGATCCCGGGCAACGAGATCCCGATCCGCAACCTGCAGAACCGGCTCGCCGACCGCGGGGTGCGGCTCTACACCGAGCGCGATCATCCGGGCATCCACGTTTCGGGCCATCCCTGCCGGGACGAGCTGGCGCAGATGTACGCCTGGGCGCGGCCGCAGATCGCGGTGCCGACCCATGGCGAGCGCCGCCACCTGCTGGAGCACGCCGCCTTCGCCAAGGACCTGCAGGTGCCGCAGTCGATCGCGCCGCGCAACGGCGACATGGTGCGCCTGGCGCCCGGCCGGGCGGAGATCATCGACGAGGTTCCGGCCGGCCGCATCTATGTCGACGCCGGCGTGCTGACGCCGGAGAACGGCGACGCCCTGCGCGAGCGGCGCCATGCGGCCTATAACGGGATGCTGGCGGTCAGCGTCGTGCTGGACGGCCGCGGCAAGATCGCCGCGGGGCCGCAGGTGCGCGCGCTCGGCCTGCCGGCCGACGACGACTATCCGATGGACGAGGTGCTGGAAGACCTGGCCAAGGAAGCCAGTCATGCCCTCGCCCGGCTGCAGGGCGAGGAACGCGAGTTCGACGCCGAGGTCGAGACCGTGATGTCGCGGGCGGTCAAGAAAGCCAGCCAGCGCATCTGGGGCAAGCGCCCGGTCGTGGAGACCACGGTCCTGCGGATCTGACGCCTTCCCCGGCGTGATCTCGCGCGGGTTCGCGGGGCGGTCTATACCGGGCGCATGATCGGAAGACTGAACCACGTCGGGGTCGCCACCCCCTCCATCGCCGAGTCCGTGAAGCTCTATCGCGACGTGCTGGGCGCGACGAACATCACCGAAACCAGGGCCATGCCGGAACAGGGCGTCTATGTCTGTTTCGTCGACCTGCCCAACAGCCAGATCGAGCTGATCGAGCCGCTGGGCGAGGATTCGCCCCTGGTCGGCTTTCTCGCCAAGAACCCGGCGGGCGGCCAGCACCACGTCTGTTTCGAGGTCGCCGACATCATCGCCGCGCGCGATGAGATGCGGGCCAAGGGCGCGACGGTGCTGGGCACGGGCGAGCCGCGGATCGGCGCGCACGGCACGCCGGTGATCTTCGTCCATCCGAAGAACATGGGCGGGGTGCTGGTGGAACTGATGGAAAGCCCCAAGGCCGCGCATTAGCCGGCCGGCGCGACCATCAGCGGCGTTGATATCGCCGGCCGCTTGGGGGTAGGGAGCTTCGGGCGCGCCAAGTCGGCGCCTGGATGCGGCTCTGACGAGGAACACGGCTGATGAGCGTCTTCACCGGTATCGCCATCTATCTGACCCTCTGGTGGACCGTGCTGTTCTCGGTCCTGCCGCTGGGCGTGGTGAGCCATGCCGAGGCCGGGATCGACAAGGGCGACGGCGGCGATCCGGGCGCCCCGGTCGACCCCAAGCTCAAGAAGAAATTCGTGACCACCACGATCATCACGACCGTCCTCTGGGTGATCCTGTTCCTGGTGCTGCACTTCAAGCTGATCCAGTTGCCGCAGGTCCCGGCGAGCTGGCGATAGCGGTCCGCGCCAGGCGCGCCTCGGACGGCCTTCTTTTCGCTCGGCTTTCATTGCAAAGCCGGCGAACCGGGCTATCACGGTCGCATATCCGCGGGACGCTTTTCCAAGGCATGCCTCTTCGCTTCCTCTCCTTTACCACCGGAGCCGTTCGAGCTTGAGCGCGCAATCGGCCAATGGCGGCCTGAACGGCCGGGCTCCGCCCTTCGGACAATGGGAACGGTCGGTCGCCGCCCGCTACCTGCGCGCCAAGCGCAGCCAGGGCGGGGTGGCGCTGATCTCGGTCATCTCCTTCATCGGCATCATGCTGGCCGTCGCCGTGCTCATCATCGTGATGAGCGTGATGAACGGCTTTCGGGCCGAACTGCTGGGCCGCATTCTCGGCTTCAGCGGCCACCTCTATGTGACCGGCGGGGTGCTGACCGACCCGAACCGCGACGCCGTGGTGAAGCGGCTGTCCGACCTGCCCGGCGTGATCCAGGTGACGCCGGTCGTGGAGGCCCAGGCCATGGCCCTGGGCGCGGGCCAGATCAGCGGGGCGATCGTGCGGGGCGTGACGCCGGCCGACCTGAAGGCCACAAGGATCGTTTCCGGCAACATCACCCGCGGGACCATGGCCGGCTTCGGCGAGGGCGAGTACGGCGGCGACATGATCCTGGTCGGGGACAGGCTGGCCCAGACCCTGGGCCTGGGGCCCGGCGACGAACTCAGCCTGGTCTCGCCGACCGGCGGGGCGACGGCGTTCGGGGCCACGCCCTTGCGCAAGACCTACACCATCGCCGGCACCTTCACGGTCGGCATGAGCGAGTACGACCAGGCCTTCATCTACATGCCGCTCGACCAGGCCCAACTGTTCTTCGGCCGCGAGAGCGGCGTCGACTACCTGGAAATGAAGATCGCCGACCCGGACAAGGCCAGCGCCATGAAGGGCGAGGTGGCGCGCGTGGCCGGCGCCTCGGCCCTGGTCACCGACTGGACCGAGAAGAACGCCGCCTATTGGGGCGCGCTGAAGGTCGAGCGCAACGTGATGCGGCTGATCCTGATGATGCTGGTGGCGATTGCGGCCATGAACATCATCTCGGGCCTGGTCATGCTGGTGAAGAACAAGGGGCGCGACATCGCCATCCTGCGCACCATAGGGGCGGGGCAGGGCTCGATCCTGCGCATCTTCTTCATGGCAGGCGCCTCAGTCGGGGTGCTGGGCACCCTGGCGGGCCTGGCGATCGGCGCGCTGTTCTGCATCTATATCGGCGAGATTCAGCAGTTCGTCGAATGGGTCACCGGAGCCCAGGTGTTCAATTCCGACGTCTATTTCCTGACCCGGATTCCGGCCAAGATCGACTGGCGCGAAGTGGGGATCATCACCTTCTGGGCGCTGGCCATGTCGTTCCTGGCGACCCTGCCGCCGGCCTGGCGCGCCTCGCGCCTCGATCCGGTGGAGGCGCTTCGCTATGAGTGATCCGGTCCTCTCGATCCGGGGGCTGCGCCGGACCTATCGCAGCGGCGACAAGACCCTGACCGTGCTGAACGGCGTCGATCTGGACGTGCGTCCGGGCGAGATCGTCGGGCTGATCGGGCCTTCCGGCTCGGGCAAGTCCTCCCTGCTGCACGCGGCGGGATTGCTGGAACACCCGGACGCCGGCCAGATCATCGTCGAGGGTCGCGACTGCTCGAACCTCAGCGACCGGCAGCGCACGCGCGTCCGCCTGGCGACCATCGGCTTCGTCTATCAGGCGCACCATCTGCTGGCCGAGTTCACCGCGCTCGACAACGTGGCCCTGCCGCAGATGATCGCCGGGCGCTCGCGCAGGGCCGCGCGGGCGCGGGCGAGCGAACTCCTCTCCAGCCTGGGCCTGGCCGAGCGGGTCGACCACCAGCCGGCCCAGATGTCGGGCGGCGAGCAGCAGCGCGTGGCCATCGCCCGCGCCCTGGCCAATGCGCCGCGGCTGCTGCTGGCCGACGAGCCGACCGGGAATCTCGACCCGCACACCTCCGGCGCGGTGTTCGAGAGCCTCTATGGGCTCGCTCGGCAGGAGGGCGTCGCGGCCCTGGTCGCCACCCACAACCTGGACCTGGCCCGGCACATGGACCGCGTCGTGGCCCTGAAGGACGGCCACCTGGAAGAGCAGCGGTTCTAGCTTTCGTCGAAGGTGGTCGAACCGTCCTCGTGGATGGTCGAGCCGGGATTGTAGGCGATCTCCCAGGTGTGGCCGTCCAGGTCGGCGAAATAGCCGGAATAGCCGCCCCAGAAGACCTCCTCCGGCGCCTTGAGCGACGTCGCGCCCGCCGCCAGCGCCTGGGCGAAGGTGGCGTCGACCGCCTCGCGCGAGCGCTCGTTCACCGCCAGGGTGACGCCCGAGAACCCCCCGTCGACCGGGCGCCTGGCGTCGTCCGCCAGAGCGGCGCGCCCGAAGAGGGCCAGGCCCAGGCCCGGCAATTGGTAGAAGCAGACGCCGTCCTGCGCGGAACTCGGGTTCCAGCCCAAGCCCTTCTCGAAGAACGCGCGTGAGCAGGCGAGATCGTCGACGCCCAGGGTGATCAGCGAGATTCTCTGGTCCATTGGAAGCTCCTTGCGAAGTCACCTTAAACCAGCTTGACGGTGAGAACAAAACGGGAAATAAGAACAAGAACGGAACATTCACAGCAAGGACGCCGCAGATGGTTCGCTTGGCTCGGGAATCGCTGGCCTTTGTGTCGGTCGCAGGTTTTGTCTGGATGATGTGCGCGGTGGCCCAGTTGGCCGCCTGACATGCGGAGGTGAGCGGGTGAGCGAGGCGGCGGGGAGCGAAGGGTTCGTCCACCTGCGGGTCCGCTCGGCCTATTCGTTGCTGGAAGGCGCGATCAAGGCCGAGAAGATCAGCGGCCTGGCCAAGGCCGCGCAGATGCCGGCCGTGGCCCTGGCGGACCGGGCCAATCTCTATGGCGCGCTGGAATTCTCGGTCACCGCCAAGGATGAGGGCGTGCAACCCATCGTCGGTCCTGCCGGTGACGGGGATCGGCGGCGGCCGGAGCGAGCGCTGGGCCAAGACCCCGACCGTCGTGCTGCTGGCCCAGAGCGAAGAGGGATATCTGAACCTCAGCGAGCTCTCCTCGCTCTGTTATCTGGAGTCCGACGGTTCGGAGGACGTGTCGGTCCCCTGGGCCAAGGTGGCCGAACGCGCCGAGGGTCTGATCCTGCTGTCGGGCGGCGGCGACGGGCCGGTCGATCCGCTTTTCGCCGCCGGCAAGACCGCCGAGGCGGAGGCGGCCCTGGCCGAGATGGCGCGGGCGTTCGGAGACCGTTTCTATATCGAACTGCAGCGCCATGGCCTGCCCGCCGAGGCGGCGGCGGAGGGGGGACTGGTCGCCTACGCCTACGCGCACGATATTCCGCTGGTCGCCACCAACGACGTCTATTTCGCCAAGCCCTCGATGTACGAGGCGCACGAGGCGTTGCTCTGCATCGCCGACGGTGCCTTCATCAGCCAGGACGAGCGCCGGCGCGTGACCGCCGAGCATTGGTTCAAGCCGGCCGCCGAGATGCGGACCCTGTTCGCCGACCTGCCGGAGGCCTGCGACAACACGCTCGACATCGCCCGGCGCTGCGCCTTCATGGTCAAGAAGCGCGATCCGATCCTGCCGCGCTTCGACACCGGGGCGGGGCGGTCCGAGGCCGACGAGCTGGCGCACCAGGCGCGCGAGGGCCTGAAGACGCGCATCGCGTGCGGTCAGGCGAACGCCGTGCCGGTCGAGGAATATGAGGCGCGGCTGGAGCGGGAGATCGGGATCATCGTCCAGATGGGGTTCCCGGGCTACTTCCTGATCGTTTCGGACTTCATCAAATGGGCCAAGGCCCACGACATCCCGGTCGGGCCCGGCCGGGGCTCGGGCGCGGGCTCGCTGGTGGCCTATGCGCTGACTATCACCGACCTCGACCCGCTGCGCTATGGCCTGCTGTTCGAGCGCTTCCTGAACCCGGAGCGGGTGTCGATGCCCGACTTCGACATCGATTTCTGCCAGGAGCGGCGCGAAGAGGTTATCAGCTACGTCCAGCAGCATTACGGCCGCGACCGGGTCGCCCAGATCATCACCTTCGGCACCCTGCAGGCGCGCGCGGTGCTGCGCGATGTGGGCCGGGTGCTGCAATTGCCGCTGGGCCTGGTCGATCGCCTGGCCAAGATGGTGCCCGCCAATCCGGCCAATCCGGTCACCCTGGCCAAGGCCATCGAGATCGAACCGCGCCTGCAGCAGGCCAAGGAGGACGACGAGGCGGTCAAGCAGTTGCTGGAAACCGCGCTGCAGCTGGAAGGCCTCTATCGCAACGCCTCGACCCACGCCGCCGGGGTGGTGATCGGCGACCGGCCGCTGACCGAGCTGACCCCGCTCTACCGCGATCCGCGCTCGGAGCTGCCGGCGACCCAGTTCAACATGAAGTGGGTGGAGAGCGCGGGCCTGGTGAAGTTCGACTTCCTGGGCCTGAAGACCCTGACGGTCATCGACCGGGCGCTGAAGTTCCTGCGCAAGCGCGGGCAGGAGATCGATTTCTCGACCCTCGGGGTCGACGACGTCCCGGCCTACGAGCTGTTGTCCAGCGGCGGCACGGTCGGGGTGTTCCAGTTCGAAGGGCAGGGGATGCGCGACACCCTGCGCCAGCTCCGCCCGAACTGCATCGAGGACGTGACCGCTATCGGCGCGCTCTACCGGCCAGGCCCGATGGACAACATCCCGGCCTTCATCGACTGCAAGTTCGGCCGGCGCGAGATCGACTACCTGCACCCGAGCCTGGAGCCGGTGCTGAAGGAGACCTACGGCATCATCGTCTACCAAGAACAGGTGATGCAGATCGCCCAGATCCTGGCCGGCTACAGCCTCGGCGACGCCGACCTGCTGCGCCGGGCGATGGGCAAGAAGAAGAAGGAGGAGATGGAGCAGCAGCGCGCGCGCTTCGTCTCCGGCGCCGAGGCCAAGGGGGTGCCCGGCCAGCAGGCCGGCGCGATCTTCGACCTGGTGGACAAGTTCGCGGGCTACGGCTTCAACAAGAGCCACGCGGCGGCCTACGCCTATGTCTCCTACCAGACCGCCTGGCTGAAGGCGAACGCGCCGGTCGAGTTCTTCGCCGCCTCGATGAGCCTCGACATCTCCAACACCGACAAGCTGGCGGTCTTCTACCAGGACGCCAAGCGCTTCGGGGTGAAGGTGCGCAGTCCGGACGTGAACCTCTGCGCCGCCGACTTCGAGGTCGAGGACGGCGAGGTGCTCTATGCCCTGGGCGGCATTCGCAATGTCGGCCTGCAGGCGATGGAGCACGTGGTCGAGGTCCGCAAGGAAGGCGGGCCGTTCCGCGACATCTTCGATTTCGTCGAGCGGGTCGATCCCAAGCAGGTCAACAAGCGGGCGTTCGAGACCCTGGCCCGCGCCGGGGCGTTCGACAGCCTCGGCATGGACCGCGCCCAACTGGCGGCCGCGGCCGACGTGCTGGTCGGCTACGGCCAGGCCGTCGCCGCCGATCGGGCCTCCTCGCAAGGGTCGCTGTTCGGCGGCGACCAGGCCGAGGCCCAGCGGCCCCGCCTGCCCAAGGCCGAGCCCTGGACCCCGGTCCAGCGGCTGGACGAGGAACTGGCGGCGGTCGGCTTCTATCTCTCCGGCCACCCGCTGGACGACATGGTCGCGGCCCTGCGCCGCCGGCGGACGGATTTGCTGGCCGACGTGATCCCCAAGGCCGAGGCCGGGGCCGAAGCCTTCCGCATGGCCGGGGTGGTGCGGCGCAAGCAGGAGCGCGCTTCGCAATCGAGCGGCGAGAAGTTCGCCTTCGTCACCCTGTCGGACCCCACCGGCGAATACGAGGTGCTGTTCCCGCCGGAATCGCTGCGTAAGTGCCGCGACCTGCTGGAGCCGGGCAAGGCGGTGGCGATCAAGGTCCGCGCCAAGGCCCGCGACGGCGAGGTGCGGTTCTTCGGCGACGACGCCGAGCCTGTGGACAAGGCTGTGGAAAACGCCGTGGCGGGCTTGCGGGTGCATGTCGCGCCGCGCAGCGCCGAGATCGAAGCCTTGAAGCGGCGGCTGGAGAACGTCGGCAATCCGCGCGGCGGCGAGATCATCCTGGTGGCCAATGTCGAGCGCGGCCGCGAGGTGGAGCTGAAGCTGCCCGGCCGCTTCACCCTGGACGCCTCGGTGCGCGGGGCGCTGAAGACGGCGCCCGGCGTGATGTTCGTCGAGGACATCTGAGGCGCCGCCGCGCCCCGCGGCCTGGTGCGCGACGCCGGCCACCCGCGGCGGGGCTTGCTTTTGGGCGCGTAAGCCCCTATTTGGCGCGACATTCCACACGCAGGTGTTTGGCGATGTGCGGGGAGACATCCCGCCATATCCATTCCGGTCCCCAGGCTTGGGGGTTTGCCTGCGGCGGTTAACCGGAAAAAGGACGAAAAGCCGATGGCGCTTCCTGAATTCTCCATGCGTCAGCTCTTGGAAGCTGGCGCCCACTTCGGCCACCAGACCCACCGCTGGAACCCGAAGATGGACCGCTACATCTTCGGTTCGCGGTCGAACATCCACATCATCGACCTGTCGCAGACCATCCCGCTGCTGCACCAGGCCCTGGTGAAGGTGCGCGAAGTCGCCGCTTCCGGCGGCCGCGTGCTGTTCGTCGGCACCAAGCGCCAGGCCGCCGAGCCGGTCGCCATCGCCGCCAAGCGCAGCGCCCAATACTATGTGAACCACCGTTGGCTGGGCGGCACGCTCACCAACTGGCGCACCGTCTCGGGCTCGATCGCCCGGCTGCGCGAGCTGGAAGGCCTGCTGGAAGGCGAAGGCCAGGGCCGCGGCAAGAAGGAACTGCTGCAGATGACGCGCGAGCGCGACAAGCTCGAGCTGTCGCTGGGCGGCATCAAGGATATTGGCGGCATTCCGGACCTGATGTTCGTGATCGACACCAACAAGGAAGCGATCGCGATCCAGGAAGCCCGCAAGCTGAACATCCCGGTGATCGCCATCCTCGACACCAACTGCGATCCGGACGGCATCACATATCCGATCCCGGGCAACGATGACGCCGCGCGCGCCATCCAGCTCTATTGCGACCTGATGGCCGACGCCGTCCTCGACGGCCTGGCCGCGGGCCAATCGGCCGCCGGCGTCGACCTGGGCGCCTCGGTCGCGCCGATCGAACCGACCCTCGCCCGAGAGCTTTCGCCGGAGCCGCAAGCGGCGCCGGTCGCCGAGGCTCCGGCCGAGGAACAACCGCAAGCCTGAGGACGCGCCCCTGCGTCCCACGGCTTGACGTCAAACGATCATGACCGGGCCCTATCCAAGGGGTCCGGTCAAACCCATTGCGACTGATAAGGAGCTGACCATGGCGGAAATCACCGCTGCGCTGGTCAAGGATCTGCGCGAAAAGTCCGGCGCCGGCATGATGGACTGCAAGAAGGCCTTGCAGGAAAACAACGGCGACATGGAAGCGGCCATCGACTGGCTGCGCACCAAGGGCCTCTCGAAGGCCGCCAAGAAGTCCGACCGCGCCGCGGCCGAAGGCCTGGTGGCCGGCAAGCTCAGCGACGACGGCAAGACCGGCGTGCTGGTCGAGTTCAACGCCGAGACCGACTTCGTCTCGAAGAACGAGATGTTCCAGAACGCGGCCCGCGAGTTCGCGACCGTCGGTCTGACCGTTGAAGGCGTGGACGCGATCACCGCGGCCAAGACCGCCTCGGGCGAAGTCGTCAGCGACGTGATCACCAACCTGATCGCGACCATCGGCGAGAACATGCGCCTGCGCCGCTCGGCCCGCCTTTCGGTGAACCAAGGCGCGGTGGCCCTCTACCTGCACAATGCGCAGGGTGACGGCGTCGGCCGCCTGGGCGTGCTGGTGGCTCTGGAAGGCGCAGGCGACCAGGCGGTGCTGAAGGATGTGGGGCGCAAGATCGCGCTGCACGTCGCCGGCACCCCGACCCCGCCGCTGGCCCTGACCGAGGGCGACCTCGACCAGGCCGTCGTCGAGAAGGAAAAGAAGTTCCTGACCGACCAGGCGCTGGAATCGGGCAAGCCGCTGGCCGTCGTCGAGAAGATGATCGAAGGCCGGATCCGCAAGTGGCAGGAGGAGGTGGTTCTGCTGAAGCAGCCCTTCGTCATGAACCCGGACCAGACCATTGAGCAACTGATCGCCGAGACCGCCAAGGAAACCGGCTCGCCGGTGGCGGTGAAGGGCTTCGTGCGCTTCGCCCTGGGCGAAGGCGTCGAAAAGAAGCAGGATGACTTCGCGGCCGAAGTGGCTTCGATGACCGGCCAGGCCTGATCGACCTGGATCGAGCCTTAAAGGGGCGCCGCACGTTCGACGCGTGCGGCGCCCTTGGTCTATGTAGTACCAGCCAGATTCTCGACGGAAGCCGCGATGCCCGACACCCAGCCCAGCTACAAGAAGATCCTCTTGAAGATGTCGGGCGAGGTCCTGATGGGCGACTCGCTGTTCGGCATCGACACCAAGACGATCGAGGCGGTCGCCGAGGACATCAAGGAGGTGGTCGATCACGGCATCGAGCTGTGCCTGGTGATCGGCGGGGGCAACATCTTCCGCGGCGTCTCCCTGGCCGGAAAGGGCATGGACCGCGCCAACGCCGACTATATGGGCATGCTGGCGACCGTGATGAACGCCCTGGCCCTGCAGGGGGCGCTGGAGAAGATCGGCGTCTATACCCGCGTGCAGTCGGCGATTCCGATGGACGCGGTGTGCGAGCCCTATATCCGCCGCCGCGCCCTGCGGCACCTGGAGAAGGGGCGGGTGGTGATCTTCGCCGCGGGACTCGGCGCGCCCTTCTTCACCACCGACACCCCCGCCGCCTTGCGGACCGCCGAGATGGGCTGCGACGCGCTCTTCAAGGGCACCAGCGTCGACGGCGTCTACACGGCCGACCCCAAGAAGGATCCGAGCGCCCAGCGCTACGACACGCTCAGCTACCAGGAGGTCCTGGCCAAGGACCTGCGGGTGATGGACGCCTCGGCCATTGCGCTGATGCGCGACAACAAGATTCCGATCGTGGTGTTCTCGATCCGCGAGCGGGGCAACTTCCTCAAGGTCCTGAAGGGGCAGGGCGTCTTCACGACGATCACCTGACGCTTCACGGACAGTACAAGAGAAATCCAGGAGAAGATCCTATGGCTGCTGGGGAAAAGCCGGTTCTGTCGAAGTACCGGGACCGCATGGACAAGGCGTTCGCCGCCCTGAAGGAAGAGTTCGCCAGCCTGCGCACGGGCCGAGCCTCGGCCTCCCTGCTCGACCAGGTGATGGTCGAGGCCTACGGGTCGACCGTGCCGATCAACCAGGTCGGCGCCGTCAGCGTGCCCGAGCCGCGCTCGATCAGCGTCAACATCTGGGACCGCGGCCTCGTGGTCTCGGTCGAAAAGGCGATCCGCAATTCGGGCCTGGGGCTGAACCCCGTGGTCGACGGCCAGAGCCTGCGTATCCCGATCCCGCCGCTCACCGAGGAGCGTCGCAAGGAGATCGCCAAGCTGGCCGGCAAGTACGCCGAGCAGCAGAAGATCGCCATCCGCAATGTCCGCCGCGACGCCAACGACGACCTGAAAAAGGCCGAGAAGGACAGCGTCATCACCCAGGACGAGCTGCACCGCATGGAGGGCGAGATACAGAAGTTCACCGACGAGGTGATCAAGCGGGTCGACGAAGCCTTGAAAACCAAGGAACAAGAGATCATGCAGATTTAATCTGCGGATCTCGGGTGAGGACGCACAGGAACCCCATGGCCCCGGTCGACCAAAAGCAGCCTGCGCCGGACGCGCCACTGCACGTGGCGATCGTCATGGACGGCAATGGCCGCTGGGCCAAACGCCGTGGGCTGCCGCGCCAGGTGGGCCATCCCAAGGGCGTGGATGCGATCCGCCGCGTGGTCGAGGCCGCGCCCGAGCAGGGCGTGCGCTGGCTGACCCTCTACGCCTTCTCCACCGAGAACTGGCGGCGCCCGGCGGGCGAGGTCGCCGAGGTCATGCGGCTGCTGAAGCTCTATGTGAACTCCGATCTCGACAAGCTGGCGCGCGAGGGCGTGCGGGTTCGCATCCTCGGCCGCCGCGACGGGCTGCCGCCCGACATCGCCGAGATCGTCGAGCGGGCCGAGCGCCAGACCGCCCACAACGACCGCTTCTTCCTGCAGGTGGCCTTCAACTATGGCGGCCGCGCCGATATCGTCGATGCGGCCCGCGCCCTGGCCAAGGATGTCGCCGAGGGCCGCCTCGATCCCGAGGCCATCGACGAGGAGGTGGTCTCGCGCCGGCTGTCGACCGGCGGCACGCCGGACCCGGACCTGGTGATTCGCACCAGCGGCGAGCAGCGGCTCTCCAATTTCCTGTTGTGGGAAACAGCCTATTCGGAGTTCGTCTTCCAGGACGTGCTCTGGCCCGACTACAACGCCGCATACCTGCATGCGGCCATCGAAGAATTCCAGAAGCGCGAGCGGCGCTACGGCGGCGCCGTGGCCGATGACGTCCTTGCCGCCGGCTAGACGCTTCGACTGGTCCAATCTGGGCGTCAGAGTCGCCTCCGCCGTCGTCCTCGTGCCGGCGGTGCTGGGCGCGGTGTGGTTCGCCGACCTGCCGGGCCTGCGCTGGATGTTCCTGGTGCTGGTGGCCGTCGCCGTCGCCCTGCTGGCGATCGAGTGGGGGGCGATGACCGCCCCCTATGCGCCGGTCCGAGTCTCCACCGCCCTGACGGTCGCTGTGCTGGCCGGGGCGTTCCTGGCCTTCCAGCATCACATGGTCCTGGCCTGGGCGGCCGTGGCGCTTGGTGCAGCGGCGGCGGCCCTGGTGGCGCGCGGGGTGGCCGAGCGGCCGGCCAATGCGGCGTTCGGCGTCATCTATCTGGCCATTCCGGTCGTCTGCCTGGTCTGGCTGCGGGGCATGCCCGAGGGGCGGCAGTGGACGGTGCTGCTGTTCGTCGTCGCCTGGGCGGCCGACATCGCGGCCTTCGCGGTCGGCAGCGCCCTGAAAGGCCCCAAGCTCTGGCCGCGGTTCTCGCCCAACAAGACCTGGTCGGGCTTCTTCGGAGGGCTGGCCGCGGCGGCCGGGGCTGGGGCGGCGATGGCCGCGTTCAGCGCCATCGTGCTGAGCGTGCAGGCCGGCGCGCTGATCGGGCTGATCGGAGGCCTGGCGACCATGGCCGGCGACCTCTGGGAATCGATGCTGAAACGCCGCTTCGGCGTGAAGGATTCGGGCGACCTGATCCCCGGCCATGGCGGGTTGCTGGACCGGGTCGACGGGCTGATGTTCGCCGTCGTCGTGCTGGCTGTCGCCCGGCTGATCAATCACTGGGGATGGGCGCATTGACCCTGCCACGCCGCGTCAGCGTTCTGGGATCGACCGGCTCGGTCGGCGTCTCCACCCTCGATCTGCTGGACAAGGCGAAGGCCGAGGTCGAGGTCTCGGCGCTCACCGCCGGCAGGAATGTCGAGCGGCTGGCGCAGCAGGCCCTGCGCTGGCGCCCGAAGCTGGCGGTCATCGAGGATGAAACCAAGCTCGGCGAGCTGCGCGAGCGGCTGCGGGGATCGGGCGTGGCGAGCGCCGCCGGCGCCGGCGCGGTGGCCGAGGCGGCCGCCGCCGAGGCCCAGTGGGTGATGTCGGCCATCGTCGGCTTCGCCGGCCTGGCGCCGACCATGGCCGCGGCCAAGGCCGGCGCCATCGTGGCCCTGGCCAACAAGGAAAGCCTGGTCTGCGCGGGCCCCTCACTGCTGCGGACGGCGAAATTCGCCGGCGGGGCGGTGATCCCGGTCGATTCCGAGCATTCGGCCATCTTCCAGGTGCTGGACCCGATGAACGCCCAGCATGTGGCGCGGCTGATCCTGACCGCCTCGGGCGGGCCGTTCCGCACCTGGACCCGCGAACAGATGGCCCAGGCGACGCCGGAGCAGGCGGTCGCTCACCCCAAGTGGGACATGGGCGTGAAGATCTCGATCGATTCGGCGACCATGATGAACAAGGGCCTGGAGATGATCGAGGCCGCCTATCTGTTCTCCATGCCGGCCGAGCGGGTCGACGTGCTGGTCCATCCGCAGTCGATCATTCACAGCCTGGTCGAGTACGCCGACGGCTCGACCCTGGCCCAGCTCGGCCCGCCCGACATGCGCACGCCGATCGCCTGCGCCTTCGCCTGGCCCGACCGCCTGCCATGGCCCGCGCCGAAGCTCGATCTGGCCGCCGCAGGGCAATTGACCTTCGAAGAACCGGACCTGCGCCGTTTTCCCGCCTTGAAGATCGCCAAAGAAGCATTGGAGGCCGGTGGGGCCGCGCCTGCGGTGATGAACGCCGCCAACGAGGTCGCCGTGGCCGCCTTCCTTGACCGCAAGATTGGCTTTCTCGATATTGCCGCCACGGTCGCCGAGACGCTCGAGCGGGTGGCCGGGGAACGGCTGAACACGGCCTCCGGCGGCGACGTCCTGGAAGATGCCAGGCAGGTGGACGCCATGGCCCGCCGCATCGCCGGCGACATCGTCGCCGCGCAGGGCCGCTAGGTCGGAGGAGCTGTCCAGATGGTCGATTTCATCCTCACCGCCCTGACCTTCGTCGTCTCGTTCGGCCTCGTCCTCGGCCTTGTGGTGACCATCCACGAGCTGGGGCATTTCCTGGCCGCCAAGATGTTCGGCGTGGCCATCGACCGCTTCTCGATCGGATTCGGCAAGGCGCTGGCGACCTGGACCGACCGGTCGGGCGTGGAGTGGCGGCTCGGCTGGATCCCGCTGGGGGGCTATGTCCGCTTCTCGGGCGACGAGAACGCCTCCAGCGTGCCCGACCGCGACGACCTGGAGGCGATGCGCCGGGCCATCGAGCGCGACGAAGGCGCCGAGGCGGTCGGGCGCTATTTCCACTTCAAGCCGCTGTGGCAGCGGGCGATCGTGGTTGCAGCCGGTCCGATCGCCAATTTCGTGCTGGCGGTGGCGCTGTTCGCCTCGCTGCTCCTGGCGTTCGGCCAGTATGTGCTGCCAGCCCGCGTGGCGGTGGTCCAGCCCGGCAGCGCCGCCGAGCGCGCCGGCTTCCTGGCCGGCGACGTGGTGGTCGAGGCCGACGGCCGCAAGATCACCAGCTTCGACCAGATCGCCGAGATCGTGCAGGTGCGCGCCGAGGTGCCGACCGCCTTCGTGGTCGAGCGGGCAGGGCGGCGCCTCGCCATCACCGCCACCCCCGAATGGAAGGTCCGCGAGGACGAGGTCGCCGGCAAGCGCCGCCAGGGCCAGCTCGGCCTGGTCCCGGCTCAGACGGCCAAGGATTTCATCCACGTGAGCTATGGCCCGCTGGAGGCGCTGTCGGGCGGGGTGGAGCGGACCTATCGCACCCTGGAGACGACGGTCTACTACCTCGGCCGGATGGTGAGCGGGCAGGTCTCGCCCGACCAGCTCAGCGGACCGCTGGGAATCGCCCGAATCTCCGGCAAGGTGGCCCAGGCCGGCGCGGCCGGCGCGCCCGATCTGGGGGGAATGATCCTGGGCAGCGGCGTCAACCTGCTGCAGCTCGCCGGTTTCGTTTCGGTCAGCATCGGCTTCATGAACCTGCTGCCGATCCCTGTGCTGGATGGGGGTCACCTGCTGTTCTACGCCTACGAGGCGGTGACGCGTCGTCCGCTGGCCGCGCGCATCCAGGCCGCCGGGTACCGCGTGGGGCTTGCGCTGCTGCTGGGATTGATGTTGTTCGCCACCTGGAACGATCTGCAGCAACTGCGTGTGTTCAAAATTCTCGGCGGCGTCCTCTCCTGACGCTGCCCCATTTCCTTTGACGGCTGATACGATGCAAAGACCCCGCGCTCGCCGCGCCGCGCTCGCCTCCGGCCTCGCCCTGCTGATGGGATCGACGGCTCTCGTCGTCCCCTGCGCGGCGCTGGCCCAGGATCAGGCGACCTCGCCGCAGCCGGAGCCGGCCGCGCCGGCGGCCGGTCAGCAATCGGGCGTCGTCCAGCGGATCATCGTGCGCGGCAACGAGCGGATCGAGCAGTCGACGATCCTGTCCTATCTGCCGATCCAGCCGGGCGAGACGCTCGATGCGGCCAAGGCCGACCTGGCGCTGAAGACGCTGTTCCGCACGGACCTGTTCTCCGACGTCAAGGTCGACCTGCAAGGGTCCGACATGATCGTCACCGTGGTCGAGAACCCGATCATCAACAAGGTGGTGTTCGAGGGCAATTCGGGCCTCAAGGAAGACAAGCTGCGCGACGAGGTCACGGTCCGCCCGCGCGGCATTTTCACCCGCGCCAAGGTGCAGCAGGACGTCCAGCGGATCATCGAGCTCTATCGCCGCTCGGGCCGCATCTCGGCCCAGGTGACGCCGAAGATCGTCGAACTGCCGCAGAAGCGCGTGGACCTGATCTTCGAGATCAACGAAGGCCCCAAGAGCGGCGTGCTGCGGGTCAACTTTCTGGGCAACAAGGAGTTCTCGGACAACGACCTGCGCGACGTGGTCGTGACCGAGCAGACCACCTGGTACAAGTTCTTCGCCACCAACGCGAACTACGACCCGGACCGGCTGGAGTACGACAAGGAGCAACTGCGCAAGCACTATCGCAACCGCGGCTTCTACGACTTCCGGGTGATTTCGGCGATCGCCGAGCTGGCGCCGGACAAGAACGGCTTCGTCATCACCTACACGCTCGACGAAGGGCGCGAGTACAAGTTCGGCAAGATCACCGTCGAGACCGAGCTGCAGAAGCTCGACAAGAACGTGCTGCAGCAGCTCGTGCCGATCCGCTCGGGCGAGACCTACCAGGACGAGAAGATCGAGGCGGCGACCGACACCCTGACCTTCGCCGCCGGGGCTGCGGGCTTCGCGGCGGTCGACGTGCGGCCGCGCTATACGCCTAACAAGGAGACCGGCCTGGTCGACGTGGTCTTCCAGGTTCGCGAGGGCCCGCGCGTCTATGTCGAACGCATCGACGTGACCGGCAACACCCGCACGCTGGACTATGTCATCCGCCGCGAGATGAACCTGGTGGAAGGCGACGCCTACAACCGGGCCCTGGTCGACCGCTCGCGCAACAACATCCGCGCGCTGGGCTTCTTCAAGGACGTCACCATCGAGGAGACGCCCGGCACGGCGCCCGATCGCACCAACCTGCAGGTCAAGGTCGAGGAACAGCCGACGGGCGAGCTGTCGTTCAGCGCCGGCTATTCGTCGGTCGACCAGCTCGTGCTCGACCTGGGCGTCACCGAGCGGAACTTCCGCGGCCGCGGCCAGAACGTCCGGGCGCGCGTCCAGGTCGGTTCGCTGCGCCAGCAGGTCGATTTCGGCTTCACCGAGCCGCGCTTCCTGGGCCGCGACCTGGCGGGGGGCGTCGATCTCTATTCGTATCGTTACGACCTGACCGAGTACTCGGCCTACAAGACCGTGACCATCGGCGGCAACCTGCGGCTGGCCTTCCCGCTGACGCTGAACTCGCGCCTGTCGACGCGCTACATCCTGCGCCAGGAAGAGGTGCAGCTCGACGACGCCTATTGCGATCCGAACGCGCCGATCGTGTCGCGGGCGGTTTGCGACAGCCGCGGTGAATTCCTCACCTCTCTGATCGGCTACACCTATCTCTACGACCGCCGGAACGACCCGATCAATCCGACCCGAGGCTTCCGTTTCGACATCAGCCAGGACCTGGCCGGCATCGGCGGGGACGTGAACTACATCAGCACCGAGGTGACCGGCGGCTGGTATCACGGCTTCAACAAGGACTTCATCCTCAGCTTCACCGGCCAGGCCGGCTACATTGCCGGCTGGAACGGCGACACGGTCCGGGTGAACAGCCATTTCTACAAGGGCGGCAACACCTTCCGCGGCTTCGAGACCGCCGGTATCGGGCCGCGCGACACCAATTACGGCCGGTCCGACGCGCTGGGCGGCCGCGCCTATGCGATCGGGTCTGCGGAACTGACCATCCCCACGGGCCTGCCCGACCAGTACGGCATCAAGGCCTCGCTGTTCACCGACGTCGGCACGCTCGGCCTGTTGGACGACAGGTACAAGCTGAAGACTGACGGGACGGTCGATCCGCTGGTCCATGACGACCTGTCGCTGCGGGCGACCGCAGGTATTTCGATCCACTGGCGCTCGCCCATGGGGCCGATCAGATTCGACTTCAGCCAAGTTTTGGCCAAAGAAGACTACGACAAGACCGAAACCTTCCGGTTCTCCACCTCAACCAGGTTCTAGACTCAGCTCATGACCATCAAAGCCCTCGTCGCGGCGACCTGCGTCGCCGCCGTCACCGCTTCCGCGTCGAGCGCGGCTTTCGCCCAGGCGGCTGCGCCTGCTGCTCCCGCTGCCGCGGCGGGCCCGGCGGTCACCCATGGCCCGGCGCTTCCCGGCGTCTGCGTGGTTTCGCTGGAAGGCGCGATCACGACCTCGACGGTCGGCAAGTACGTCCAGACCCGACTGCAGCAGATCGCCACCCAGGTTCAGGCCGAGCTGAAATCGGAAGAGACCGCCCTGCAGAACGAGGCCAAGACCCTCGAAGGCCAGCGCGCGACCCTCGACCAGAACACCTTCGAACAGCGCGCCGCGGCGCTGCAGGTCAAGGCCAACGCCTTCCAGCGCAAGGCTCAGCTTCGCGAGCGCGAGCTGGGCGCGACCCAGCAGAAGGCCCTGGGCCGCGTCGGCCAGGAACTGGACCCGATCATTCGCCAAGTCTATCAGCAGCGTCAGTGCAGCATGCTGTTGAACCGCGAAGCGGTCGTGATCGCCAACCCGACGATGGACATAAGCCAGCCGGTCGTCACCGCCCTGAACGCCAAGATCACCCAGTTCGCGTTCGATCGCGAGCGTCTGGACCAGGCCGCCGCACCCGCGGCCGCGCCGGCTGCGGCCGCAGCGCCCCGCAAGTAAGGCGCGACTCGCGCTAAAGGCGGGTCGAGCGAGGATTCCCCCATGCCCGACCCCCGATTCTTCGAAGACCTCGGACCTGTCACGCTGGCCGAACTGGCCGGCCTGACAGGCGCCGAACCGGCCGATCCGGCGCAGGCCGACCGGCGCATATCCGGCGTCGCCGTCCTGGCCAGCGCCGGGCCCGACACCATCACCTTCCTCTCCGACAAGAAGTACGCCGCCGATCTCGCCGTCGCGAAGGCCGGGGCGGTGTTCCTGACGCCGCGCAACCGCGACCTGGCGCCGGCGGGATGCGTGGCCCTGGTGACGCCGACGCCGCAGGCGGCCTATGCGGCGGCCGCCAACCGCCTGCATCAGGCGCGCCGCCATGTGGGCGCGCAGGCCGTCAGCCCGCAGGCGATGCTCGAAGAGGGCGTGGTCCTGGCGCCGGGCGTGGTGGTCGGGCCGGGCGCGCAGATCGGCGCGCGCACCTATGTCGGCGCCAACGCCGTGATCGGTCCCGGCGTCGCCATCGGCCGTGATTGCGTGATCGGCGCCAACGTCACCGTGGGCTTCGCGCTGATCGGCGACCGGGTGCGGGTGCTGGCCGGGGCCGTCATCGGCGAGCCAGGCTTCGGCGCGGCCGGCGGCGCCCAGGGGGTGGTCGACATCCCGCAGCTCGGCCGGGTGATCGTGCAGGACGGGGTGACGATCGGCGCCAATAGCTGCATCGACCGCGGCGCGTTCGACGACACGGTGATCGGCGAGAACACCAAGATCGACAACCTGGTGCAGATCGCCCACAACGTCCGCGTGGGCCGCAATTGCGTCATGGCCGCGCATACGGGGATTTCGGGCAGCGTCGTCATCGGCGACGGCGCCGCCTTCGGCGGGCGCGCAGGCGTCGCCGATCATGTGAACATCGGAAACGGGGCGCAGGTCGCCGCTGCGGCAGGCGTCTTCCGTGACGTTCCGGCCGGCGAGACCTGGGGCGGCGTGCCGGGCCAGCCGATCAGGCGCTGGATGCGAGAGGTGGCCTGGCTCGCACGCGCGGCCAGCCGCAAGGAGACGGGGCAATGAGCAACGAGGCGGCTGGCGCCGAGACCTCCATCGACGTTTCGGAGATCCTGGAACGGATCCCGCACCGCTATCCATTCCTGCTGGTGGACCGCGCCGAGGACTATCGCGCGAACGAATCGATCGTCGGCATCAAGTGCGTGACGATCAACGAGCCGTTCTTCCAGGGGCATTTCCCCGACTACGCCGTCATGCCTGGCGTGCTGATCGTCGAGGCCATGGCGCAGACCGGCGCGGTGCTGATGTCCAAGACGCTGAATGTCGACCGCGCCGGCAAGACCATCCTCTTCACCTCGCTGGACAACTGCCGCTTCCGCCAGCCGGTGCGGCCGGGCGACGTGCTGCGCATGCATGTGAAGGTGGTGAAGGTGCGCGGCGGCCTCTTCAAGTTCGAGGGCAAGGCCCTGGTCGGCGACAAGACGGCGGCCGAAGCCGAATTCGCCGCCATGCTGGTGGAGACGCCATGAGTTCCCAGGTCCATCCTACCGCCGTCGTCGATCCGAAGGCGCAGATCGGCGAAGACGTCTCCATCGGTCCGTTCTGCGTGATCGGGCCGGACGTCACGCTGGGCGCGCGCACCAAGCTGATGTCGCATGTGGTCATCGACGGGGTCACCACCCTAGGCGAGGATAATGTCGTCTATCCGTTCGCGACCCTGGGCGGCCCGCCCCAGCACACCGCTCACAAGGGCGAACCGACTCAGCTCGTCATCGGCGACCGCAACCTGATCCGCGAACACGCCACCATGAACACCGTCACGGTGGGCGGCGGCGGCGTGACCCGCGTCGGCTCGGACGGCCTCTACATGATCGAAAGCCACGTCGGGCACGACTGCGTCGTCGGCGACTCCGTGATCCTGACCAAGCAGGCGACGCTGGGCGGCCATTGCGAGGTCGGGGACTTCGTGATCGTCGGCGGTCTGGCGGCGGTGCATCAGCGCACCCGCGTCGGCCGGCACGCCATGATCGGCGGCCTGGCCGCCGTGGTGAAGGACGTGATCCCCTACGGCTCGGTGTGGGGCAACCATGCTCACCTGGAAGGGCTGAACCTGCTGGGCCTCAAGCGTCGGGGCTTCAGCCGCGAAACGATCAACGCCATGCGGGCGGCCTATCGCATGCTGTTCGCCAACGAAGGCACCTTCAACGAGCGCCTGGAGGACACGGTCGAGACCTACGCCTCCTGTCCCGAGGTGATGGAGATCGTGGACTTCATCCGCACCGACGCCAGCCGTCCGATCTGCCTGCCGGACCGGGAGGTCTAGGCCGTGCGCAAACTCGGCCTGGTCGCCGGGGGCGGCAACTTGCCGGTCGAGATCGCCCAGCATTGCGAGCGGGCTGGCCGGCCCTTCTTCATCGTCCGCCTCAAGGGTTTCGCGGGTGAAGAGATCGCCCGCTTTCGGCGTCGCCGAGCTGGGCAAGTGCTTCAAGGCGTTGAAGCGCGCGGGCTGCCAGGCGGTGACCCTGGTCGGCACGGTCGACCGGCCCGACTTCAAGTCGCTGGCGCCGGACCTGCGCGGGCTGATGGCCCTGCCGGGCGTGATCTCGGCCGCCCGGCGCGGGGACGACGCCCTGCTGCGCCAACTGCTGGGGGAATTCGAGAAGGAAGGCTTTACCGTCGAGGGCGCCCATGAGGTGATGGGAGACCTGACCTTGACCGCCGGCCCGCTCGGCCGGGTCGCGCCGAACACCGAGCAGATGGCCGATGTCGAACAGGCCCTGAAGGTCGCTCGGGCCATCGGTGAACTGGACGTGGGGCAGGGGGCGGTCGTCTGCGACGGCCTGGTGCTGGCCGTGGAGGCCCAGGAAGGGACCGACGCCATGCTGCGCCGGGTGGCCGAACTGCCGTCCAACATCCGCGGGAGCGCCGAGGCGCCGCGCGGCGTGCTGGCCAAGGCGCCCAAGCCGATCCAGGAGACGCGGATCGACCTGCCGACCATCGGCCTGGGCACCATCCAGCGCGCGGCCAAGGCCGGGCTGGCGGGTGTCGCTGGCGAGACCGGCCGCCTGCTGGTGCTGGACCGCGAGGCGGTGATCGCGCTCGCCGACGAGCTTGGCCTCTTCGTCGTGGGCGTGGAGCCGCCCGTAACGCCGTGAGCAAGCCGCTTTGCGTGATGCTGGTCGCCGCCGAGGCGTCCGGCGACGACCGCGGCGCGGGCCTGGCGCGGGCGCTGCGCGCCCGGCTTGGCGACGAGGTGCGGTTCGTGGGCGTGGGCGGGGCGCGGATGGCCGCCGAAGGCGTGCAGAGCCCCTTCGACATCGCCGAACTGTCGATCCTGGGCCTGCTGGAAGGGCTGCTGGCCTATCGCAAGGTGGTCGCCCGGGTGCGGGACACCGTGGCCCTGGCCCAACGGGAGAAGCCGGACGTCGTCGTTCTGATCGATTCCTGGGGGTTCACCCTGCGGGTGGCCCAGCAACTGCGAAAGCTCGACCCCAAGCTCCCGCTCATCAAGTATGTCGCGCCACAGGTTTGGGCGACACGGCCGGGCCGGGCCAGGACCCTGGCCGCCAGCGTCGACCACCTGCTGTCGATCCACGTGTTCGATGCGCCCTATTTCGAGGCCGAGGGCTTGGCGACGACCTTCGTCGGCAATTCCGCCCTGACGCTGGATTTCTCGCGCGCGGACGGGGCGCGCCTGCGCAGGGACCTGAGCATCGCCGCTGACGCCCCGGTGCTGCTGGTGCTTCCCGGCAGCCGTCCGGGGGAGATCAGCCGGATCCTGCCGCCCTTCACAGAGGCCGTGGCGATCCTGAAGGCCCAGCGGCCGGCGTTGGAGGTGGTGATCCCCGCGGCGCCCACCGTGGTCGACGCGGTGAAGGCGCAGGCGTCGGGATGGGCTCACATCGTCGAAGGCGAGACCGCCAAGCTCGATGCGATGAAGGCCGCGACGCTCGCCCTGGCCTGTTCGGGTACGGTGACGACGGAACTGGCCCTGGCCGGCGTGCCGATGGTGGTGGGCTACCGGCTGGGCGCCCTGACCCACGCGATCCTGAAGCGGCTGATCCGCACGCCCTACATCACGCTCTTCAACATCGCGGCCAAGGCGTTCGTCGCGCCGGAGCTGGTGCAGGACGACTGCAACGGCCCGAACCTGGCCCGCGAGGTCGGCAAGCGGCTCGACGATCCGGCGCTGAGGGCCGCGCAGGTCGAGGCCCAGACGGCGGCGCTGTCGAAGATGGGGCGCGGCGGGCCCGACCCTTCCGAGGTCGCGGCCGACACCGTGCTGAAGGTCCTGGCCGAACGCCGCGCCTGACCTGTCGAAACAAAGAAGCCCGCCTCGATGAGGCGGGCTTCGTCGTTCTGGACGCCGGTGCGCTTAGCGCTTGTCGACCGGCACGTAGTCGCGTTGGGCCGCGCCGGTGTAGATCTGGCGCGGACGGCCGATCTTCTGCGACGGGTCCTCGATCATTTCCTTCCACTGGCTGATCCAGCCCACGGTGCGGGCCAGCGCGAACAGCACGGTGAACATCTCCGGCGGGAAGCCGAGGGCGCGCAGGGTGATGCCCGAGTAGAAGTCGACGTTCGGATAGAGCTTGCGCTCGACGAAATAGGGGTCGTTGAGCGCGATCTTCTCGAGCTCGATGGCCACCTTCAGCAGTGGGTCGTCGGAGTGGCCGACTTCCTTCAGGACCTCGTGGCAGGTCTGCTGCATCACCTTGGCGCGCGGGTCGTAGTTCTTGTAGACCCGGTGGCCGAAGCCCATCAGGCGATAGCGGCGGTCCTTCACACCCTGGACGTATTCGGGGATGTTTTCCACCGAACCGATCTCGGCCAGCATGTTCAGGGCTTCTTCGTTCGCCCCGCCGTGGCTCGGGCCCCAGAGGCAGGCGATGCCGGCCGCGATACAGGCGAACGGGTTGGCGCCCGACGAGCCCGCCAGGCGGACGGTCGAGGTCGAGGCGTTCTGCTCGTGGTCCGCGTGCAGGATGAAGATGCGGTCCATGGCGCGGGTCAGCACCGGGTTCGGCTTCCAGTCCTCGGCCGGGACCGAGAAGCACATGCGCAGGAAGTTTTCCGAATAGGACAGGTCGTTGCGCGGATGCACGAACGGCTGGCCCTTGAAGTACTTGAAGGCGCGCGCGGCGATCGTCGGCATCTTGGCGATCAGCCGGTGCGACGAGATCATCCGCTGTTCCGGATCATCGATATTGGTGCTGTCGTGATAGAAGGCCGACAGGGCTCCGACGGCGCCGACCATGATCGCCATCGGGTGGGCGTCGCGGCGGAAGCCCATGAAGAACCTATCGAACTGCTCGTGCAGCATGGTGTGATAGGTGATGGTGTGCTCGAACTGCTCAAACGCCTTGGCGTCCGGCAGGTCGCCGTTCAGCAGCAGATAGCAGACCTCGAGGAAGCTCGACTTCTCGGCGAGTTGGTCGATCGGGTAGCCGCGATGCAGCAGCACGCCCTTGTCGCCGTCGATGAAGGTGATCTTGCTTTCGCAGCTCGCCGTCGAGGTGAAGCCCGGGTCGTAGGTGAAGACGTCGGCCTCAGCATAGAGCTTGCGGATATCAACGACGGCCGGGCCGTCCGTGCCTTTGAGGATCGGCAGTTCGACCGACTTGCCGTCGAAACTCACCTTAGCCGTATCGCCCATGCCATTCCTTCCGTAGTGCAAGAAGTTAAACGCCCGTTTCAGGCGGCCTTATAGCGCTTTATGCGGACTGTGAAAGCGCATCGTCGAGACGCCCCAAACTTTCGTCTTTCCCAAGGCACACAAGGGCTCCGGCAAGGTCGGGGGCCGGCGAGCCGCCGGAAAGCACCCCGCGCAGGGCCGGTCCGAACTTGCCCAGCCCCACGCCCTCGGCCTCGGCGAAGCCGCGCAGGGCCGTTTCGAGGGTCGGAACGTCCCAGGCCGGCTGCGAGGCCAGCGCCTGGCGCAGCCGCGAGAGCCGCGCGCGGGTTTCCTCGGTCAGCAGGCCCCTGGCCTTTTCAGGCAGTTCCAGCGGCCGGCGCTTGAGCGCGAAAACCGTGGCGTCGGCCAGCTCCAGCAGGGTCTTGGCGCCGTCGCGCACCAGCGGGACGGTCCGCTCGATGATGGCGCCGTCGCCGTCGTGCATGGGGAAGTCGCGGCTCTTGTGGACGCCGGCGACCAGCTCCGCCAGCCGGGCGGGCTCGGCCTGGCGGATATAGTGGTTGTTCAGATGGTTG
>MEEW01000032.1 GCA_001724985.1 Phenylobacterium sp. SCN 69-14
CCAAGCAGACTCTGATCCACGATCACATCGACCATTGCCTGGCGCATGCGCTCGATGGCGAGCCGGGTGCGGCGCGCGCCGCGATCGCCGAGTTTAAAGACATCACCAAGTACCTGTGAGCCGCAGCGATGCTCGAAGTTCTCTCTGACCGCACGTATCGGCATCTGTTCGCGGCCCAGATCATCGCCTTGCTCGGCACTGGGATGGCGACCGTGGCGCTGGGGCTTCTGGCCTATGACCTAGCCGGGCCAAACGCCGGCGCGGTGCTCGGCACCGCCCTGATGATCAAGATGGTCGCCTATATCGGCGTCGGTCCGGTCGTGAACGCCTTCATCGACAGGCTTCCACGGCGGGCGCTGCTGGTATCGATGGACCTGGTCCGCGCGGCGGTGGCGTTGCTTCTGCCGTTCGTGGATCAGGTCTGGCAGGTGTACGTCTTGATCTTCGCCCTGCAGTCGGCCTCGGCCGCGTTTACGCCGACCTTCCAGGCGGCGATCCCGGACATCCTGCCCGACGAAAAGCAGTACACGCGGGCGCTGTCGCTCTCCCGGCTGGCCTATGACCTCGAGAGCCTGGTGAGTCCCATGCTGGCGGCCGCGTTGCTGACGGTGATCAGCTTCCACTGGCTGTTCGCTGGCACCGTCGTAGGCTTCTTGGCGTCCGCGGCGCTGGTCGTTTCCGTGATCGTGCCGCAGCCCAAGGCCACCGGCCCGCGCGGCGGGATCTATGATCGGACCACGCGCGGCTCGCGGATCTATCTGAAGACGCCGCGGCTGCGCGGCCTGCTGGCGCTGAACCTCGTGGCCGCTGCGGCCGGCGCCATGGTGATCGTCAACACCGTCGTCTATGTCCGCGAATTCCTCGGGCGACCGGAAGACGATGTCGCGCTCGCCCTGGCGGCGTTTGGCGGGGGCTCGATGATCGCGGCCCTGACCTTGCCGCGGCTGCTCGACAAGATCTCAGACCGAGTAGTGATGCTGAGCGCAGGATCGGTCCTCTTGGCGGGCCTGCTGGCGATGGCGGCGCTGACAGCGTCGCCCCAGATCGACCATTGGCTAGCTCTGCTGGCGATGTGGGCGGTCTTGGGGGGCGGCTATTCGGCGGTGCTCACCCCGTCTGGGCGACTGCTGCGTCGCTCGGCGTCGCCCGAAGATCGCAGCGCGCTTTTCGCGGCGCAGTTCGCTCTTTCCCATGCGTGTTGGCTGGTGACCTACGGCGTTGCCGGCCGGGTCGGGGCGGCGGCGGGCATGACCACGACGCTACTGGTGCTCGCGGTCCTGGCGCTCATCGGTCTTCTTGCGGCGGCCCGCGTCTGGCCAAGTTCGGATCCTGATGTGGTCGAGCACGACCACCCCGAATTGGCACCCGATCACCCGCATGTGCTCCAGCACCGGGCCCGCGCTGCCCATGCGCATGAGTTCGTGATTGACGATCTCCACCGTCGTTGGCCGGAGCGCTCGGCTCACACATAGGCGGCGTCTCCGCCTGAGCGTTTCTGCAAATGCAGGGGATAGGGCTCGGAGCTTCACTAGGCTGGAGCCGGGACCCAGGTGGTCTGGCGTGAGAGCTGGCGGCGTCTGAGTGGCTTCATGACCCGACTAGGGCGCTTCGATTGCTCAGCCAATTGTCTCAGCTCGAGAAGCCACGCAGCCCGAAATCTGGCCTAAACTTACACATGTTCTTACACATGTCGTGACGACCCTAAGTTTTTCGGTTAGTATTCAATAGCTTGTTGCTCCACGATGGGACTCAAAATCCGGTTCCGAAAGGAGTGTCGGTTCGAGCCCGACCGCCCGCACCATCCTCTTCCCCCTACGACCGACGCCGGCCTGGCCGGGTCACCAGAGGTTTGGAATCCAGCGGAAGCGGACGCGCTCGGCATAGGCCGCATAGCCCGGCAGGTCGCGGCGCAGCACCCGTTCCTCGCGCAGGGTGCGCCAGGCGAGGATGGCGACAAGCACCGCCGTTCCGGCGAAGCCGCGCCAGGACCCCAGGACCAGCGGCATGCTGAGGGACAGCAGCAGCGCGCAGGCGTACATCGGATGGCGGACGCGCGCATAGGGGCCGGTGTCGATCACCGATTGGCCGTCCTGCACCTTCACGACGGGCGCGGCGAAGGTGTTTTCGCCGAAGGTCCTCCATACGCCGAAGCCGTAGGCGAACATGCCGGCCAGGCCCGCGGCCTGGAGCCAGACCGGCATGGCCCGGAACTCGCCCTGCGCCGCATCCCAGGCCATGAACGCCACCCAGGCGCAGAAGAAGACCGCAAAGCCGCCGAGCCAGATCCGGTCCCAAAGGGGCTGGCCCTTCTGGACGGGCGAGCCCATGCGCTCGGCCAGCAGGGCGGGGTTGGCGCGGGCCAGCCAGGCGATGGCCGCCACGCTCCCCAAGGTGAACACGATCAGTAGCGCCCAGCCGCCCGGATAGGCGAGCGTGCCGGCGGGTGCGAAGATGAGGAGCATCAGAAGGACCGTCCAGGCGGCCGTCTTCAGGAGGTAGATCAGCATCTTCGCCTCGTAGGGGCGCTAGGGGGTTGGACATCTCGATCTTGTTCGATATATTCGACATATGCCGAATAAGTCAAACGATAAGGCGGCGGGCGAGTTCATCGAGTTCATCGAGGACGTCGCGCGCCAGCTCACCCCCTTGGGCGTTCCGGCCGTGGCCGCGCGGCTCTACGGCTATCTGTTGCTGGCGCCCGAGCCGGTGAGCCTCGATGCGATCGCGGCGGACCTGCAGGTCGCCCGGAGCACCGCCTTCGTCGCCGCCCGGCTGCTGGAGCAGTACATGCTGGCCCGGCGCATCGGGCAGCGCGGCACCAAGCGGGTGCTGTACGAGGCGTCCGACAACTACGAGGCCATGCTGGTCGTGCAGAACCGCCTGCTGGAGAACCTGGCCGAGGTCTTCGACCGGGGCTCAGGCGTCGCCGCGGCCCCGGCGCGCGAGCGGCTGGTCGAGGTGGCGGAGTTCTATCGCGTCACCCGGCGGGCGATGGACGAGGCGCTCGAAGCCTGGCGGGCCGCCCGCCGATAGCTAGTGACCGCCGCCGGGCGCGGGCGCTCCCTTGGGCCGCGGCGCCAGCCAGATGGTGGTGGCGGCGATGGCGAAGACGACGGCGGTGGCCATGTACATGGCGTTGGTCGACAGCATCACCGCCTGGGTCTGGACCAGATGCTCGAGTTGGCCGAGGGCCTGGGCGGGGGTGAAGCCCTGGGCGGTCATGGCCTCGAGGGCGCCGCCGGGCTGGTTGAGGGCGCCGGCCAGTTCGCTGCGCTTGGCGCTGGCGTCGTTCTCCCAGGCGGTGGTCATGATCGAGGTCGCGAAGGCCCCGGCCACCACCCGCAGGAAGTTGGCGACGCCGGCGGCGGCGGCGGTCTCCTCCGGGGCCACGGCGCCGAGCGCGATGCTCTGGGTCGGGATGAAGAAGAACGGCATGGCGAAGCCGAGGAAGAGCTGCGGCATGATGATCGAGGTGAAGTCGGCGCCGGTGTTGAAGTGGGTGCGCCAGATGGCGATGCCCGCCATCCAGAACACGCCGAACGAGACCAGGGCCCGCGGGTCGCGGCGGGCGACCTGGCTGGCGACGATAGGCGACATCACCACCGCCAGCACCCCCTGGAAGGCGGCGGCGTAGCCGGCCCAGGTGGCGGTGTAGCCCATATTGGTCTGCAGCCAGAGCGGCAGGATCACCACGCTGGCGAAGAAGGCGCCGAAGGTCAGGCTGAGCGTCGTCACCCCCACGGAGAAGCCGCGATGGCGGAAGATGCGCAGGTTGACGATCGGGTTCTGCGAGGTCAGCTCCCAGATCAGGAAGGCGGCGAAGCCGATGGCCGCGACGATGGCCAGGACGACGATGGTCGTGGAGGCGAACCAGTCCAGCTCCTTGCCCTTGTCGAGCATGATCTGCAGCGACCCGACCCAGACCACCAGCAGGCCAAGGCCCACATAGTCGACCGGCACGCGGCGGGTCGGGCTCTCGCGGTGGATCAGCGAGCGATAGGCCAGGAACGCCACCCCGAAGGCGACGGGGATGTTGATGAAGAAGATCCAGTGCCAGCCGATGTTGTCGGACAGCATGCCGCCCAGGATCGGCCCGGCGATGGGCCCGACCACGGTGGTCATGCTCCAGAGGCCGAGCGCCTGGGGCGCGCGCTCCTTGGGGAAGATCTGCAGCAGCAGGGTCTGGGACATCGGCATGATCGGGCCGCCGCAGAAGCCCTGCAGCACACGCCCGGCGACCAGGAAGCCGAAGGTGGGGGCCAGGCCGCAGAGGATCGAGCAGACCCCGAAGCCGACCAGGCCGAAGACGAAGACCTTCACCGCCCCGAACCGCTGGGCCAGCCAGCCGGAGAGGGGGACGGTGATCGCCTCGGCCACCGAATAGGAGGTGATGACCCAGGTGCCCTGGCTGGGCGAGACGGCCAGGCCGCCGGCGATGTGCGGCACGGCGACATTGGCGATGGTGATGTCCAGCACCACCATGAAGTTGGCCAGGCCGAGCAGCAGCCCGGTCAGCAGCAGCGCCGCGCCCGTCAGGGGGGCCGGCGTCGAGTGGCTCTGGCTCACGGGCCGGCTCCTACCTGGAGACGTCGATCACGGCGTCCATGGACAGGCCGACGCGCAGCGGATGCTCGGCCAGTTCCCTGGGGTCGAGGGTGATGCGCACCGGCACGCGCTGGACCACCTTGATCCAGTTGCCGGTGGCGTTCTGGGCCGGGATCAGGGCGAAGGCCGAGCCGGTGCCGCCGCCGACGCCGGCGACCTTGCCATGGAACTTCACGCCCTTGCCGTAGAGGTCGCTGGTCAGCTCGACGGCCTGGCCGGGACGCACCTTGCGGAGCTGGACCTCCTTGAAGTTGGCGTCGACATAGGCGGTCTGGACCGGGACGATGCTCATCACCGCCGCGCCATTGGCGACCTTCTGGCCGACGGCGATGCTCTTGCGGGCGACGATGCCGTCGACCGGAGCGCGGATGGTGGTGCGGGCCAGGTCCAGCTCGGCCTGGGCGAGCCTGGCGCGGGCGGCGGCGACTTCGGGATTGTCGGCCAGGCTGGTCCCGGCGACCAGGGCGGCGGCGGCCTTCTGCTGGCCGGCCGACTGGGCGGCGCTCGCCCGGGCCTGGGCCAGACCCGCCTGGGCGGCGGCCAGGGCCGCCTTGGCCGCTTCGAAACGGTTTTCCGCCTGGGTCAGCTCGTCGCCGGAGACGGCGCCCGAGGCCGAGAGGTTGCGGCGGCGGCCGTACTCGACCTCGGCCCGCGAATAGTCGGAGCGGGCGCTGGCCAGGGCGGCTTCGGCGCGGGCGATGTCGGCGGTGCGCGCCGCGGTCTGGGCGCCCAGGGCCTCGTCATTGGCGAAATACTGGCCGACGCGCCGCTCGGCCTGGCCGAGCTCGGCCTTGGCGCGGTCGAGGGCGAGCTGGTAGTCGGCCGGGTCGATCACGGCGATCACCTGGCCCTTCTTGACCACCATGGTCTCGCCGACCGGCGTCTGGACGATGGGGCCGGAGACCAGGGCGGTCACCTGGGCGGTGTCGGCGCCGACATAGGCGTTGTCGGTGGTCACCCGCCGCGAGCCGACCAGCAGCCAGTAGGCGCCCCAGATCAGGGCCAGGACGAGGATCACCCCGCCGAGGATGGAGAACAGGCGCTTGCGTCTGGCGCCGCTTGCAGCGCCGGCGGCGGAGGCCGGGGCGGCGATTTCGGCGGCGGCTTGCGGGGGAGGACCGATGTCGTCGGGCATGGGAGCGTCTTTCCGGGGGAAGGCGGAAATGGTTGGGGTCAGGCGGCGCGGAAACCGCCGCCGAGCGCGCGGACCAGGGCCGCGTCGAGGGTGAGGGCGCGGGCCTCCAGGTCGGCGGCGGCGCGGCGTTGCTGGATGACGGCGTTTTCGGCCGTCAGCACCGCGGTGAAGGAGTCGAGGCCGCCTTCGTAGCGCAGGCGGGCGATGCGATAGGCCTCCTCGCCCTTGGCCAGGGCCAGGCGCGCGGCGGTCAGGCGTTCGGCCAGGGCGCGCTCGCCGGCGGCGGCGTCGGCCACCTCGCGCAGGGCCTGGACCAGGGTGGCGTCATAGCTGGCGACCGCCGCGTCGTACTCGGCCCGCGCGCCGCGATAGGCGCCCGAGAGGCGGCCGCCCTGGAAGATCGGCAGGCTGACGGCCAGGCCCGCCTGGCCGATGTCGGAGCCGGACTTGGTCAGCATGTCGAGGCCCAGCGACTGGGCGCCGGCGAAGGCGGCGAGATTGACGTTCGGATAGAAGGCGGCGTGGGCGACGTCGATCCGCCGGGCGGCCGCCTGGGCGCGCAGGCGGGCGGCCTGGAGGTCGGGCCGGCGGCCGAGCAGGTCGGCGGCCAGGTTCTGCGGCAGGCCGAAGTCGCGGTCGGCGGCCTGCTGTGGCCGGTCGATCGAGAGCCCGCGATCCGGGCCGGCCCCCATCAGGGCGGCGAGCTGGTCGCGGGCGAGGGCGAGTTGCTCCTTCGCCGCGGCGAGGTCCTGGTCGGCGCCGGCGAGGCCCGCCTCGGCCTGGCGAAGCTCGCCCTGATTGGCCGCGCCGTTGGCGACCCGCTGGGCGACGAGGCTGCGGGTCGCCTGGCGATTGACCCTGGCCTGCTCGGCCGCCTCCTGCTGGGCGAAGGCGCGGGAGAGGTCGGCATAGGCGCCGACCAGGGCGGTGGTCAGGACCAGGCGGGCCTGGACGGCGTCCATCTCGGCGGCGGTCGCCTCGGAGGTGGCGGCGGCCAGGGCGGCGCGGTTCTTGCCCCACAGGTCGAGGTCGAAGGAAAGGTCGAGGGTGGCGCGGCCGGTGTCGTTGTAGCCCTGGGGCGTGAAGGCCGGCGGGATGCCGTTGTTGTAGCTCTGCTTGGTCTGGGCCGCCTGGGCGTTGGCCGTCAGGCCGGGCAGCAGGGCCGCGCGGCTCTGCTGGACGCGGGCCTGGGCGGCGCGCAGCCGCGCCTGGGCCTGGACCAGGCTGGGCGAGCCGGCCAGGGCCTCGCCCACCAGGCCGTCGAGCTGGGCGTCGCCATAGGCCTTCCACCACTGGTCGGAGGGCCAGTCGGCGGTCGGCGCCCGGAAGCTTTCGGTTGCGGCATAGGCCTGCGCCGACCGGACCTGCGGCCGGGGGCCAAGGTCGGGGACGGCCGCGCAGCCCGCCAGGAGGAGGGCCGCCGTCACGGGGGGGAGGATCAGGCGGGCCATGCCGCGTCTCGCAAACTGAAGGCTGGATGTCGCATGGCTGGAAAACCGTACGGTACGGTCATATGTTGGACGGGCTGGACGACGTCAAGTCCAAACCGTACAGGATGGTCAGATGGTGGGAGGCGCACCCCAGAGCAAGCGGGAGGGCCGCAGGGACGAACGCCGCGACGGCATTCTCGACGTCGCGCGCGAATGCTTCCTGGCCGAAGGCTACGCGGCGACCTCGATGTCGACCATCGCCGCGCGGCTGGGCGGTTCGAAGGGCACGCTCTACAACTACTTCAAATCCAAGGAAGATCTGTTCGAGGCCGTGATGCAGCGCCAGTGCGGCGCCCTGGCGAATTCGCTGTTCGACATGGCTCACGACGGCGCCGGCCCGCGCGAGCGTCTGGAGCATTTCGCCGAGAGCTTCCTGCGCCTGCTGCTGAGCGCGGAGTCGCGCGGCATCCAGCGGCTGGTGGTGGCCGAGAACGAGCGGTTCCCCGAGATCGGGCGGATGTTCTACGACCTGGGCCCCAAGGCCGTGCTGATGAAGGTCGGGGAATATCTGGCCGACCTGATGGACCAGGGCGTGCTGCGCCGGGCCGATGCGTTCGTGGCGGCCCAGCAGTTCAAGGACCTAGCGATCTCCGGCGTGCTGCAGCCGCGAATCTGGGGCGTGGTCACCGACGAGATGACCGACGCCGAGATCGAAGGCCAGGTGACCTGCGCGGTCGACACCTTCCTGCGCGCCTACCGGCCCGACTAGGCGGACCGCCGCCGCGACGGCGTCTTGGGCTCGGAGGGTAGGGAGCCGGCGGTCAGGTCGGCCAGGATCGGGCAGTCGGGACGGTCGTCGCCCGCGCAGCAGCGCGAGAGATGGCGCAGGGTCTCGGCCATGGCCTGCATCTCGGTGATCCGGGCGTCCAGCCCGGCCAGGTGCCGCTCGGCGATGGCCTTCACCTCGCGGCTGGGGCGCTCGCGGTCGCGCCACAGCGAGAGGAGCTGGGTGATCTCGGCCATCGAGAAGCCCAGCGAACGCGCCCGGCGGATGAAGCGCAGCTCGTTCAACTCGCGCTCGCCATACTCGCGATAGTTGGAGTCGGTGCGGGCGGAGGGCTGCACCAGGCCGATCTCGTCGTAATAACGGATCATCTTGGCGCTGACGCCGGACGCCTTGGACGCCTGTCCGATGTTCATGGCGATCTCCTTCAGGCCGTGACGGGGGGGGTGAAGCGGCGCAGCCGCAGGGCGTTGGCCACGACGCTGACGCTGGAAAGCGCCATGGCCCCGGCGGCGACCATCGGCGAGAGCAGCAGGCCGAACATCGGATAGAGCGCGCCGGCGGCGACCGGGATCAGGATCACGTTATAGCCGAACGCCCAGGCCAGGTTCTCGCCGATGTTGCGCATCACCGCCCGGCTGAGGGCGACGGCGGCCGGAACGCCGCGCAGGTCGCCGCGCATCAGCACCACATCGGCGCTCTCGATGGCGATGTCCGTGCCCCCGCCCATGGCCAGGCCGACGTCGGCGCCGGCCAGGGCCGGGGCGTCGTTGACGCCGTCGCCGACGAAGGCGACGGGGCCGAAGCGCTCGCGCAGCGCCTGGACGGCCGCCGCCTTGCCCTCGGGCAGGACCTGAGCCTGCACCTCGTCCAGACCGAGCTGGGCGGCGACCGCGCGGGCGGTGGCGGGATTGTCGCCGGTGATCATCGCGATCTTCAGGCCCATGGCGTGCAGGGCGTCCAGCGCCTGGCGCGTCGTCGGCTTGAGGGCGTCGGCCACGGCGACGATGGCCGCCAGCCGGCCGTCCACGGCGACATAGAGCGGGGTCCGGGCCTGGGCGCCCAGGGCCTGGGCGGTCTCGGCGAAGGCCGCGGTCGAGAGGCCGAGCCTTTCCATGAAGTGGTCGGCGCCGATCTGGACCAGGCGGCCGCCTGCGCGCGCCTGGGCCCCGAAGCCGGCGAGGGTTTCGAAGCCCTGCGGTTCGGCCAGGGTCAGCCCGCGCTCGCGGGCGGCGGCGACGACGGCTTCGGCGATCGGGTGCTCCGAGCGGCTTTCCACCGCCGCCGCCAGGGCCAGGACCTCGTCCTCCTCGAAGCCTTCGGCGGCGACCAGGTCGGTCAGGACCGGATGGCCGACGGTCAGGGTGCCGGTCTTGTCGAAGGCGACGATCTTGACGTCGCGCAAGGCCTGGAGCGCCTCGCCCTTGCGGAACAGCACGCCCAGCTCGGCGGCGCGGCCGGTCCCGACCATGATCGAGGTCGGGGTGGCCAGGCCCATGGCGCAGGGGCAGGCGATGATCAGCACCGCCACGGCGTTGACCAGGGCGAAGGCCAGCGCCGGGCTGGGGCCGAGGATCATCCAGGCCGCGAAGGTGAGGAGGGCCGCGGCGATCACCGCCGGGACGAACCAGCCGGTGACCTTGTCGACCAGGGCCTGGATCGGCAGCTTCGAGCCCTGGGCGGCTTCGACCATGCGCACGATCTGGGCCAGCATGGTCTGGCTCCCGACCTTGGTGGCGCGGAAGCGGAAGGCGCCGGACTTGTTGACCGTGCCGCCCGTCACGGCGTCGCCGGCGCCCTTCTCGACCGGGACCGGCTCGCCGGTGATCATGGATTCGTCGACGAAGGAGCCGCCGTCCAGCACCTCGCCGTCGACGGCCAGCCGCTCGCCCGGACGGACCACGACGATGTCGCCGGCCACGACCTCGGCGATGGGAACCTCGCGCTCCTGGCCCTCGCGCACGATGCGGGCGGACTTGGCCTGCAGGGTCATCAGCCGCTTGATCGCCTCGCCCGTGCGGCCCTTGGCCTGGGCCTCGAACAGGCGTCCGACCAGCACCAGGGTCACGATCACCGCGGCGGCCTCGTAATAGACGTGGTCGGCGCCGGCCGGCAGCAGGGCGGGGGCGAAGGTCGCCACGGCCGAATAGGCGAATGCGGCGCTGGCCCCCAGGGCGACCAGCGAGTTCATGTCCGGCGTGCGGCGCAGGAGGTTGGGGACGCCCTTGCGGAAGAAGCGCTGGCCAGGGCCCAGCAGCACCAGGGCCGCCAGGGCGAAGCTCGCCAGCCGCCAGGGCTGTTCGCCGATGGTCATGGCCAGCCAGTGATGGACGCCGGGGATGGCGTGGCGGCCCATCTCGACCAGGAACAGCGGCAGGGTCGCCGCCGCGGCGATGGCGACGGAGGTCTTCAGGGCCTTGATCTCGCCTTCGCGGGCGGCGCGCTCGCGGTCGGCCAGATCGGCGCCGTGGGCGTGATCGACAGGTTCGGCCCGGTAGCCGGCGGCGGCGACCGCGGCGATCAGGGCCGAGGCCTCGGCGCCGCCCAGGATGCGGACCTGGGCGCGCTCGGTCGCCAGGTTGACCTGGGCGTCCAGCACGCCGGGAACCGAGCGCAGGGCCTTTTCCACGCGGCTGACGCAACTGGCGCAGGTCATGCCGACGATCTTCAGCTCCACCTGCCGGTCGAGCGGCTCGTAGCCCGCCTTGCGGATGGCCGCGGCCACGGCGGCGGCGTCGCCTTCGGGCGTCAGTTCGACGTGGGCGCGCTCGGCGGCGAGATTGACATTGGCGGCCGCCACGCCCGGGACGGCGGCGATGGCCCTTTCCACGCGGCCGACGCAGCTTGCGCAGGTCATGCCCTGGACGGGAATGTCGATCGGCTGCAGGCGGGCTTGCGGCACGGCGGGCTCCTTCGGATACGAGACCCGCCCCGAATGGACCTTCCCATCATGGGAGGGTCAAGCGGCCATTTCCGGTGTTGACCTTCCAACGGCTGGAAGGTGCAGGCTAGGTTTTGTCCCGTTCGGAAGGAGTTGGCGGATGTTGAGCTTCAAGGTCGAAGGCATGTCGTGCGGCCATTGCGTGCAATCGGTCACCCAGGCCGTCCAGAAGGTCGCGCCGGGCGCACAGGTCGCCGTCGACCTGGAGGCGGGCCGGGTCGAGGTCACTGGCGATGATCGCCGCGACGCCCTGGCCGCGGCGATCGAAGAGGCCGGCTACAAGGTCGCAGCCTAGAGCCCGCAGACCCTGGGCCTTAGCGGCGCGGGCTGCCGTCTTCCCAATAGTAGCGGCGCGTGCCGGGGTCGTAGAAGTAATAGCGGCCCGCGCGGTTGTCGTAGTGCTGGCGGCGGTTGACGTTGTCGAACTTCGGCGTGGTGGCCGCGCCGAGCGCGGCGCCCGCCGCCCCGCCCACCAGGGCGCCGGTCACCGAACTGTCGACGGCGGCGCCGATGGCCGCCCCGGCCAGGCCGCCGGTGGCGGCGCGTTCGGTGACTGTGGTGCCGCAGGCGCCGAGCGTAAGAGCCGCGCCGAGCGCGGCGGTCGTAAGCAGAATCTTCATCGCGTACCTCGTCGGTTACGCCGTCCCTGCATTGCGAACGGCGTGGGCGAGGGAGTCGTTCCGCGCGAATTTCGGCCGCGTGCGGCGGGTCAGGGCAGCAGGATCGCCTGGGCGATCATGCCGAGGCCGACGATGCTGACCGCCCAGGCCACGGAGCGCAGATAGGGCACGCCCCAGGCGTAGAGCGGCACATAGGCGACCCGCGCCCAGAAATAGAGCTGGGCGCCCAGGGCGGAGACCTCGCTTTCGCGGCCGGCGACATGGGCGATCAGCACCGCGCCCAGGAACAGGGGCAGGGTCTCGAACAGATTGGCCTGGGCCCGCTTCAGCCGCTGGGCGCGGTCGTTCAGCGGCGGCATCTGGCCGTCGCGCGGGCCGGCGTTCCATTTCAGCCCGTACTGGCTGGTCTGGGCGATCGCGGACAACAGGATCTGCGCGAAGGCCAGGACGAGCGTCCAGGCCGCCATCATCAGGCCAAGGGTCATGTCGGGCTCCGTTCTTTCGTGGGGTCGCTTGAAGGACCGGGAGTCTACGCCATGCCGGGACAAAGGCGAGGGCGCCGGCGCAGGCCTATGGCCCTGGCGGCGCGGGGCCTCTATGGAGGGCGGGCAAGGAGCCCCCGTTGTCAGCAGAGCCCAGTCCGCACGCCGTCACCCAACGCAACGGCCTGGGGATCGTGCTTCGCGTGCTGGCCATGGCCTGCATGGCCGGGCTGGCGGCGCTGGTGAAGGCCTGCGCCGAACGCGGCGCGCCGGTGCTGGAGATCATCTTCTTCCGCAACGCCTTCGCCTTCGTGCCGGTGCTGCTCTACGTCTGGAAGACGGTGGGCTTCGGGGTGCTGAAGACCAACCGGCTGGGCGGGCATGCGACCCGTTCGGCGGTGGGGCTGGTCGGCATGTTCTGCGGCTTCACGGCGGTGTCGATGCTGCCGCTGACGGAGTCGACGGCGCTGTCCTTCGCCTCGCCCCTGTTCATGACCGCGCTCTCGGCCCTGATCCTGAAGGAACATGTGGGCGTCCATCGTTGGGGGGCGGTGGTGGTCGGGTTCGTGGGCGTGCTGATCATGGTGCGGCCGGACCCGGCCCACATGGCCTCGCTCGGCACGATCTTCGCCCTGGCCGGCGCGCTGGGGGCGGCGGGCGCGATGATCGCCATCCGCGAGATCGGCCGGACAGAGCCGGGGCCGACCATCGTCTTCT
Source organism: Phenylobacterium sp. SCN 69-14 (assembly GCA_001724985.1). GTDB lineage: Bacteria > Pseudomonadota > Alphaproteobacteria > Caulobacterales > Caulobacteraceae > Phenylobacterium. Next base: position 12,715 of record MEEW01000032.1, read on the forward strand.
ACTTCACCCTGGCCGGGATGCTGGTCGGGCTGTCGAGCCTGCCGTTCGGAGGCTGGACGATCCCGGACCTCACCACCCTGGTCATGCTGGTCTGCACCGGCCTGCTGGGCGGGACGGGCCAGCTCTTCCTGACCGAGGCCCTGCGCCGCGCGCCGGTCGCGGTGGTGGCGCCCTTCGACTACACCCAGCTCGTCTGGGCCTGCATCATCGGCTTCCTGGTCTGGGACGAGATTCCCCGCGCGGCCACCATCGCCGGCGCGCTGGTGGTGGCCGCCAGCGGCGTCTACATCCTCTATCGTGAGACACGGCGGTTGCGCGCCGCGCGTTGACAGACCCGCGTTATGGGCGGACTCTTCGCGCCGGGGTTCGGACGCAGGAGGCCGGGCCATGCTCAAGATGTTTCCGTTGCTTGCGGGGCTGATCGCAATCGGCCTGCCGGACGCGGCCCGTGGCGCGGTGACGGTGATCGGCGGCGGGCTGGCCGAGGCGTGCTCGCAGGCCGCGATGGCCGGCGAGGACGATCCGAGGTTCCAGGAACTGTGCACCCTGGCGCTCGACACCGAATTGCTGAACCCGCGCGACCGGGCCGGCACCTTCGTCAATCGCGGCGTCCTGAAGCTGCGCCGCGCGGCCTATGTCGAGGCCACCCGCGATTTCGACCGGGCCGTGCGGCTGCATCCGGACCTGGGCGAGGCCTATGTGAACCGTGGCGCAGCCTCCATCGGGCGGCGGCTCTATGCCCAGAGCCTGCCGGACATCAACAGGGAGCTGGAACTGGGGGTCTCCGAACCGGCCAAGGCCTATTACAACCGCGCCCTGGCCCATGAGGGGCTGGAGGACGCCAAGTCCGCCTATCTCGACTACCGCAGGGCGCAGGAACTGGCGCCCGACTGGGCCGCGCCGGGCGAGCAACTGACCCGCTTCACGGTTTCGCGCCGCTGAGGAGCCAGGCGGCCCGCCGGACGTTTCATTTCCATGCGAAACCTGACCCTCGTCCTTCTCGCCGCAACCAGCCTGGCGACGCCGGCCCTGGGCCAGGTGAGCCCGCAGGCGCAGCAGCAGCTCGACCTGCTGACCCAGCAACAGCTCGACCGGCAGCGGTCGATCGCGCTGGAGAACCAGCTCAACGCCCTGGACGCGCGCGTGCAGTCCGAGCGGCGGTTGCAGGACTTCCAGGCGGCCGCCCCGCCGGCCTATGCGCGGCGCGCGCCGAGCGAGGGCGCGACGCCCGGCGCCGGCTACGCCGCTATTCCCGACGCGGTCCTGGCCGATTCGAACGCCCGTGTTCGCGCGGTGACGCAGAACAGGCGCTGACAGACGCCGCAGCAGCCCGCATCCTAGGGCCACGCCCGCGCATCGCGCGGGGCGCGTTTGAAGAGGAAGCAGGCATGCGTTGGCAGGGCGGCCGCAGGGGCGGCAATATCGAAGATCGCCGCGGGATGAGCGCAGCCGGGGTCGGCGGCGTCGGCCTGGGCGGCGTGGTCCTGGCGCTGATCGGCTATTTCGTGTTCGGCATCGACCCTTCGACCACCATGTCGGTGGTGAACGGCGCCGGCGGCCAGCAGGCCCAGCAGCAGGACGGCGTGCGCGGGACCACCCAGGACCAGGGCGGACAGTTCGTCGACGTGATCGAACAGTCGACCACCGACGTCTGGACCCAGATCTTCGCCGCCGAGGGCCAGCGCTATCGCCGCCCCGCCGCCGTCGTCATCTACGACCAGGCCACCGGGACCGGATGCGGCATGGGCCAGTCGGCCATGGGGCCGTTCTATTGCCCGGCCGACCAGAAGGTCTATCTGGACCTCGCCTTCTGGCAGGAGTTGGAAAGCCGGTTCGGCGCCAAGGGCGAGGCGGCCCGCGCCTATGTGATCGCCCACGAGATCGGCCACCACGTCCAGAACCTGACCGGCGCGACCCAGCAGGTCGAGCGCGGCTCGCGCGGGGCGTCCTCCTCAGCCGTGCGGTTGGAGCTGCAGGCCGACTGCTACGCCGGGGTCTGGGTGGCGCATGCGCCGGCCGTCTCCGGCGGTCAGGTCGCGCTGGACCCGGCCGATATCGAGGACGGCATCCGCGCCGCCGCGGCGGTGGGCGACGACGCCATCCAGAAGCAGGCCCAGGGCCGCGTCATGCCCGACGCCTTCACCCACGGCACCAGCGAGCAGCGGATGCGCTGGTTCCGCATCGGGGTGGAGAAGGGCGACCCGGCCGCCTGCGACACCTTCCGGGCAGGAAGGCTGTAGGTCCTTTAAGGGCGGACCTTGGGCGGCAGGGCTGTCACCTGGTCCGGCGTCAGGCGGGTGATGTCCTTGATGATGCAGGGCGTCAGGCCGCCGGCGCCCACCTTCACCTTCAGGTCGAGGTCGAGCGGACGGCAGACCATGTCCGTGCCGCCGACCGTTTCCAGCACCAGCGGGTCGCTGGAATTGGCCCCGGCCAGGCAACTGCCGGACATGCCCAGGCGATAGACCTGCCGCTTGGGCTTCACCGACAGATAGAGCGTCTTGGCGTCGCCCTTGGTGTGGTTCTGGATCTGGCTGACCCGGAAGCACTGCGGCCCGGCAGCGGGCTTGGCGGGATCGGCGGCGAAGGCGGGCGCGGCGGCCGCGCAAAGGATGGCGGCGGACGCCAGGACGATCAGGCGCTGCATGTCGGTTTCCGCTTGAGACTCTCGGGGCGCCGAAAATGAAACGCAAGAATGGGGCCGGATGGCGGCGCTTTTCATCTCCCGGGATCGGGCCTATGTGTGGTCGCAGTCCTCGGGGGGCCGCGCTTGGGCGGCTGAGAGGCGGGCGAGCCCGCGACCCGTAGAACCTGATCCGGGTCATGCCGGCGAAGGGAAGGCGTTTCGGGTGTTCGCGCGCCCGGTTTCCCCATCGCAGGCAGGCCCCTGGCCGCTAGGGAGCTTGCGCCGGTGAATATTCAGACCCCCGTCAAAGACGCCATTCCCACGGGCGAACGCCCCGGTTCGCGCAAGGTCTATCAGCCCGGCGTGCTGTGGCCCGACATCCGCGTGCCGTTCCGCGAGGTGGCGGTGCATCCGTCGGCCAATGAGCCGCCGGTGACGATCTACGACCCCTCCGGCCCCTATACCGACCCGGCGGTGAAGATCGACATCGACCAGGGGCTGGCGCGCGTGCGCGAGCCGTGGGTCGTCTCGCGCGGCGATGTCGAGGTCGTGGAAACCCCGCGGGAGGTGAAGCCCGAGGACAACGGCTTCGCCCAGGGCGAGCACCTGGCCCCGCAGTTCAACGCCCCGCGGCGCGTCTATCGCGCCCGGGCCGGCGCGGCGGTCACCCAACTGGACTACGCCCGCCGCGGCGTCGTCACGCCGGAGATGGAATATGTCGCCATCCGCGAGAACCTGCGCCGCAAGGAAACCGACGCCTTCATCCGCGATGGCGAGGACTTCGGCGCCTCGATCCCCGACTTCGTGACCCCGGAGTTCGTCCGCGACGAGGTGGCGCGCGGCCGGGCGATCATCCCGGCCAACATCAA
>MEEW01000033.1 GCA_001724985.1 Phenylobacterium sp. SCN 69-14
CTCGCCCACAGCCTCTCCTCCTCCGCCTTGGCGGCCTTCACCGCGGCGTCCTTGATGTGGCCGAAGCCGCGGATGGCCTGCGGGACCTGGGCGATCCGCCGCTCGCCCATCATCGCCGTCTCTCCCGTCCCAGGAGAGTGAATCAGGCCCGTGTCACCGCTTCAATCGGCCTTTTTCAACACAATCGGTGGTTTGCGGACCTCGGAAGCGGCGGCCTTCGGCCACTAACGACGTCAAACTCCCTCAAACGCGCGCGTCAGCTTTCCCGCGGAATTTTGCTCAGGCAGCAGGTCGCGAGAATTGGTCCCGCGTTCTCGGCCCGCTCATGTGCCTGTCGAACCATTCGATCAGCCGCTCGGGGTGCTGGCCGAAATGGTTGTAGGCATAGAAGCGCTGGTTGGACTGGTCGATCCAGAGCAGTTCCTTGGTGTCGGCCGCGAGCGCGTCGAAAATCTCCTGTCCGTCCTTCTCGCCGTGGATCAGGAAGTCACGGCGAAGCTGCGCCATCAAGGTCGGGACGGTGACGCCCGAACCGTAGTCCTGCGGCCGGAAGTCGAACAGGCTGAACCCGCTCGTTTCGCGGCACCGTTCGTCCAGTCTCTCCGCCGCCTTCTTGGGGTCGAGGCCCAAGTTCTCAGCTCCACGCTCGATGAAGGTCGGTCCCGATACGACGTTGAGCAGGGCCAGCGCCTCGATGTGCCGGAACTCATCGGGCCACTTGGTCATGGCGATGATGGTCGAGTTGCCGCCCATGCACCGGCTGAAGAGGCTCACGCGCATCTTGCCCATGACCGGGTGCTGACGGGCGTGGCGCACCGACCCGACGACATCGCGGCATTCCAGCAGCCCAAGGCCGCTGATCCCCCCATTTCCTTCGCCGCTGCGACCGCAATTGCGCAGGTCATAGGTCAGGATGTTGAAGCCAGCGTCGTGCAGCGCCTTCAACTCGGGCAGGAAGTTGACCTCGAAACCGCCGAAGTACTGCTTGTACTCCGGCAGGTGGCCAGGGAAGCCATAGCGGTTGCAGGTCATCGGGTGGTTGATGATGAGCAGCTTGTCGGAAGCCGCCGGGATAAACCAGGCCTCCAGCGGCACGCCGTCCATCGACGGGAACCAGGTCTCTTCGAACTCCATGCCGTAGTCGCTCGGCTTGCGCATGACCGGCGTGCGCAGGCCCGTCTTAAACAGGCCGGCATATTGCTCGGTCAGCGGATCGAGCTTATCCGCCACCTTGCCGGCCATGCCCTTGATAGCCTCGACCGCCGTGTCGATCAGGCCGCCGTCGTCGGCCCCGAGAGCTTTCTTGTAGTCCACGTCGTTTGCGCCGACATCGGTCGCAGTGCGGTCTTGGGGAAGTGGGTTGTCGCTCATCTCGCTTGTCCCTGACTGTTGGTGGACCCGACCGAGGACGGGTCGATCTCGTGTTCACAAGGCGGAGGCCGCTACATGGGCGGTCGCTTTCCAGGCTGGAAAACAATCTAGGACGAGGGTAGTTCGCCGATTAGACGAGTAATTCTGCTTGAACTCATCACTCAGGTGATCAATGCGTCGCGATGAAATCGCCGACCTCGCCGCCTTTGTCGTCGTCGCCGAAGAGCGCAGCTTCACCAAGGCCGCCCAGCGGCTCGGGATGGCACAATCCGCGCTTAGCCAGATCGTGCGCCGAACCGAAGAGCGTATAGGCCTACGCCTACTGTCGCGTACGACCCGCAGCGTCGCGCCGACCGACGCGGGCGAGCGCCTTCTGGCGACCCTGGGGCCGATGCTGCACGACCTGGATGCGGCGATGGCTGCGCTGGGCGAACTGCGGGACCGACCTGTCGGGACGATCCGGGTGACGACCGTCGAACATGCGGCGAAGACGGTGCTCCTGCCCTCCATCAGGAGGCTGCTGCTGGATCACCCTGACATCAAGGTCGAAATGACCATCGACTATGGGCTTGCCGACATCGTTTCAGACCGTTTCGACGCGGGTGTCAGGCTCGGGGGCGAGATCGCCAAGGACATGATTGCGGTGCGGATCGGGCCGGACATCCCCATGGCCATCGTCGGTGCACCGTCCTACCTGCGCGCCCACCCTGCACCGACATCCCCGACGCAACTTACGGAGCACCGTGCGATCAACCTGCGCCTGCCGGCCTCGGGAACGGTCAACGGGTGGCGGTTGAAGACCGGCGGTCGCGAGATGCGGGTCCGTATCGATGGCCAACTGACCTTCAACACCATCGACCTCATCCTCGATGCCGCCCTGGATGGTCACGGCCTTGCCTATCTGCCGCTCGACCAGGTGAAGAGCCATCTGGAAGACGGGAGGCTGGTGCGCCTTCTTGCTGCGTCCACTCCCGATCTGCCGGGCTACCACCTGTACTATCCCAACCGTCGCTTCTCATCCTCAGCCTTCAGACTGTTTGTCGACACGCTGCGCCATAGGGACGGCGTCCGGGAGTGGGACGGGGCTTAAAGGTCAGCAACGGGTCGAGAACTGATGCCCTCGCGCGCCCGACGAGCCGACCTTCCCCCTGACCGCTTCAGGCGTCCAGCCGCTGGTAGGAAACCCTACGCCCCCCACCTCGCCCACAGCCTCTCCTCCTCCGCCTTGGCGGCCTTCACCGCGGCGTCCTTGATGTGGCCGAAGCCGCGGATGGCCTGCGGGACCTGGGCGATCTGGACGGCGAGCGGCAGGCGTTCGGCGTCGAGGCCGGCCAGCAGCTTTTCCAGGCCCGCCTCGTAGGCCGCGATCAGGGCGCGCTCCATCTTGCGCTCCTCGCTGTAGCCGAAGACGTCCAGCGGACCGCCGCGCAGGCCCTTCATCCTGGCCAGGACCGGGAAGGCGGCCTTGAGCATCCATCCGCCGAATTCGATCTTCCTCGGCTTGCCGTCCGGGCCCTTGGGCGCGATCAGCGGCGGCGAGAGCAACACCTTGGTCTTGCCGCCCTTGAACACCGCGTCGCGCTCGGCGGCGAAGCGGCCGTCGGTGTAGAGCCGCGCCACCTCGTACTCGTCCTTGTAGGCCATCAGCTTGTAGAGATTGATCGCCACCGCGCGGGTCAGGTTGTCCGAACCCAGCGGCGCCTCGGCGGCGGCGGCCTTGGCCACTCGATCCGCATAGCGCCGCGCATAGGCGGCGTCCTGATAGGCGGCGAGGTCGCGGGTGCGATGGGCGATCACCTCGTCCAGCGGCATCGTCTGAGGCGTCGGGGCATGCGCTTCCGCCGCCTGGGCGAGGCTCGGGTCATGGGCGACGCGGCGGCCCAGCTCGAAGGCCTGGAGATTGGCCTCGGCCTCCACGCCGTTCAGGCGGATGGCGCGATAGACCGCCCGGCTGGAGAGCGGGATCAGCCCCTTCTGCCAGGCGAAGCCGACCATGATCATGTTGGCGTAGATGGCGTCGCCGAAATTGGCTTCGGCCAGGCGGTTGGCCGGGCATTGGTCGTAGCGCCTGGCCGCGGCCTTGATCTTGCGCGACATCAGGCCGGCGTCGAAGCGCACGTCGCGGTCGCTGACGAAGTCGGCGGTGGGGGCGAAGTCCTCGTTGCCGACCGCCGCCGTGCGGTCCTTGGCGTAGAGCGCCAGGGCGTCGGCGCCCGCCGCCGAGAGGATGTCGCAGGCGATCAGCAGGTTGGCGCTGGCCGCCGGCACGCGGCCGCCGACCACGCTCTCCTCGGTCTCGCCGATGCGCAGGTGGCTGAACACCGCCCCGCCCTTCTGGGCCAGGCCCGTCATGTCGACCACCGAGGCGGCCCGGCCGTCGACATGGGCGGCCATGGCCAGGATCGAGGCGACGGTGGTGACGCCGGTCCCGCCGATGCCGGTGAAGACGATGTTGCGCACGCCCTGCAACGGCTCGAACGCCGGCAGGGGCGTGGAGTCGGCGGTCAGGGCCGGCAGGGCCCTGGCCTGGGCGTTCTCGCCGCCCTCGATGGTCACGAACGAGGGGCAGAAGCCCTGCAGGCAGGAATAGTCGGTGTTGCAGCTCGACTGGTTGATCTTGCGCTTGCGGCCGAACTCGGTGTCCAGCGGCTCGACCGAGACGCAGTTCGAGGTCTTCGAGCAGTCGCCGCAGCCCTCGCAGACCAGCGGGTTGATGAACACCCGCCGGGCCGGCGCCTCCATCGTCCCGCGCTTGCGGCGCCGGCGCTTTTCGGTGGCGCAGACCTGGTCGTAGAGCAGAACGCTCGTGCCGGGCGTGTCGCGCAGCAGGGCCTGCACGGCCATCAGCTCCGAACGCGGCCGGACCTCGACGCCGGGCGCCAGGTCGGTGACGCCGTCGTAGCGGCCTATGTCGTCGGCGACGATGATCGTCCTGGCCACGCCCTCGGCGGCGAGCTGGCGGGTGATCTGGGCGGGGGTGAAGCCGCTCTCGGGCGCCTGGCCGCCGGTCATGGCGACCGCGTCGTTGAACAGGAGCTTGTAGGTGACATGCGAGCCCGCCGCGACCGAGGCACGGATCGCCAGCGAGCCGGAGTGATTGTAGGTGCCGTCGCCCAGGTTCACGAACACGTGCGGCTCGGTCGTGAACGGCGCCGCGCCGACCCAGCTCAGGCCCTCGCCGCCCATGTGGCTGTTGAGGTCGGTCTGCGGGTCGTTGAAGCTGGCCATGTAGTGGCAGCCGATGCCTGCCAGGGCGCGGCTTCCTTCCGGCAGGCGGGTCGAGGTGTTGTGCGGGCAGCCCGAGCAGAAGAACGGCTTGCGCTGCTGGTCGGCGGCCAGCGTCACCGCCGCCATCGACGCGGCCGAGACGCGGGCGAGGTAGTCGTTAACCCGCTCCATGTGCGGGCCGGGCGGCAGGCGATCGGCGATGGCCAGCGCCACCTCGGCCACCGACAGCGCGCCGAGCTGCGAGAGCAGCGGATGGCCCTGCTCGTCCACCTTGCCGATCACCTTGGGCCGGGCGTGGGCCGGCAGGTCGTAGAGGGCGGCCCTGGCCTGGGTCTCGATCAGCGGGCGCTTGTGCTCGATCACCATCAGGGTCTCGAGCCCGGCGGCGAAGGCGCGCAGGCCGGTCGGCTCCAGCGGCCAGGGCATGCCGACCTTGTAGATCGCCACGCCCAGGTCGGCGGCCTGTCCGGGCGACAGGCCCATGGCGGCCAGGGCCTCGATCACGTCCTTGTAGGCCTGGCCCTGGCAGACGACGCCCAGGCGCGGGCGCGCCGCGCCCAGCATCACCCCGTCGATCCGGTTGGCCCGGGCGAAGGCCAGCGCCGCCGGGAGCTTGAAGTTGCGCAGGCGGCGCTCCTTCTCCAGCGGCTGGTCCTTCAGCCGGATGCCGAGGCCTCCGGCCGGTAGCTGGAAGTTGGCCGGCGAAACCGGCCGATGGCGGCCGATGGAAACGTCGATGGTGGCGCCGGAGTCCATGGTGTCGGCCAGGGCGATCAGCCCGACCCAGAGCCCGGAGAACCGCGACATGGCGATCCCCATCAGGCCGTAGTCGAGCACCTCCTGCACGTCGGCCGGCGACAGCACCGGCATTTCGAAGTCCTGGAAAGCGTATTCCGACTGCGACGGCAGGGTCGAGGACTTGCAGGTGTGGTCGTCGCCCGCCACGGCCAGCACCCCGCCCTTGGGCCAGGTCCCGGCGAAGTTGGCGTGCTTGAAGGCGTCGCCCGTCCGGTCCACGCCCGGCGCCTTGCCGTACCACATGCCGGTGACGCCGTCGTACCGGGCGCCGGGGAACAGGTTGGCCTGCTGGCTGCCCCAGACGGCGGTGGCCGCGAGGTCTTCGTTGAGGCCTTCCTTGAAGACCACCTCGGCCTCCTGGAGGAATTTGGCCGCGCGATGGGCCTGCTGGTCCAGCCCGCCGAGCGGCGAGCCGCGATAGCCGGAAACGAAGCCCGCCGTCTTGAGGCCCGCCGCCTTGTCCAGGCGGTTTTGGTCGATCATCACCCGAAGCAGGGCCTGGACGCCGGTGATGAAAACTCGGCCTTCCGTGAGCAGGAATTTGTCGTCAAGCGTCACCTCAGCGTGCCGCATGGCAATATCTTTCCTTTTCCGCTCCCCAACGCCACCAGAAGATCATATAAGAACCCTGGAATTGCTTGCCAAAGGTATGCCCTAAAAACTGCGATCTAGGGCAAGAACGACGCTCAAAAACGCCGTTTTATGGAGGAAAAATTGCCCGAGGCCCTCGACGCGGTCGACGCCAAGATTTTGGACCTGATCCAGCACGACGCCGGATTGTCGGTCGCCGAGATCGCCGAGCGAGTAGGTTTGTCCTCCAGCCCCTGCTGGCGGCGGATCAAGCGGCTGGAGGACACCGGGGTCATCCAGCGCCGCGTGACCATCCTCGACCGCGACCTGCTGGGCCTCGGATTCGAAGTCTATTGCACCGTGAAGCTCAGCCTGCCGACCAAGGACAATCTCGACGCCTTCGAGACCGCGATCGCCAAGCTGCCCGAGGTGGTCCAGTGCGCGACCGTCACCGGCTCCGCCGACTACGAACTGCGGGTCGTCACCCGCGACATGCACGCCTTCGACGATTTCCTGCGCGACAAGATCCTGTCGCTGGGCCTGGTGTCGAACATCGAAAGCCGGATCGTCATCCGCTCGGTGAAGAACACCACCGCCGCCCCGCTCGGCCTTGTCAGCCCCTATGTGAGCGCGCAAGGCTGACCTCCGTCTCCTGCCTTCCCGCAGGGGGAACGCCGGAGGCGCGAAAATGATCGACCTCGTCATCGACCAACGCCGCCGCGACCTCGGCGGCTTCGAGGTCGGCCGCGTCCTGCCCTTCGCCAGGCGCCGGATGGTCGGGCCGTTCATCTTCTTCGACCACATGGGTCCCAAGACCTTCGAGCCCGGCTTCGGCCGCGAGGTCGACGTGCGGCCCCATCCGCATATCGGCCTGTCGACCCTGACCTATCTGTTCGAGGGCGAGATCACCCACCGCGATTCCGTCGGCGTCACCCAGCCGATCCATCCGGGCGAGGTGAACTGGATGACCGCCGGGGCCGGGGTCACCCATTCCGAGCGGTTCGAGACCCTGCGCCGGACCGGCGGGCGGATGAACGGCATCCAGGCCTGGATCGCCCTGCCGACCGAGGACGAGGAGACCGCCCCCTCCTTCGACCACTATGCGCCGAGCGACCTGCCGACCTATGAGAGCGGCGGCCTGTGGGCGCGGCTGATCGCCGGCCAGGCCTTCGGCGCCTCCGCGCCGGTCACGACCTATTCGCCGCTGTTCTACGTCCACTGGCGGATGAAGCCGGGCGCCCAGGCCGACCTGCCGGCCGAATATCCAGAACGCGCGGCCTATGTCGCCCAGGGGATCGTGGAGGTGGACGGGCGCCAGTATCGCGAGGGCCAGATGCTGGTCTTCCTGCCCGGCCAGGCGGTGCGCTTCACCGCCGTCTCCGACGCCGTCGTCATGCTGCTGGGCGGCGAACCGGTCGGCCCGCGCTTCATCGAATGGAACTTCGTCTCGTCCTCCAAGGACAGGCTGGAACAGGCCAAGGCCGACTGGCGCGCCGGCCGGATGAAGCTGCCCGACGCCGACGACCAGGAGTTCATCCCCCTGCCCGAACCGCCAGCGCCCGCCAGTCCGCTATAGACCGGCAAAGGGCTTGATCACCCTCGCGTCACCCTGCGCAGGGTGCCTCCCGACAAGTTCCTAGGGAGGACGGCATGAAACTCTACACCTCGATGGGCCCCAATCCGGCGGTCGTGACCATGTTCCTGGCCGAGAAGGGCGCGGAGATTCCGAGCGAGACCGTCGACCTGATGGGCGGCGAGAACCGCCAGGCGCCCTATGTCGCCAAGAACCCCTCCGGCCAGCTTCCCTGCCTCGAGCTGGACGACGGCTCGCACCTGGCCGAGATCACCGCCATCTGCGAGTACCTGGACGAGAAGCTTCCCGGCGACTCCCTGATCGGCGCGACGCCGGAGGAGCGCGCGGCGACCCGCATGTGGGTCCGCCGCATCGACCTCAACGTCTGCGAACCGCTGGCCAACGGCTTCCGCTACGCGGAGGGCCTGCCGCTGTTCCAGAGCCGCATGCGCACCATCCCCCACGCGGCCGGCGACCTGAAGACCCTGGCCCAGGAGAAGCTGACCTGGCTGGACGGGCTGATGGCGGGCAAGACCTGGATCGCGGGCGATCGCTTCACCCTGGCCGACATCCTGCTGTTCTGCTTCCTGCAGTTCGGCGCCCAGGTGGGCCAGCCGATCAACCCCGACAACAAGAACATCGCCGCCTGGCTGGAACGGGTGCAGGCCCGCGTCGCGGAGAAGGCGGCGGCTTAGGGACAAGATGCTCCCCCGCTGGGGGAGCTGTCGGCAAAGCCGACTGAGGGGGACTGCTGAGTCGGCGGTCCCCCACACACAGGTGTCACCCCGGTTTGCGAAGCAAGACCGGGGTCCATGAACGCGGGCGGATCGGAATATAGCGCTCGCGGCGTCAGGTTCTGAAAAATCAGGTGTTCATGAATCCGGACAAGCGCATGCCGCGCTTTCCAGGAAGACATGAGCCAGGGCGCTTGGGCCGCCGCGCCAGAAGGCGGCTACGTCTCCGCCAGGGCCTTGCGGGTCTGTTCCCAGTACTGCGCGCCGGTGATCAGGGTGACGATGGTGGCCGCCCACATCAGGCTGTGGGCGATCAGGGTCGCCGGGTCGCGGACGGCCGGTTCGGCCGGCAGGTCGAAGGCGCCCCAGGAGGCGATGACCATCTCGGCCGCCAGGGCGGTCAGTTGCAGCGTGGTCTTCCACTTGGCCAGGCGCGTCACCGGCAGCTTGATCCCCTTGCCGGCGCCGACTTCGCGCAGGGCGCTGACCGTGAATTCGCGGAACAGCATCAGGCCGGCGGGCAGCACCACCGCCGGCTGACCGCCCAGGGCCAGCAGGCCGAGGATCGCGCCGCAGACCAGCACCTTGTCGCCGATCGGGTCGAGAATCGCGCCCCAGACGCTGACCGCGTCCAGCTTGCGCGCCAGCCAGCCGTCGAAGAAGTCGGTCACCGCCGCGATCACGAAGGCCCAGAACGCCCATCTCTGCAGGCCGAACTGGTCTTCCGGCGTCAAGTGCTCGCTGAAGCCAGGCACCGCGCCGGCCACCGTCGCCAGGGCCATGAAGACGAAGAGCGTCAGGACCAGCCGCAGCGAGGTCAGGATGTTCGGCAGGGCTTTCATGATCCTCGCAACGCCTTGGATGTCTTCAGGTGGCCGGCGTCAGCTCGACCGTCTTGGTCTGTTTGCCATACACGCAGATTCGCTTGTCCGCGCCCTCGCGCAGCACCGCAAGCCCGTAGCGCTCGGTTCCGAACGGATGGACCAGCACTTCCGGCGACTTCATGCCCGCGCCCTGGGCGGCGGCCAGGCACTTGGCCTTCACGTCGGCGCGGAACGCCTCCCAGGCGTCGGGCGAACTGGCCAGGGCCGCGGCTGGAACCGAGAGCGCCAGGGCGGCGGCGAGGACGAGGCGAACCATCTGCGATCTCCCAAACCCCTCTCAACGCGGAAGACTAGCCTCCGGCTCAGCCCTTGCGGAAGAAATCGAAGATGCGCCGCGCCAGGGCCTCGCTGACCCCGTCCACCTTGGCCAGGTCGTCCGCCGAGGCGCGGCTGACGCCCCGGGCCGAGCCGAAGGCGTGCAGCAGGGCGCGCTTGCGGCCGGGGCCCACCCCCTCGATCTCGTCCAGCGGGTTCTTCTTGAGGTCCTTGGCGCGCCGGGCCTGGTGGCTGCCGTTGGCGAAGCGGTGCGCCTCGTCGCGCAGCCGCTGGAGGTAGTAGAGCACCGGCGATTTCGGCTCGAGCATGAAGGGCGGCTTGCCCTCGATGAAGAACCGCTCCAGGCCCGCGTCGCGGTCCGGCCCCTTGGCGACCCCGACCACGGCGATGTCGTCGACGCCGACGTCGGCCATCACCTCCAGCACCGCGGCCAGTTGCCCGGCCCCGCCGTCCACCAGCACCAGGTCGGGCCGCGGCGGGTTCTCGCCGGCCTCCTCCTCCTTGACCATGCGCGAGAAGCGGCGGCGCATGACCTCCTTCATCATCGCGTAGTCGTCGCCGGGCGTCAGGTCGGCGCCCTTGATGTTGAACTTGCGGTACTGGCCCTTCTGGAAGCCGTCCGGCCCGGCCACGATCATGCCGCCGACCGCGTTGGTCCCCATGATGTGGGCGTTGTCGTAGACCTCGATCCGCTCGGGATTGCCCTCCAGGCCGAACGCCTCGCAGACGCCGGCCAGCAGCTTCGACTGGGCCGAACTCTCGGCCATCTTGCGGCCCAGGGCCTCGCGAGCATTGGTCAGGGCGTGGACGACCAGCTCGGCCTTCTCGCCGCGCCGCGGCCGGGCGATCTCGACCTTGTGGCCGGCCTTGATGGCGAAGGCTTCGCTCAGCAGCTCGCAGTCGGTCGGCTCGACATTGACCAGGATCAGCCGCGGGATCGGCTTGTCGTCGTAGAACTGGCCGAGGAAGGCGCTCATCACGTCCACGTCCTCGTCGCTCTTGTCGACCCGCGGGAAATAGGCGCGGTTGCCCCAGTTCTGGCCGGCGCGGAAGAAGAACACCTGCACGCAGGCCTGGCCGCCCTCGGCGTGCAGGGCGAAGACGTCGGCCTCCTGCAGGGTCTCCGGATTGATCTGCTGCTCCTGCGACACCGAGGCCAGGGCGCGGATGCGGTCGCGGATGCGCGCGGCGCGCTCGAACTCCATCTCGTCGGAGGCGGCCTGCATCTCGGCCGACAGCCTGGCCACCACCGCCCGGCTCTTGCCGCGCAGGAAGTCCTCGGCCTGCTCGACCAGGCCGCTGTAGTCCTCCAGGCTGATGAGGCCGGTGCAGGGGGCCGCGCAGCGCTTGATCTGGTGCAGCATGCAGGGCCGCGTGCGCGTCTCGTAGACATTGTCCGAGCACGAGCGCAGCAGGAACGCCTTCTGCAGGGTGTTCAGCGTCCGGTTGACCGACTGGGCGCTGGCGAACGGCCCGAAATAGTCGCCCTTGATGGTGTGGGCGCCTCGGTGCTTGCGAAGCTGGGCGGCCGGATGCTCGCGCCGGATGACGATCTCCGGAAAACTCTTGTCGTCGCGCAGCAGCACGTTGAAGCGCGGCTTGAGCTGCTTGATGAGGTTGATTTCCAGCAGCAGGGCGTCGGTTTCGGTGCGGACCGTGACGAACTCCATCGACCGCGTCAGGTCGACCATCAGGGCGATGCGCTGGGTGTGGAACCGGCCCTGGGCGTACTGGATCACCCGCTTCTTCAGCGAGCGGGCCTTGCCGACATAGAGCACCTCCCCGCCCTCGCCCATCATGCGATAGACGCCCGGCGCGTCGGGCAGGCGGCGCACTTCGTCCTTGATGAGGGCCGCGCCCTGCAAGGGCGCCTCTGCGGTGACGTCGGTCGGCATGGCGCCAATATAGGCGAGTCCGCGCCAGGCCGCAGGCCTGCGCCTACAGCTTCACGCCGCCGGCCAGGATCTTGGCGTAGCCGGGCTTGGTCAGGCGCACGTAGCCGCCCTTCACCGGGTCGCGGTAGTAGACCGCGCCCTTGATCGCCGTCGGGTCGAAGCCGTCGGCCACCAGGTCCAGCTTGCGGTACTTGAAGGTGCCCGTCGTCTCGATGGCCGGCAGGATGCGCACGAACACCGGCTGGGCGTAGGGCGGCAGGTCGTGGGCCACCGCCTCGCCGAAGGCCTTGATGTCGAATTCAGGATCGACCACCAGGCCCGCCATGCCGGCCCGGCCGTCCGCGCCCTCGACCGCGACGCCATAGACATTGGCCTCCTTCACGCCGGCGATCGCCTGCAGGCGCTCGGCCACCTCGCCGGTCGAGACGTTCTCGCCCTTCCAGCGGAAGGTGTCGCCGATGCGGTCGACGAAGTAGAAATAACCCTCGGCGTCGGTCTTCATCAGGTCGCCGGTGCGGAACCAGGCGTCGCCCTTCTCGAACACGTCGCGCAGCACCTTCTTGTCCGAGGCGGCCTTGTCGACATAGCCGGTAAACTCGCTGCGCGCGTCGTGGCCGATCCTGCCGATGCACTCGCCGATCTGGCCGGGGCCGGCCTCGATGCACAGGCCGTTCAGGCCCCGCACCTCCTGCTCGGTCTCGACGTCGAACTGGACCAGGCGGTAATTGACCTTCTTCTTCAGCCACTTGGGCGTGCGCCCGATCGCCCCGACCTTGCCGTCGAAGTTGAACATCGAGACGTTGCCTTCGGTCGCCCCGTAGAATTCCAGGATCTCCGGAATGCGGAAGCGCCGCTTCATCTCGGCCCAGACGTCGGCGCGCAGGCCGTTGCCGAAGGCCATGCGCAGCTTGTGCCGCCCTTCGGCCTCGGTCTGCGGCTGGTTGACCAGATAGCGGCACAGCTCGCCGATATAGACGAACATGGTGCAGCCCTCGGCCGCCACGTCGTCCCAGAAGTGGCTGGCCGAAAACTTCTTCTTCAGCACCACCGAGCCGCCGTTCAGCAGCCCCGCCCCCACGGCGCAGAGGCCGCCCGTCGCGTGGTAGAGCGGCAGGGTGATGTAGACGCGGTCCTTCTCGGTCGCACCGGTCGCGCCGGCGAACCCGCGCATGTAGAGCTGGGCGCGGACATGGGTGATGCGCGCGGCCTTGGGCAGGCCGGTGGTCCCGCTGGTGTAGATGTAGAGCGCGGTGTCGCCGGCGGTCATGCCCTCGCGCACCGAACGGTCGGGCGGAAGCTGGCTGCAGCTCTTCAGGGCCTGGGTCAGGTCGCGCTGGTCGCCGTGGGCGTGGCCCAGCACCCATTGCTGCATCGGCCGTTCCAGCAGGCCCTTGGCCTCCTCGAAGGCCGGCGAGGTCTCGTCGTCGACGATCACGTGCGCCGCGCCGGAGATGTTCAGGCAGTGGGCCAGCGGCGCGCCGGCGAGCTGGTTGTTGATCAGGGCCGTGACCGCGCCGACCTTGGTCAGCCCATACCAGATCGGGAAATATTCCAGGCGATTGGGCATGAACAGCGCCACGGTCTGGCCGCGCCGCACGCCGATCCCCTTGGCCCAGTGGGCGAAGCGGTTGGCGATGGCGTCCATCTCGCCGAAGGTGACGGAGCGCTTCTCATAGGTCAGGGCCGGCCGCTCGCGCCACTGGTCCACCGCCGCCTGGATGTCGTCGCAGACCAGGTTCGCGGACGTGGGCGCGATGGTCTTCACGCGCTTCAACGTGCGATTCAGATCGCGAAAGAACCGCCAATCGCGCTCCAGGCGAGCCTTAAGTCGCATCCATCCCTCCGACCGGAGACCACCTTGGCGGCGGTCGGCGGGAGGGGTCAAGCTGGGCTGTCGGCCCCTTCGGTCACACCCGCGTCAGGCGCGTCGGAGTGTGGCGCCGAGGACTCGGTCGGCCGTTCCGTGGCAAACAGAATGGCCATGAGCGCCCTGCCCAAAGCGATTCTCTTCGACCTGGACGAAACCATCATCTCCTTCGGCTCGCGCCAGCAGATCCTGCAGGAGGTGATCGAGGAATTCGGCGACATCTTCGCGCCGTTCACGCCCCAGGCCGCAGGCCAGGCCATGGAGGACGGCTTCCGCGCCTTCTGGTCCGACGAGGTCCGCGCGGCGGTCTGGCGCCAGAACCTGGTCGAGGGCCGCATCCTGGCCGTCGAGCAGGGCTTCTCGGCGCTGCGGCCGCGGGCGCCGGCCCTCACCGCCGAGTTCGCCAGGGCGTTCGGCGCCCGCTTCCACGCCTATCGCGAGGAACAGGCCAGGTTCTTTCCCGGCGCCCTGGAGACCATCCAGGCCCTGCGCGCGCGGAACGTCCGGCTGGCGCTGGTCACCAACGGCGCGGCCGCGCCCCAGCGCGCCAAGGTCGAGCGTTTCGCCCTGGCGCCGCTCTTCCATCACATCCAGACCGAGGGCGAGGCCGGGTTCGGCAAGCCGCAGGAGCAGGCCTATCTGCACGCCATGCGCGCCCTGGGCGTCGCGCCGCAGGACACCTGGATGGTCGGCGACAATCTCGAATGGGAGGTGGCCGCCCCACAGCGCCTGGGCATCTTCTCCATCTGGCACGACCATCTGGGCGAGGGCGTGCCGGCCGGCAGCCATGTCCGCCCCGACCGCATCATCCGCTCGATCGCCGAGCTCAAGCCGGATTAAGGCTGAATATCGGCGAGAAGATAGCAAGATATTGTCGGCGACAGGCACCCCGTCGGCAAGATATTCGCAAATCCTGATCCGCCCTCAAAACGTGGAAAACCAAGGACATTGCGCCCGGTCCCATAACAAACGCGCAGCATTCGATCACGAAAATCCGGAACATGGCGCCGTTCGCCGACGTTGCCCTCACGATCAACCTGAGGGAGGTTACGCATGAGCGCCGAGTACAATCCCTTCGTCCAGCGCCATACCCCTGACGCCGAGGCCGCGCCGGACCGCGAGGCGAGGTCCGCCGGGTCCTCGGCCAGCCCGCTGTTTCCGGCCACGCCCGTCTACGCCCGCAAGCGCAAGTCCTCCAACATCGGCAAGGTCGCGCTGTTCGCGGTTCCAGCGGCGATCCTGCTGGCCGGCGCGGCGGTGATGCTGGCCCAGCCGCGGTCCAGGGACCTGTTCGCCGAGACCACCGCCGTGCCGCCGACGCCGGCGCCGGCGGCCATGCCCAATCCGGCGACCGAGATCGCCGACGCGGCGCCGGCGTCGCAGCCGGCCCCGCCCGTCGCCGACCAGGCGTCCGCCGCGCCCCCGGCCCCGGCTCGCCGCGCCATCCGGCGCGCCGCCGCCAGCCCGGCTCCGGCCCCCGTCGCCGACAGCCCGGAGACCTGGGCCAGCGACGCCAGCGCCAGGATTCCCGACGCGCCGATCCCCTATTCGCCCAGCGCCCAGGCGCCGGTCCCCGCGCCGGTCGTGACGCCGCCCATCGCGCCGTCCATGACCGAGCCCCCGGCCGCGCCCTCGGTCGAGACGCCGGCTCAGGAGAGCCCTGGGGAGCCGACGCCCTAGGCTGAAGCGACACTCAGCCAGAAACGGCCGAGGCGGACGGAGAAGGCGGCTTCCAGGCGGGAGCCGCCTTTTTCGCGCCGATGAGCGACCCCTTGCCGCATTCCCGAACGCCGTTCGCTGTGGAATTTGGCCGCCCGTCGGAACCGACCGAGGATTTTCATGCTGAAGCTGCTGTTTTCGAGCTGGGGCGCCGAGTGGGGCACCGCGGCGCTGGTGTTCTTCGTCAGCGCGGCCGTGGGCCGCTACGCCGCCGAGGGCATGAACACGCTTCAGTGGTGCGGCGCGATCACAGCGGTCCTGGCCTCGATCACCGCCGCCGTCGCGGTCCGGGTCTGGAAGGCCGAGCCGGTCAAGGCCCGCATCGAACGCGACTGATCAGTCGGCATAGACGTCGAGGCCCAGCGCGGTCAGCAGCCGATACTGCTGGTCCGCCGCGACCTTCATTCCCGCCACGCTTCCCAGTTCGGCGAGGTTGAGGCCGCTGACCTCGGCCCCCCGCAGGTCGGCGCGCGCCAGCTTGGCCCCGGCGGTCAGCGCCTGGAAAAGGTCGCATTCGCGCAGGTCCGCCCCTTCCAGGTCGGCGTCCACCAGCGCCGCCTCGCGGAAGCTCGTGCGGTTGAAGTCGCCCTCCGGCAGCCGCAGCTCCGTCAGGTCGGCCAGTTCGAGGTTGCAGCCCTTCATCGCGCCCGCCCACTGGACCACGCTGCGCCCGAAGGCGCGGCTGAAATCGGCCCGCAGGAACGCCGCCCCGCGCAGGTTGCAGGCCTCCATCTCCAGCCCATAGGCGCTCAGCCGTTCGAACCGCGCGAACGACAGGTCGCAGTTTCGGATGCGCGCCTCGTCCAGCCGCCCGAAGGCGAACTGCACCCCCGCATGGCCGTCCTCGTCGGCGAAGCTGCAATCCTCGAACCTCGCCTCGCGCAGGTCCGCATGCGCGAACCGGCAGCGGACCAGCCGGCACCCCGCGAACCGCGCGCCCTGCAGCACCGCCCCCTGCACCTGCACCTCGCGCAGGATGCAGCCCTCGAACACCGCATCGGTCAGGTCCGCGTCGGTGAAGTCGAGGGCGGAGAGGTCGGCCTCCGAGAACGTGGCGCCCGGCTCGAGTTTCATTCCCAACCTCCGCTCACCCCGGCGAAGGCCGGGGCCCAAGCTGACTATGCCCGATCCATGTCGGAAGCGGTCG
>MEEW01000034.1 GCA_001724985.1 Phenylobacterium sp. SCN 69-14
CTGTCGAAATAGGGACCTTCGCCGGTCAGCCGCGTATAGTCGTCGCTGTCCAGGGTGACCGCGCCATGCTGGCGGGCATAGTCGCGCCAGACGCCGGTCACGAAGAAGCGCGGGGGCCCGCCCTGCGGCCCGATGGGCAGAGCGATCCGATCTCCCGGCTTCCAGCCATAGATCCAGGCGGCCGGCTCGGAGACGTGGACGGGAATCGTCCCGGCCGGCGCGGGGACCGTGCGCCCGATCATCGGCGGCGCGCCGAGGCCCAGGCCGCCCTCCGGGCGCGCCATCAGGGCCAGCGGCGGCCGGTCCGCCGACATCTGCAGCGTCGTGGTCCGCAGAAAGCCGATGGACGCCACGCCCGGCGTCGCGGCGAGCCGCGCCTGGTCCTGCGGGGTGAAGCCCCCGCCCGCCTCGACCTGCAGATAGAGATCGGCCGGCAGCACCTGGTTCAGCCAGTCCTCCACCGAACCCCGGAAACTGGTCACCATCACCGCCATGGCCACCATCAGGCTGGTGCTGGCCACCACGCCGCACAGCGCGACGGCGGCCTGGGACGGCGCGCCCCACAGCCGTTGCACCGCCAGGGCGACGGCGGGGCTTGTCGCCCGGCGCGCGGCGATGAGCGACAGCAGGTCCCGCGCCAGCCGCGGCATCGCCGCCACCCCGCCGGCCAGCAACAGGGCCATCGCCCCGTAGCCGAGCAGCGGCATGTCCGCGATGGGCGGCGCGAAGGCCGCCGCCGCGCCGAGCGCGAGCAGCAGCAGGGCGGGCCAGATCCTGGGAACCTCGGCCGGATCGACGGCGTCGCCCATGTTCTTCAGCGCCACGGCCGGCTGGGCCCGCGCCGCGTTCCGCGCCGGAGCCAGGGTTCCGGCCAGCGAGGTCAGCACGCCCAGCGCCAGGAAGGTCAGGGCCGCGCCCGGCGCCAGGACGACCTGCGGATGCGCATCGCCGAAATAGCCGCCGCCCAGGTCTCCCCCCAGGATGCGCAGCACCCCGGCCGCCAGCCCGAAACCCAGCGCCACGCCGAGCACGCCGCCGACCAGGCCGACCACAGCGCCTTCGCCCAGCACCTGGGCCAGCAAGGCCCGGCGGCGCATCCCCAGCACCCGCAGCAGGGCGAACTGCGGACGCCGCCGCGCGACCGACAGGGACTGGGCCGAATAGACGAGGAAGCCGCCCGTCAGCAGCGCCATCAAGGCCAGCATGTCGAGATTCACCCGATAGGCGCGGCTGAGGCTGTCGCTGCGATAGGCCTGGTCCTGGCGGGTCGAGACCTGGGCGTCGGGCGGGAGGATGCGGGCCAGGGCCGCGCGCACCCGGCCCTCGTCCGTGCCCGGCGCCAGGCGCAGGTCCAGCCGCTGCAATCGGCCCAGCCGCCCGAGCCGCCATTGCGCCGCGGCGATGTCGAGCACCGCGACCTTGCGCCCCTCCTCCACGCCCGGCAGCACCCCGGCGATGCGGAACGACGCGGTGCGCCCGCCGGCGGCCAGGGCGAGGGCCTGGCCCACCCCGCGCCCCTCCAGCGCCGCGGGCGACAGGAAGATCGCCTCTTCGTCGAGGGCAGCGGCCGGGGTCGGCGCGCCGCCGGCTTCGGCGCTCAACGGCCGCGCCAGCAGCCGCGGCGTGACCTGCGCGGCGCGGAACACGTCCAGGCCGAGAACCGTGAGCGTCTCGCCGGGCCGGTCGGTCGCCGCCTGGACCTCCACCACCGGGCTCGCCGCCCCGACGCCCTCGGTCCTGGCCACCCGCGGATAGAGCGTCTCGTCGAAGCCGAACGCCGTCGCCGAGCGGATCTGCAGTTCGGCCTCGCCGTTGACTGCGCTGACGGCCTTGGAAAATTCGCTCAACGCCGAGCTGTTGACCACATGGACGGCCAGGCCCAGCGCGACCCCGATGGCGATGGCCGCGGCGGCCACCGCCACGCGCCAGGGATGCGCGCGCCATTCGCCGAAGACCATCCATCGCGCGGCGAGGACGGCCCCGTCCCTACGCATGCGCCGCCGCCAGACCCTCGCGGCCCAGCACCATCACGCGGTCCGCCGCCGCCGCGGCGACCTCCGAATGGGTCACCAGCACCGCCGCCGCGCCCGAACTGCGGATCTGGCCGGAAAGGACCTCCAGCACCCGCGTCGCGGTCTCAGGGTCGAGATTGCCGGTCGGTTCGTCGGCAAGGATCAGCGCCGGCCGGTGGACCAGGGCGCGGGCGATCGCCACCCGCTGCATCTCCCCGCCTGACAACTGCTTGGGATAGTCGTCGCCACGCCCGTCCAGGCCCACCGTGGCCAGCATATGCTCGGCGCGCTCCAGCGCCTGGCCCGCCTTCACGCCCTGCAGCGCAAGCGGCAAGGCGACGTTCTGGGCCAGCGACAGATGCGGCAGCACGTGGAAGGCCTGGAACACGAACCCGATCGCATCGCGCCGCAGCCGCGTGCGCGCCTCGTCATCGAGGCCGGCGAGATCGCGGCCGCCGATGCGGATGACTCCGGCGTCGGCCTGATCCAGGCCGGCGATGAGATTCAGCAGGGTCGACTTGCCGACCCCGGACTCGCCCATGACCGCCACGAACTCGCCGGCCTCGACCGTGAAGTCCAATCCCCTGAACAGCACCCGACCGCCCGGAACGGACTTGGCGAGGCCGGCGACTTGCAGGGCGGGCGGCATGGGCGGCGCAGATCAGTCCTTGCTGGGCGGCGGCGGCGGCGGACGCTTCTGCGAAAGGGCGACGCAGCTCGCGATCCCGATCGGCCCCTGCTCGTCATAGAGCCGCGCCTCGCCGACCGCCACGCCTTCGTCGGCGCCGTGATAGGTGGTCTCGAACCCGATCCATTCGGCGGCGGGCAGCCGGTGCAGATAGAGCGTCACGTCGCTGTTGATATAGCCGAGGCCCTGGTCGCCGACATGGGCGATGGGACTGACGAAGTCCGCCGCCACGGCCACGCGCTGGAACGGCGTCAACGGCGAGCCGTCCACGATCTCGCGCACCTCGCTCATCCAGGTGCGGCGCTGTTCGGCCAGGCCGAAGCCGCCCGAGATGTTGCGCATCGCCCACATGCCGCTCATGCCGCCGCGTTCGTCGGGCTTGATCTCCTGCGGCGCCGGCACGTCCCAGGGCTGCGGGCGCCAGACCTGACCGGGCGGAACGTCCCCGCGCCGGAGGAACTGGCAGGTCGCCCGCCCCATGCTGACCCCGCCGGAAATGAACTCGGCGTCGGCCACGCGGATGCGGCCGCCCTCGCGCACCATGCGCGTGACGATCTCGACCGGGTCGAACCCGGGCAGCCGGTACATGTCGACGGTCAGGCGGGCCGGAATGAAGGCCGGGTCGCCGTGCCGCTCCTCAAGCACCTGGCCCAGCAGGCCGATAATGACCCTGCCGTGCAGTGAATTGGGGTTCCAGGGGCCGCGGCCCGCGGGCGTGGGAATGTAATGGTCGCCGTCGCGGCGGAAGAAAGGTTCGTTTGACATGGCGCGGGACCATGCCGGATTCCATCACGCCGGCCTAGCGGCGTGTTTCTGCAAGGCCTGGCGCCAAACCTGACGATAGAAACGCCTAAAAGAAGCGCGCGAGGTTCCTGCGGACCCGCTCGATGACCGGCTCGTCGCCGTCCTCGATCGCGAACGCCTCGCCGGTGATGGTCTCGTAGGCCTGGATATAGACCGCCGCCGTATCGACAAGCATCTGCGCCGGAATCTCCGGGATCGGGTCCTTGTAGGGATCGCAGCGCTCGGCCACCCAGGCGCGGACGAAGTCCTTGTCGAAGCTCTCGGGCCGCTGGCCGGCGGCGAACCGCTCGGGATAGCTCTGAGCGAACCAGTAGCGGCTGGAATCTGGCGTATGGATTTCGTCGGCCAGCACGATCTGGCCCTCGGGGTCGGTCCCGAACTCGTACTTGGTGTCGACCAGGATCAGGCCCCGCTGGGCGGCGATCTCCTGGCCGCGCGCGAACAGCGCCAGGGCGTATGTCGACAGGGTTTCCCACTGGTCGGCGCTCAACAGGCCCTGGTCCACGATCTGTTGCGGCGTCAGGGGTTCGTCATGCCCGCCGTCGAACGCCTTGGAGGTCGGGGTGATGATCGGGTGCGGCAGTTTCTGGTTGTCGGCCATGCCGTCTGGCAGGCTGTGGCCGTACATCTCGCGCTGGCCATTCTTGTAGAGGGTCAGGATCGAGGTCCCCGTCGTGCCGGCCAGATAGTCGCGCACCACGATCTCGACCGGCAGGATGTCGAGCCGCCGGCCGATCACCACGTTCGGATCGGGATATTCGAGGACGTGGTTGGGGCAGATGTCCGCCGTGCGCTCGAACCAGTAGCGCGCCGTCTGGGTCAGCACCTGGCCCTTGAACGGGATCGCCGCCAGGATGCGGTCGAAAGCGCTGATCCGGTCGCTGGCGATGATGATCCGCCGCCCGTCGGGCAGATCGTAATTGTCCCGCACCTTGCCGTAGTAGGGGTTCGGCAGTTCCGGGATGATCGCATCGCGCAGAATGCGATGGGCGTTTCGCGTCAGGGCCGCCTTGTCCATTGGGAGTTCCGCACGGAGACTTGAAGACAGCTCTCTAACCTATTCCGCCGTGCAGGCCAGCCCCAGGCCCGAGACAAGGCCGCCGGGCGCGCCTATATTCGGCAGGTTTTCGGAGGAAATCGCATGCGCCGTCTCGCCCTCGCCGCCACCCTTGCGGCGCTTGCCGCAACGCCCGCCATCGCGGCCCTGAAGGAAGGCGCCAAGGCGCCCGACTTCACCGCGCCCGGCTTCCAGGCCGGCAAGGCGATGACCTTTTCCATGAGCGAGGCCCGCAAGAGGGGGCCCGTCGTCCTTTATTTCTTCCCGGCCGCCGAGACCGCCGGCTGCAATCTCGAGGCGCGCCTCTTCGCCGAATCGATCGACCGGTTCAAGGCGCAGGGCGCGACGGTGATCGGGGTCACCGCCGGCAATCTCGACAAGCTGGCCTCGTTCTCGGCCGACACCGAGAAGTGCTCCGGCAAGTTTCCGGTCGCCGCCGACCCCGGCGCCAAGATCGCCGCCACCTACGACGCCAGCCTGGCGGTGAGGCCCGGCTGGTCGAGCCGCACCTCCTACGTGATCTCCCCGAGCGGCGAGGTCATCCACGCCTATTCGGACATGAAGGCCAATGCGCATGTCGACGAGACCCTCGGCGCGGTGAAGGCCTGGCGCGCCAAGCATCCCAAATAGGATAGCCGCGCCTATTTGGCCTGCGCGCCCGGCGGGCAGCCGCCGTCCTTGCAGAGCCGCTCCAGGAGCTTCTGCTGCATCTGCGGCGCCAGTTCGCGCATGATCGGCGCGATCTTGGCGGTGAGCACCGGCGCCTTTTCGACGAAGGCCCGGCCGCTGGGGCCCTCGTAGAAGGCCACGACGTCCTCGAGCTCCTTCTCGGTGAAGGTGTCGGCCAGGATCGGCGCCATGCGCGCCGAGAGCGCCAGGACCATCTCCTGGGTGGTTTCACGCAGGATCGCCATGAACTCCGCGCGCTTGGCCTCCGGCAGCTTGTCGGCGCTCGCCCCCATCATGGCGGGCAACAGCGCGTCGGTCGTCGCTCCGACCGTCTTTTCCATCTGCAGGGCCGCCACATAGCGTTGCGCCAGCTCCAGTTGCCGCGCCGTGGGCGGCGTCTGGGCGCTCGCCGCGCCCGCGACCAGCAGGGCCGCCGCGCCCGCCAGGATTCCATTCGCCATTCGCTTCAGCATGCGCCATGCCTCCGATCGCCGCCTGCGACCCAACCTGCACTGTCGCGGCGCCAGCCGGCAATGGCGGAAAAGCCTTGCCCTGCAAGCGCTTTTCCCGTACTAGCGCGCCTCTTCACGGAAGGCGGTCTTGGGCCGGAACGCGAAAGGATCGGGAAACACCCGGTCGCCGCGCCTCAAGAGCCATCGTTTCCGGCGCTCCCCGGCGCCGGACGCGCCGCCCTCCCAACGGGAAAAGGAACCATGGCGCTCTACGAGCACGTTGTCATTTCGCGGCAGGACATCTCGCCGCAACAGGCCGAAGCCCTCAACGACCAAATCAAGGCTCTGATCGAAGAAGGCGGCGGCGCCGTCGCGAAGATCGAGTACTGGGGTCTTCGCAACCTCACCTACCGCATCAAGAAGAACCGCAAGGGCCACTACTCCCTGCTCGCCATCGACGCCCCTCCGGCGGCGGTGAAGGAGATGGAGCGCCAGCTTTCGCTGAACGAAGATGTGCTGCGCACCCTGACCGTCCGCGTCGATGAGCTGGACCTCGAGCTCTCGCCGATTCTCGCCCGCCGCGATCGCGAACGCGAACCGCGCCGCGACGACTTCCAATCCTGAGAAAGGGAGGGATCACCATGACTGACGAAACCTCCGCCGCCCCGGCCGCCGCCGCGGCTGCTCCGGCCGCCGGCGCCCGCCGCCCGTTCTTCCGCCGCCGCAAGGTGTGCCCGTTCTCGGGCGCCAACGCGCCGAAGATCGACTACAAGGACGTGAAGCTGCTGCAGCGCTACGTCTCCGAGCGCGGCAAGATCGTGCCCTCGCGCATCACCGCGGTGTCGGCCAAGAAGCAACGCGAACTGGCCAAGGCCATCAAGCGCGCCCGCTTCCTCGCCCTCCTGCCCTACGTCGTGAAGTAAGGGGGACAGGCACATGAAAGTTGTTCTGCTCGAACGCGTCGAAGGCCGTGGCGGCCTGGGCGACGTGGTCACCGTCAAGGACGGCTTCGCCCGCAACTACCTCCTGCCCCGGCAGAAGGCCCTGCGCGCGACCGCCGCGAACCTCAAGGTCTTCGAAGCGCAGCGCGCCGAGATCGAAGCCCGCAACCAGAAGGCCAAGGACGCCGCCGGCAAGACCGGCGAAGCCCTCGACGGCTCGTCCTACATCCTGATCCGTCAGGCGGGCGAGACTGGCCAGCTCTACGGTTCGGTCAGCGGCCGCGACGTGGCCGACATGATCAACGCCGAAGGCGGCAAGGTCGACCGCTCGATGGTCGTCCTAGACAAGCCGATCAAGACCCTCGGTGTCCATCCGGTGAAGGTGCGCCTGCACGCCGAGGTGACCATCAGCGTCAACATCAACATCGCCCGCAGCGCGGACGAGGCCGAGCGCCAGGCGCGCGGCGAGAACGTCATCGCCTCGCAGTTCGAGGAAGACCGTCTCGCCGACGAACAAGCCGCCCAGGACATGCTGGAAGGCGGCGCGGGCCAACAGGAAGGCGACTTCGGCGAGCACTGATCGCTGGTCGATTCCAGACTGTTTCGGAGCGGCGCGGGCCTTCGGGTCCGCGCCGTTTTCGTTTGTGCGGCCCCCGCGATCACCGCGCTGCAGGCGCCTGAGGCCCAAGCTGTGGCCGATTTTCAGCGCCAGCGTGACAAATATATCATTTCAACGACGCACAGCCGTTCCTAGTCTAACGGCAGGGCCACAAACCACATTCCCGCCTCTCACGGGAACAACTGGGGATAATCAATGAAATATAGCGTGCTTCTGCTCGCCGCCTCTTCGGCCGCGAGTCTCATGGCCGGCTCGGCCTATGCTCAATCGGGCTCCGAGGTCGAGGAACTGGTCGTCACCGGCACCCGCACCGAAGGCCGTTCGCGCCTCGAAACCCTGGCGCCCGTCGACGTGATCTCCACCCAGGCGCTGCAGCAGCGCGGCACCACCGAACTGGCCACCGCCTTGGCGACGTCGGTTCCCTCGATCACCTTCCCGCGCCCGTCCAACACCGACGGCACCGATGCGATCCGTCCGGCCACCCTGCGCGGCCAGGGCCCCGACCAGACCCTGGTGCTGGTCAACGGCACGCGCCGTCACGCCACCGCCCTGGTCAACACCAACGGCTCGGTCGGCCGCGGCTCGGCCGCCGTGGACCTGAACGCCATCCCCTCGACCGCCATCGACCGCATCGAAGTGCTGCGCGACGGCGCCTCGGCGCAATACGGCTCGGACGCCATCGCCGGCGTCATCAACATGCGCCTGCGTGAAGCGGCCAGCGGCGGCGGCCTGTCGGTCACCTACGGCTCCTACATCACCAGCTTCGACGGCTATTACGGCGGCGGCCACGACATCACCGACGGCGCGACCACCACGGTCTCCGGCTGGCAGGGCCTGCCCCTGCTCGGCGACGGCTTCCTGACGCTGTCGGCCGAATACCGCTCGCGCGAGCACACCAACCGCAGCGACATCGACAAGCGCGTCACCCCGAACCGCATCACCTCGCGCTTCGGCGACGCCGACGTCGACGACATCGCCTTCTACGCCAACGCCGGCAAGCCGCTGGGCGAGAACTGGGACCTCTACGGCTGGTACGGCTACCAGCATCGCGACGCCTCCAGCTCGGCCACCTTCCGCCTGCCGACCGACACCCAGCAGAACATCCTCTCGGTCTATCCGAACGGCTACCTGCCCTACCTCACCACCGACACCGAGGACACCAGCGCCGGCGTCGGCCTGCGCGGCGAGATCGCCGGCTTCAAGGCCGACGTGAACCTGGTCTACGGCAAGAACGACATCGACTTCGGCGTCCAGAACACGATCAACCCGTCCTATGGCGCCACCTCCCCGACCTCGTTCCAGGCCGGCGGCCTGACCTATGACCAACTGGTGTTCGGCGCCGACTTCAGCCGCGAGTTCGACATCGGCCTCGCCGGCCCGCTGAACGTCGCCTTCGGCCTCGAAGCGCGCAAGGAAACCTACA
Source organism: Phenylobacterium sp. SCN 69-14 (assembly GCA_001724985.1). Taxonomy (GTDB): domain Bacteria; phylum Pseudomonadota; class Alphaproteobacteria; order Caulobacterales; family Caulobacteraceae; genus Phenylobacterium. Next base: position 8,666 of record MEEW01000034.1, read on the forward strand.
AGATCAACCAGGGCGAGGTCGCCTCCTACGCCCGCGGCCCGGTCTCGGGGGTTTCCTTCGGCTCGCGCGGCTTCACCGGCTTCACCCCCTCCAACGAGGTGGACGTGGATCGCGACGCGGTCGGCGTCTATGTCGACCTGGAAGGCAAGGTCACCGAGAAGCTGACCCTGTCGGCGGCCGTCCGCTACGAGGACTATTCCGACTTCGGCGACACCACCACCGGCAAGCTGGCCGCCCGCTACGAAGTCACCCCGGACTTCGCCCTCCGCGGCGCGATCTCCAGCGGCTTCCGCGCCCCGGCGCTGCAGCAGCAGTACTTCACCTCGACCTCGATCCTCTACATCGATAACGTGCCGTTCGAGACCGGCACCTATCCGGCGACCAGCCCGGTCGCCCGCGCCCTGGGCGCCGAGCCGCTCAAGGCTGAAACCTCGAACAACTACGCCCTGGGCTTCGTCTTCCATCGCGGCGCGTTCGAACTGACGGTCGACGGCTACAAGATCGACGTGAAGGACCGCATCGTCCTGTCGGAAACCCTGACCGGCAGCCCGACCGCCGCGCCGGGCACCAACGCCCGCACCATCTACGACCTGCTGGCGCCTTACGGCGCGACCGCGGCCCGCTTCTTCATCAACGGCGTCGACACCGAGACCGTCGGCGTGGACGTGGTGGCGCGCTATCGCATCGTCGACGACCAGGCCGGCACCTTCGACCTGACCGCGGCCGGCAACTACAACGACGTCGAGGTGACCAAGACCCCGATCACCAAGACCTCGATCCTGCCGACCCAGACCTCGCTCTTCGCGCGCCAGGCCACCCTGCGCTTCGAAGACGGCACGCCGAAGCACAAGCTGACCCTGCAGGGCGACTGGAACCGCGAAGCCTGGGGCGCCACCGTGCGCACCACCTTCTACGGCGACGTCCTCTCGCCGGGCACAGCGGCCGACGGCAGCTCCGACAACCACACCGGAGCCCGCGGCCTGGTGGATCTGGAAGCCCGCTACACCTTCCCGATCGGCCTGACGGCCTCGGTCGGCGCCGACAACGTCTTCGACGTCTATCCGCGCCAGATCATCCCGTCGCAGAACACGACCTCGGCGGCGCCGTTCTCGTCGTTCTCGCCGTTCGGGTTCAACGGCCGCTTCGTCTACGGCCGCCTGGCGATGAAGTGGTAGGCTGACCTCCACTCACGACCGGAACTGACGCGGCGCGGGGCCACAAGGTCCCGCGCCGCTGTCGTTTCGGCTTTCCGTCCACAGGCGCCGAATCTTCCTGTGGGCGGGATGTCTCGGCGCGTACCGGGACGGCCGCGGTTAGGTATCTGTAAACCCATGGCCATCGTCCCAGCCCTCGACCTCCGCCCCGCCCAGAACGACGCCGCCATCCCGCATGCGCCGGCGAACATCGAGGCCGAACAGGCCCTGCTGGGCGCCCTGCTCTACGACAACGCGGCCTTCGAGCGGATCGGCGACTTCCTGCAGGCCCGCCACTTCTACGAACCCTTCCACCAGCGCCTGTTCACCGCCGTCGAGACCGCGGTCCGCAAGGGCCAGCTCGCCGAACCGATCCTGCTGGCCGAACAGTTCAACCGCGACCCGGCCTTCGAGGAACTCGGCGGCATCCGCTACCTCGCCGACCTGNCCGCGCCCCGCCGGCCGCCAATGCGCCCGACTATACCCGCGCCATCTACGACCTGGCCCTTCGCCGCGACCTGATCCGCATCGGCGGGGAAATCTCGCTGACCGCCCAGCAGGGCGACGGCGACCGCTCGGCCCGCGACCAGATCGAGTCCGCCGAGGCCCAGCTCTTCGCCCTGGCCGAGAGCGGCGGAAACAATCAGGGCTTCGTTCCCTTTTCCGAGGCGGTGCACGGCGCCGTCACCCTGGCGGCCGAGGCCCACGCCCGCGACGGCGGCCTGGCCGGCGTCTCCACCGGCCTGATCGACCTCGACCGGAAGATCGGCGGCCTGCACCCGTCCGACCTGGTCATCCTCGCCGCGCGCCCGTCGATGGGTAAGACCTCGCTGGCCTGTAACGTCGCCTTCGACATCGCCCGCAACTACGCCTGGGAGCCGCAGCTCGACGGCAGCCGCAAGACCGTCCGGGGCGGGGTGGTGGCGTTCTTCTCGCTCGAAATGTCCGCCGACCAGCTCGCCATGCGCCTGCTCGCCGAAGTCTCGGGCGTCTCGGGCGACCGGCTGCGCAAGGGCGAGATCGACGCGGTGGAGTTCGGCCGCATCCGCGACGCGGCGCTGGATATCCAGGACGCGCCGCTGTTCATCGACGCCACCGGCGGCATCACCATCGCCAAGCTGGCGGCCCGCGCCCGGCGCCTGAAGCGCACCCACGGCCTCGACCTGATCGTCATCGACTACCTCCAGCTCGTCACCGGCGGCGACGGCAAGAGCGACAACCGGGTGCAGGAAGTCTCGATGATCACCCAGTCGATGAAGGCCCTGGCCAAGGAACTGGCCGTGCCGGTCATCGCCCTCTCGCAGCTCTCGCGCCAGGTCGAGAGCCGCGAGGATAAGCGACCCCAGCTCTCCGACCTGCGCGAATCCGGCTCGATCGAGCAGGACGCCGACATGGTGATGTTCATCTATCGCGAGAGCTACTATCTCGGCCGTTCAGAGCCGCGCGAGGGCACGCCCGAACACCTGACCTGGCAGGAGGAGATGGACAAGGTGCGCGGCACCGCCGACATCATCATCGCCAAGCAGCGCCACGGCCCCATCGGCACGGTCAAGCTGTCCTTCAACGAGGACATCACCAAGTTCGGCAACCTGGCGCGCGACGGCTACTACGATCCGCACTGACCGCCCGCCGCGGGCCGCGGCGGGCGGCCTTGCACCTAACCCTTGATGAGCGCCTCCAGCCGCGCGGGGCCGATGGCCGCGGTCGCCGCCTTCAGCTCATCCATGCTGGCGCCCTCGCCTTCGGCCGCGACCATGAAACGCTCGCCGACCAGCACGCTGTACTGCCCGCGCTTGGCCTCGCGGTCGTAGGACTCCTGGGTCATCCGCCCGTCGACCTTGCCGATCTTCTCGTACTTGCCGTCGCTCTCGCTGGAGGATTGGACGTTGAAGGCGTTGACCAGTCCCGCCAGGGCGCCGGCCGCCCCCAGGTCGGTCACGGTCAGGCGGATCCTGTTCTCACCCCGGGTGTAGACGCCCTCGGCCTGCGAGCCGTTCACACCGCCGGCGCCGCCCGAGCTGGTCGTCAGTTCGGTGCGGTCATAGCCGGCGACGGCGGACGGCAGGAACGTCTTGAGCACGTCGGGCGCGACCGCCTCGGGCGCCTTGCCGCTTTCGATCTGCTTGCCGATGGCGTCCAGCCGCTTGGACTGCGCTTCCAGCTCGGCCAGGTCCACCGACTTGCCGCCGACGCTGATCGTGCCGGCCGCCGGGCTGCGGTCGGCCAGGCCGATCCGTTGCAACGGGCTGGTCAATATGGCGACAAGCACGCCGATCACGATGGCCGCGACCACCACGGCGGCCGTGTATCCCGTCGCCTTGTCCTGCGGCGTCTTCATCAGGCGCGGAAGGCCCAGATAGAGCAGGTAGAAGCTGTAGAGGCCCAGCACCGCCAGGAGCATCACAGGCGGGAAGATCAGGAAAATCCCGGCCACCCAGGCGGCCGTGCCCGAATAGGCCGCGACCTTCAAGGCCTGCATCCTGTCCTTCTGGCCGCCGAAGGTCGGCGCCAGGGCGTCGATGATCAGGCTCAGCACATAGACCCCGATCAATCCCATCGCGAAATCGACGACCGCCGAGCTCAGCGCGCCCATGACCGACGGCTTGAAGGTGACGCCGAAGCCGCCACGGCCGAAGACCAGGCTTCCGATCAGTCCGGCCACCGGCGCGATCAGCGACAGGGGGATGATATAGCCCTTGAAGAGGCCGCCCACCGTCGCCGGCTCGGCCGCGATCTGATCCCAGGTCGCCGACGGCTTCAGCAGTATCGACTTGACCCGACCCACCAGGCCGCTCGTCGCCGCCCCCGGTTCAACCGTGCTCATCCAGATCTCCAGCCCTCTGAGAACCCATCTCGCCGTATCGACGATACGTGAATCTATCCCACGTTGATCGGCCGCGCCAATCTCCGCGCCGCGCCGGGCCTGCTAGACTGCGGCATTCCACGAATCAGGAGCGAGCATGGCCCGCGACGGCGCCGTCTATGTCTGCCAGTCCTGCGGCGCGGTGCAGAGCAAGTGGGCGGGGCAATGCCCGGCCTGCAACGCCTGGAACACGCTGGTCGAGGAGGTGCAGGCCCGCCCGCCGGGCGCGCTGGCGCCTAGCCGCGCCTCGCGCGCGCGCGGCCTCAGCTTCCAGGGCCTGGAGGACGAGACCCCCGCCCCGCCCCGCCTCTCGACCGGGGTGGAGGAATTCGACCGCGTCTGCGGCGGCGGCGTGGTGCCCGGCTCTGCGATCCTGCTGGGGGGCGATCCCGGGGTCGGCAAGTCCACCCTGCTGCTGCAGGTGGCGGCCAATGCGGCGCGGCGCGGCGTCCGCTGCGCCTATATCTCCGGCGAGGAGGCGGTCGAGCAGGTGCGCGGCCGCGCCCAGCGCATGGGCCTGGCCGACGCGCCGGTGAAGCTGGCCGCCGAGACCTCGCTGCGCGACATCCTCGACAGCCTCAAGCGCGAGAAGTTCGACCTCGTGGTCATCGACTCCATCCAGACCATGTGGAGCGACGCGCACGAGGCCGCGCCCGGCTCGGTCACCCAGGTCCGCGCCGCGGCCGGCGAGCTGGTGCGCCTGGCCAAGAAACAGTCGGTGGCGATGATCCTGGTCGGCCACGTCACCAAGGACGGCGCCATCGCCGGCCCGCGCGTGGTCGAGCACATGGTCGACGCGGTCCTGACCTTCGAGGGCGAGCGCGGCTATCCGTTCCGCATCCTGCGCGGCGCGAAGAACCGCTTCGGCGCCACCGACGAGATCGGAGTGTTCGAGATGGGCGACGCGGGCCTTGCCGAGGTGCGCAATCCCTCGGCCCTGTTCCTCGACACCTCGGGCGAGCGGGCGGCCGGCGCGGCGGTCTTCGCCGGCATCGAGGGCTCGCGACCGGTGCTGGTCGAGTTCCAGGCCCTGGTCGCCCCTTCGGCCTACGGCACGCCGCGCCGCGCGGTGGTCGGCTGGGATTCCGGTCGCCTGGCCATGGTGCTGGCGGTGCTGGAGGCGCGCTGCGGCCTGGCGCTGGGCGACCGGGACGTCTACCTCAATGTCGCCGGCGGCCTGCGGGTCACCGAGCCGGCGGCGGACCTGGCGGCGGCGGCCGCCCTCGCTTCCTCGGCCCTCGACGTCGCCCTGCCCCAGGACTGCGTGGTGTTCGGGGAAATCAGCCTCTCAGGCGACATCCGGCCGGTCAGCCGCATGGAGTCGCGCATGAAGGAGGCCGCCAAGCTGGGCTTCCGGCGGGTGCTGGGGCCGCAGGACATCGACGGCTCGGTGCTGAAGCCCGCGGGCGTCGCCCGGCTGGCCGACGCCATCGGGCGCATCGGCGAGGCCCGGTGGGAGTAGGCCTTGCCCTGGTTCGACATCATCGTCCTGGCCGTGCTGCTGACCTCGGCCGCCTTCGGGTTCTTCAGCGGCGCGACGCGCGAGATGGTGCGCGCCCTGTCGTTCATCCTCGCCGCCATGCTGGCGGTCTACGGCCTGCGCTGGGTCGGCCCGATCGGACGCGGCCTGATCGACCCGGACTGGGCCGGAACCGCGCTCGCCGGCCTGGTGGTCTTCGTCCTCACCTATGCGACATTACGCATCACCGGCGGGGCCATGGCGCGGGCGGTGCAGGGCGCCCATGTGCTGGGCCTGCTCGACCGCTCCGTCGGGCTTGGATTTGGCCTGGTGCGCGCCCTGTTGATCCTCGGCGCGCTGATGCTGGCCTTCCAGGCCGCGACGCCTGCCGACCGGGTTCCCAAGTGGATGACGGGTGCGGCGCTTTATCCCCTGACCAACGCCGCGGCCCAGTTGCTAAAGGCCTTCGCGCCCAAGGGTTTGGACATGGCTGGCAAGCTCACGCCGTCGATCGGCGAGGCGGTTCGTGAAGGTTCGGCGACGGACCGGGGTGACTCCGGCGACGCTCAAGGCTATGACCCGCGGCAAATACGCAGCCTCGACGATCTGGTGGAGAAATCCCGATGAATCTGGACCAAGATCGGTGGCGCCAGCCGACCTTCCGCGACCCTGACGACGACACTCCGCGTCTCGAATGCGGGGTCTTCGGCGTCTATGACACGCCGGCCGCGGCGGCGGTCACGGCCCTTGGTCTGCACGCCCTCCAGCATCGTGGGCAGGAAGCTTGCGGCATCGCCGTCTTCGACGGCCAGCGGTTCCATACCGAGCGCCACATGGGCCATGTCGGCGACGCCTTCGCCGGGCCCGACCTGGTCGAGCGCCTGCCCGGCCACTCGGCCATCGGCCACACCCGCTACTCCACCTCCGGCGGCAGCTTCATCCGCAACGTCCAGCCGATGTTCGCCGACCTGGAAGCCGGCGGCGTCGCCTTGGCCCACAACGGCAACCTCACCAACTTCCTGACCCTGCGCGACCAGCTCGTCGCCGAGGGCGCGATCTTCCAGTCCACCTCGGACTCCGAGGTGATCCTCCACCTCCTGGCCCGCTCGCGGAAGGCCAAGTTCGTCGAGCGGTTCATCGAAGCCCTCTCCCAGATCGAAGGCGGCTACGCCCTCGTCGCCCTGACCAACAAGAAGCTGATCGGCGTGCGCGACCCGCTGGGCATCCGCCCGCTGGTGCTGGGCGACCTCGACGGCAAGCCGGTCCTTGCTTCGGAGACCTGCGCCCTCGACATGATCGGCGCCAAGTTCGTGCGCGACGTCGAGCATGGCGAGATGGTGGTCATCGACCACAAGGGCATCCGCAGCCTCAAGCCCTTCCCCGCCGCCCAGGCGCGCCCCTGCGTGTTCGAGTACGTCTATTTCGCCCGCCCCGACAGCGTCGTGAACGGCCGCTCGGTCTACGAGGTGCGCAAGCGCATGGGCCGCCGGCTGGCCCAGGAAAGCGGCGTGGACGCCGACGTTGTGGTGCCGGTGCCGGACTCCGGCGTGCCCGCCGCCATCGGCTACTCCCAGGAAAGCGGCCTGCCCTTCGAGATGGGCATCATCCGCAACCACTATGTCGGCCGCACCTTCATCCAGCCGACCCAGGGCGTGCGCGAACTGGGCGTGCGCATGAAGCACAGCCCCAACCGCGCGGTCCTGGCGGGCAAGCGCGTGGTGCTGATCGACGACTCCATCGTCCGCGGCACCACCTCGCTGAAGATCGTGCGCATGGTCCGCGCCGCCGGCGCCAAGGAAGTCCACCTCCGCTCGGCCTCGCCGCCGATCATGTGGCCCGACTACTACGGCATCGACATGCCCGACCGCGAGCACCTGCTGGCCGCCAACAAGTCGGTCGAGGAGATCGCCAAGATTCTCGAGGTCGACACCATGGGCTACCTGTCGGTCGACGGCCTCTATGAAGCCATGCAGGCCGCGCCGCGCGATCCGGCCAACCCGCAGTTCACCGACCACTATTTCACCGGCGACTATCCCACCCGCCTGCTGGACCGGGAAATCGCCGAAGGGCGGAACGACGGTTCGGACCGCCAGCTTTCGTTCCTGGTCGACGCGTGACTTCGGCCCCCAGGGCCTTACCTTCAAAGGCTCGCCCCGAAAGCATCGAGGCGTGATGGGCGCTCCCAAAGCCTGGCTCAAGGCGCTGGGCCTCGACTGGTACATCGCCGCCATCGTCAGCATGGTGGTCCTCGCTTCGGTGCTTCCGGCCCGCGGCGCGGCCGCGCCGGTGGTCGGCGACCTGACCAAGGCCGGCATCGCGCTGGTCTTCTTCGTCCACGGCGCCAAGCTCAGCCAAGAGGCGGTGGTCCGCGGGCTGCTGCACTGGCGCCTGCACGGCCTGGTCCTGGCGACCACCTTCATCCTCTGGCCGCTGCTAGGCCTGGGCGCCGCGGCGCTCCCGGCCTGGCTTCTGCCGGCCGCCCTGGCGCCCGGCCTCGTCTATCTCGCCTGCCTGCCCTCGACCATCCAGTCGGCCATCGGCTTCACCGCCATCGGCCGCGGCAATGTCGCCGCCGCGGTCTGCGGCGCCTCGGTCTCGAACCTGCTGGGCATGATCGCAACGCCGGTTCTCGTCGGCCTGCTGCTCGGGACCGAGGGGGCGCTGTCGTTCTCGTCGCTCCAGGCCATCCTGCTGCAACTGCTGGCGCCCTTCATCGCCGGCCAGGTGCTGCGGCGCTGGATCGGCGGCTGGGTCCAGAAGAACGCCAAGACCCTGGGCCTTGTCGACCGCGGCTCCATCCTGCTGGTGGTCTACAACGCCTTTTCCGGCGCGGTCACGGCCGGCATGTGGTCGAAGGTGTCGGCCCTCGACCTCGCCCGCATCGTGCTGATCTGCCTGGTGCTGCTGGCCGTCACGCTCGGCCTGATGATCTGGATCGCCCGGGCCCGCGGCTTCTCCAAGGAAGACGAGATCGCCATCGCCTTCGCCGGCTGCAACAAGAGCCTGGCGGCCGGCGTGCCCATGGCCGGGGTGCTGTTTCCCGCCGCCACCGTGGGGTTCGTGCTTTTACCGGTGATGCTCTATCACCAGTTCCAACTGATGGTCTGCGCCGCCCTGGCGCAACGCTACGGCCGTCGTCCGCTTGAAGAGCCCGTTCATGACTGACTCCCTTCCCCTCGACGGCCGCATCGCCCTGGTGACCGGCGCCAGCCGCGGCATCGGCCGCGAGTGCGCCCTGGCCCTCGCCCGCGCCGGCGCCCATGTCGTGGCGACCGCCCGCAACCAGGGCGCGCTGGAGGAACTGGACGACGAGATCAAGACGGCGACCGGCAAGGCCGCGACGCTGGTCCCGCTCGACCTGGCCAATGGCGACGGGATCGACGCTCTGGGCCTGGCCATCCATCAGCGGTTCGGCCGCCTCGACGTCCTCGTCCACGCCGCGGCGATCCTCGGCGGCCTGACCCCGGTCTCGCACATCGACCCGCCGACCTGGGACAAGGTGCTGGCCGCCAACACCACCGCCGCCTACCGGCTGATCCGCTCCACCGAGCGGTTGCTGCGCGCATCGGCCTCCGGCCGCGGCATCTTCATCACCACCGGCCGGGTCGAGCGGCCCAAGGCGTTCTGGGGCGCCTATGGCGCATCCAAGGCCGCCATGGAGCATCTGGTCCGCACCTGGGCCGACGAACTGGAGAACACCACCGTCCGCGCCGCCCTGGTCGATCCGGGCGCCATGCGCACCAAGATGCGCGCCGAGGCCATGCCCGGCGAGGATCCCATGACCCTGCCGCATCCGTCGGAAATCGGCCCGCTGATCGTCGAACTGGCCCAGGCCGATCTCGGCCTGCCCAAGACCAATATCAGCTTCGACGCGTGGAAGTCGGCCGGGACGCTCGCTTCGGCTTGACGCCCGGGCGCTTGAGCTTGGCGGCCCGGCCCTTCGGCGTCGGGCCGGCTCCCGTCTTCGGCTTGCCCGGCGCCACCTGGCGGGTCTTCGGCTTGGCCTTGGGCTTGCCGGGCTTTTCAACCGTTTCCGCAGCGCCGGCGGCCGCCTTGGCGCGCACGGCGGCCACGCCCTTGGGCGTGGCGACCTTCTTGCCGAGCTTGGGCGCGAAGGTCGGCGCGGCCGACCGCGGCGCCGGCCCGCCCTTCTCCTCGCCCTCGGCATAGGGGTTCTTGTTCGACTTCACCGTCAGCCGCATCGGCACGCCGGGCAGGTCGAAGCTCTCGCGCAGCGAATTGATCAGATAGCGGCGATAGTGGTCGGGAAGCTGGTCGGCCCGGCTGGCGAACATCACGAAGGTCGGCGGCCGCGCCTTGGTCTGGGCCATGTATTTCGGCTTCACGCGCCGACCGTTGACCGCCGGCGGCGGGTGCCGCTCCAGCGCCATCTGCAGCCAGTCGTTCAGGTCGCGGGTCTTGACCTTGGTCGACCAGTCGCCGTGCACCTTGAACACCGCCGGCATCAGGCGGTCCAGGTGCCGCCCGGTCTCGGCCGACAACGCCACCACCGGCGAGCCGCGCAGTTGCGGCAGCAGCCGGCCGGCCTCCTCGGTGATCTCCTTCAGGGTCGCGCCCTGGTTCTCGATCAGGTCCCACTTGGTCAGGCAGTAGACCAGGCCGCGCCCCTCGCGCTCCACCAGGTCGGCGATCTGCAGGTCCTGGATCTCGAACGGATGGGTCGCGTCCATCACCAGGATCACCACCTCGGCGAAGGTGATCGCGCGGATGGTGTCGCCGGTGGAGAGCTTCTCCAGCTTCTCCTGGACCTTGGCCTTGCGGCGCAGGCCTGCGGTGTCCACCAGCCGGACGGGCCGCCCCTCCCAGGTCCAGTCGACCGGAATGGCGTCGCGGGTGATGCCCGCTTCCGGCCCGGTCAGCAGCCGCTCCTCGCCGATCAGCTTGTTGACCAGGGTCGACTTGCCGGCGTTGGGGCGGCCGACGATGGCGATGCGGATCGGCTTGTCGCCCTTCTCGTCCTCTTCCTCGTCGATCTCGGGCCAGATGGCGAGCAGCGCCTGGTAGAGATCGGCCATGCCCTCGCCGTGCTCGGCCGAGATGGCGATCGGCTCGCCCAGGCCCAGGCCGAAGGCCTCGTTCACCCCCGCCTCGGACGCCTTGCTCTCGGCCTTGTTGGCGGCCAGCACCACCGGCCGGTCGTGCTTGCGCAGCAGCTCGGCGAACACCTTGTCCATCGGGGTGACGCCTTCGCGGGCGTCGATCACGAACAGGGCGACGTCGGCCTCCTCGATGGCCGTCTCGGTCTGCTGGCGCATCCGCGCCTCGAGGCTGTCGTCGGTGACGTTCTCGAAGCCGGCGGTGTCGATCAGCTCCAGGTCGATGTCGCCGATCCGGCCGACCGCGAACTTGCGGTCGCGGGTGACGCCCGGCTGGTCGTCGACGATGGCGAGCTTCTTGCCCGCCAGCCGGTTGAACAATGTCGACTTCCCGACATTCGGCCGACCGACGATGGCAAGGCGCATGGGCATGGCTTCTTGGTCCGCCCGAGCCTAGCGCAGAGCGATGAGTTGCGCCTCATCGGTGGCGACATAGATCGTCCCGTTGACGGCGATCGGCCCGATCAGGGTGGCCCCGCCCAGATTGACGGTCTTCTCGACCGCGCCGGTCTTGGCGTTGAGCGCGACCAGCTCGCCCGTCGACCCGGCCAGGATCAACCGGTTCGAGGCCAGCAGCGGGCTCGACCAGATCGGCCGGGTGCTGAAGTTCTTGCGGCCGACGCCCAGGAAGCCGCCGCTCCTCTTCTCGCGGTCCTTGCCCAGGTCGGTGATCCAGTAGATCTGGCCGCTCTCGCGCGCGACGCAGATCACCTCGCCGGCCTTGGAGACCACATAGACGACGTCGCCCGCCGGCCATGGCGTCGTGATGCCGGTGACGGGCAGGCTCCAGCGCGCCTGGCCGGTGCGCAGGTCCGTCGCCGAGAACACGCCCGAATGGCTGACCGCGAAGACGTCGCCCTGATAGATCGCCGGGCGGCCGGGAATGTCGCGGATTTCCGAGAGCGCATTGTTGCGGTTGGCGCGGCTGAGCGCCTCGCTCCACAGGTCGTTGCCGTTTGAGGCGCGCAGCGCCACCAGCTCGCCCGACCCGAACGAGGCGACGACCGTGTCGCCGGACACCGCCGGGCTGGAGGCGGCCAGGATGCGCGCCGGCTCCGACAGGGCCTGATAGGTCCAGCCCTCGGCGCCGCTCGCCGCATCGAAGGTCAGCAGGACATTGTCGACCGAGACGGCGAACACGCGTCCGGCCGAGACGGTCGGGGCGGCGTGGATCGGCTGTTCGGTGACGGTGCGCCACTGCACCGCGCCGGTGTCGGCGTTCAGTTGCGCGGCGAAGCGGTAGCCCGAGGTCACGTAGAGCTTGCCGTCGGCGACCGCCAGGCCGCCGCCGAAGGCTTCCTTGTCCCGCCGCGACTGCGGCCGCAGGTCGGTCTTCCAGACCTGAGAGCCCGACTGCGCGTCGAAGGCCGAGACGGTCGCCTCGCCGTCCATCACATAGATCTTGCCGTTGGCGGCCACCGGCGGCGCGGTCACGTGCGCGCCGCGGCCCGAGCCTTGGCCGAAGCCGCGCTTCCAGGCGATCGACAGCGAGCCGCCGGCCTCCGGATGGCCCGCCGCCTGCTCGGGCGTGCCGCCCGGCAGCGGCCAGGCGGTCATCGGCTCCGGCGTCGGCAGGAAGAAGTCCGCGCCCTTCAACGCCTCGGCGACTTCGAGCACCTCGTCGGCCGCGACGATGGCGATGCGCTCGCCCTCCGAAGCGGTCTCCTGCGGACCATCGTCGCCCTTGTTGAACGGGTTCAGGCGACCGACCGTGGAACAACCGCTCACGGCCACGCTGGCCGCCACGAAGAGCGCGAGAAGGCGGGTACGGCGCATGGAGGTCATTGGGCTCCCGTAGCGGGCTGTTGCGGGGCGGCCGGCAAGGCGGCGCCTGGCGGAAGTTGGACCGGCGGCGGCAGGGCCAGGGCCGCCTTCACCGCGCCCGGAATGGCCTTGGCCGAGCCGGAATCGATGAGGGCCTTGGCCGCCTCGGCGCGCTGGCGGGCATCCTGCCCGGCGTCGGCCATCAGGCTGATGACCACGAAGTCGCTGCGCGCGCCGGCCAGGTCGCCGGCCATCAGCTTGGCGAACGCCAGCGCCTCGCGCGCCTCGGCCCGATACGGGCGGCCTTCTGCGGTCAGCGGGGTCAGGCGGGCCTCCAGGTCCTTGTAGGGAGCCGTGTCCAGCAAGGCGAAGGCGGATTTGAGGCGGGCGACGTCGCCGATGATGTCGCTGGGCGCGGCCTCGGCCGCCTCGTCGAACAGCTTCACCGCTTCGGCCGGCTTGTTGTCGATCAGCTTCAGCCCGCCCAGGTGCTGCAGGGCCAGCGACTTGTAGGCCTTCGACTTGCCCTGCGCGACCTCGCCCCACAGCCGGATCGCATCGTCGCGCTTGCCGCCGTTGAACGCCTCGATCGCCTGGGCGTACTTTTCGGAAGCTTCCGCCGCCGCCTGGGACCGGAAGTGCTGGTAGCCCCATACGGCCAGGGCCGCGACCAGGGCGACAACCAGAATCCCGGCGAGCCAGGGCAGAATCTTGAAGGCGATCGACTTGTAGCGCTCGGAGCGGAGCTCCTCCTCGACTTCATCAAAGACATCGACCACGTCGGGGACTCCGCGCGAATAGGCGTTACGGTTCAGAGCGGCGGAACCTATAGCGCACCGCGCGCGCCTGCAACGCCGGAGCCGCCGCGCCTGCGTCTAGATACGACGCTTCACGATGGCCTCGAAGCCGGCCGCGCAATAGTCGAACAGCCGTATCCGCGCCGCCTCCAGGTCGTTCGAGCGGCAGAGGCCCTCGGAAAGCTGGTCGATGCGGCCGGTTTCCGACAGGGCCAGCATCATCGAACCGGTCAGGAACTGATAGCCCCAGTAGAGATCGCGCAGTTCGGCGTCCGGCAGCGCGCGCTGCAGGGTGTCGATGAACTGGCGCACCACCGGGTCGAAGAACCGGTGCATGGTCTCCCCGCCCCAGGCCGGCGTGTTGTTCACCAGGGCGACCAGGCGGAAATAGTTCTTCCAGCCGGCCTCCCCGCTCAAGGCGCGCTCCACCAGCGGATCGATGAAGGCGGCGATCACCCCGCGGGCCGAGAGCGCGCCGGCGTTGGCGGCCTCGTAGGCCGAGAGCGCGGCGCTGCGCTCGATGTTGAGGATCTCCGCCCGACGCGCGAAGACCGCATCGAACAGGCCGCGCTTGGAGCCGAAATAGTAGTGGATGAGGGCGGTGTCGACGCCGGCCTCGGCGGCCACCTGGCGGGTGGTCACGCCGTAGAAGCCATGCGCCGAAAAGAGCTGTTCGGCGGCGTCGAGAATGGCGCGCCGCAGGTCCAGGCCCTCGCCCTTTCGGCGCCGTCCCCTCGACGGTCCAGCCGCCTGCGTCATCGCTCGCCTCCTGCGCCGCCGGCCAGGCTGGCGACGGCCATGTCCGCCGTCACATTGCCGACCGTCCGGAAGATGTCGGGAATCGTCTCCACCGCCAGCAGGATCGGCAGCAATTCCAGCGGAACGCCCATGATCAGGCAGATCGGCCCCGTGGTGGTGAAGAACGTGATCTGCCCGGGCAGGCCCACCGAGGCCAGGCTGATGACCGCCGCCACCCCGACGCCGGCGGCCAGCAGGGCGACGCCGAGCGGCGTCCCGTAGACGTGGGCGCAATAGATCGCCACGCCCAGGTTCGCCGCCGGGCTGGTGATCCGGAACAGCGAGACCGCCAGCGGCAGCACCACGCCGACCACCGGCTCGGACGCGCCCAGCGCCCGGGTTCCGGCGATCATCGCCGGCAGGGCGGCGATCGAGGACTGGGTCGAGAACGCGACCGCCTGGGCCGGGGCCGCGGCCCGCGCGAAGGCCAGCAACGGCGTCCCCGCCGCCAAGGCGATCAGGTACGAGAGCAGCGCCACCGAGATGCAGACGCCCGAAAGGATCAGGATGTAGTGGCCCAGCGCCCCGGCCGCGCCCAGTCCCGCCTTGGCGCCGACCACCAGGGCCAGGGCGAAGACCCCGACGGGGGCGGCCAGCAGCACCCACTGGACGAGGACCAGCATGGCGTCCATCAGCGCCTGGAAAAACCCGACCAGGTTCGCCCGCAGCTCCGGCCGGATCCTCGTCGCCGCCAGCCCGAACAACAGGGCGAAGACCACCAGCGGGGCCATGCTGGTCTCGGCCGCCGCCTGCACCGGGTTGGTCGGGATGAAGGCCCGCAGCCAAGCGCCCATGGTCGGGAAGTCCGGAACCGTCTGGGCCGTGTGGCCGGCCGCTTCGCGCAGGCCCGCCGCCGCCGCGGCCGGCGCGGGCCAGATCGACAGCACCCCGCTCACCGCCGCCGCCGCGAACACCGCGCTCGCCGTGAGCAGCAGGGCGAACAGCCCCAGGGCGCGCGCCGCCACCCCGCCGGCCGCCGCGGTTCCGGCAGCCGACGAGACGCCGACCACGAGCAGCGAGAAGACCAGCGGCACGATGGTCATCCGCAGGGCGTCCAGCCACAGCCCGCCGACCGGCTCGGCGACCGCCAGGACCCGGCCCAGGACCGGCTGACCGCCCAGCGCCGCGCCGACCGCCAGGCCGGCGGCCAGGCCGATCAGGATCCGCACCGTGTTCTGGCCGCCCGCCGCGCGGGCCATGTCGAGAAGCTTCGCCATCGCGCGGACCCTAAGATGGGTTCGCGCCGCGATGGAACCGTTTTCCGCGCCCGCAGCGCTTCCACCCGCTCCATTGCAAAGGCCGCCCGCTCGGAAAGCCCGGCTCCATGGCGCTTGCAGATATGCGCAAGGAGCCTAAGCTCCTGAAAAAAGGGAGGAAGGCGATGATCATATCGCTGCCGCCAGTGCGCGCGGACCTCGCCGCCATCGGCCAGAGGCTACGCTCGGTGCGTCAGGCTCGGGGCCTCGAGGTCGACGACCTCGCCCGCCGCGCGCACCTGCAGTCGTCGGAGCTGTCGCTGGCCGAGACTGGACGCGCCAGGCTGGATTCGGCCCAGGTCCACGCCCTGACCGACGCCCTGCACGTCTCGCCCCGCATCCTGTTCGAACCGGGACTAGACGTCTCGCGCCTGCGTCGGCTTTAGCCGGCCTTGGCGAAGTAGATCTCGGCCGGGCCGGGGAAGCGGCGTGCGCGCACATCCTCGGCGTAGCCGCCGACCGCCTTGCCGATCTCGGCGCGCAGGTCTCCGTAGCGGCGGACGAACTTCGGCGTCCAGTCGAACAGGCCCAGCATGTCGTCCGTGACCAGGATCTGCCCGTCGCAGCCGGCCGAGGCGCCGATGCCGATCGTCGGCACGGAAATCGCCTCGGTGATCTCGCGCGCCAGTCCCTCGGCCACGCCTTCGACCACGACCGCGAAGGCGCCCGCCGCGGCGGTCGCCTTGGCCTCCTCGAGAATCCGCGCGCGCTCTTCGCCGGCCTTGCCCTTGGCCTTGAAGCCGCCGTCGACCAGCACCGCCTGCGGCCGCAGGCCGACGTGGCCCATCACCGGAATGCCCCGCTTGACCAGGTATTCGATGGTGGCCACCACGGTCGGCCCGCTCTCGACCTTCACCGCCTGGGCGCCGGTCTCCTTCATCACCCGCGCGGCGTTCTCATAGGCCGTTTCGGGCGCGCCCTCGTAGGACCCGAACGGCATGTCGACCACGACCATCGCGCGCCGAGCGGTCCGCATCACCGCCTGGCCGTGCAGGATCATCATCTCCAGCGTGACGCCGACCGTGTTGGGCAGGCCGTGGACCACCATGCCGACCGAGTCCCCGACCAGCAGCAGGTCGCAATGCTCGTCCAGGATCTCGGCCATCGGGGCGGTGTAGGCCGTCAGGCAGACGATGGGCACGCCGCCCTTGCGAGCGGCGATGTCCGGGGCGGCGATACGCCGAACGGCGTCCTGGCGATGCGACGACATGACTTAGAACTCCTCAAGAACGCGAGTGATCAGGAAGCCGACGGCCAGCACCGCCATCCCGCCGGCGATCCATACCACGGTCCCGCCCGAAGGCAGCGCCGAGAGCAGCTCGGCCCGCGGCGCCAGTTGCTGCATCCCCGCCTCCAGCAGCCGCGTCGAACCGCTCGAAGCACCTTCCAGGCGCTGGACGAAGTTCGACATGATGAGCTGGCTGGCCCCGACCACGCCCCCGGCCAGGCCCGCCGCACCGATGGTCCAGCGCCGCATATTCCAGCCGCGGTCGAGCTTGCGTTCGATCCTGGCGGCGAAGGCCCTTTCGTCCGCAAAGGCCGGCGGTTCGGCGAACAGGCGCTCCAGACGCCGCTCGAAATCGAGCTCAGCCATTCTCGCGCCTCCTCTCTTCCGGGTCGGCTGGCGCCAATCGCGCTCTGAGCTTCTCCAGACCACGTTTGACATGGGACTTGACCGTTCCAAGCGGCAGATTCAAGGCGTCGGCGGCCTCGGCGTGCGAAAGCCCCGCGCCGTAGCACATGGAGACGCAGATGCGCTCGGCTGGCCCGAGCGCGCGCAGCGCCTCGTCGAGATCGATGCGCCCGGCGGCGTCCGGCGGGGCGGCGATGTCCGCGCCGTCGTCCACGGCGTCCGCCAAGCTGGCGATCCGTCGCTCCTTCTGCAGGCGGCGCAGGTACTGGCGCGCGCCGATCTTCCGGACCCAGGCGGCGAAGGCGCCCTGTCCGCGAAACTCGCCGATCCGTTCGAAGGCGATCAGGAAGGCGTCCTGCGCGACGTCGTCGGCCTCGGCCGGCGCCGCGCCCATCCGGCGCAGCAGTCCGCGAACCGCCGAGCC
>MEEW01000035.1 GCA_001724985.1 Phenylobacterium sp. SCN 69-14
TAGCCAAGCAGAGACTTGTGCGTGGGTTGCGAAGCGACCCGCGACAATGTCGGCATCGGCTTCCTGGAGTTCCTGCTCTAGTGAGCGCGAGTCCAACCGCCTCTGATCCACTGCAAACGTCTCCTGCCGTCGGTGCCGTAGGGTGCCGGCGCTTTGCATTTCGGGCAACGTCTGCCCAACTGTGTGCGCTCCCTGGCCTGCGCATTGCAGCCTGTGGGAAACCTCTCCCTCTCTCCCCCCGCCCCCCTCACTCTCTCTCCAGGGTGCTTTATTGACACGCGGCGTGCGCGCGCCTGATGGCGCATGCCGCTTCGTTGTAGATGTTGACGCCCCGCGGGTCTGCGGAAAGCAGAGTGTCGCAAAAATCAGTGGCTTATGTCCCTGTTTACGCGCCATGGTCTGCATAACCGTTCTAGGTCGCGCCTGGACGTTCGGGATTTGACGGCCAGCCTCTCGGGAGGCTGGCCGTTTTCCGTTTGGCTCCGGACTGACGCCGGTTGGGTCTAGCCGCCGGCGATCACCCCGCAGGCGATGCGCGCGCCGGCCCCGCCGATCGGCTGGGTCTGGTGGTCGTCGGCGTTGGCGTGGATGACGATGGCCGACCCGTCCTTGTCGTTCAGGTCCTGGCGCCCGTCGACGCCGCCCAGGGAGACGAAGGTCGAGAACACCTCGGTCGCGCCGGCGCCGTCGGCCGCCACATGGAGGTTCGGAAGGTCGCCGGCCTCGTTGGCGTCGGGGTTCAACAAGCCGTGAACCATGGTCGGCCCGCCATGCACGTGGCCGCCAGCCGAGGTGAAATCGGACTTCGAGCAGTCGCCCTTCTCGTGGAAGTGGAGACCATGCCAGCCGGGGGTCAGCCCCTTCACCTCGACCCGCATGACCACGCCCTTGGGCGCGCTGACCAGGGTGGCGGTCCCGACGACGGCGCCGGTCGAATTCTTCAGCTCGATCTGTTGGTTGGCGGGCGCATCGGCCGCAATCGCCGTACCGGCGAAAAGGGTGGCGGCGAGGGCGGCGAGGGCATATCTCATGGTTTCCAGCACCTGGGTTCGATTGACGACGGACGTTGGCCTTGCGGCCTGCGGGATGTTAACAACTGAGCTCAGCTTTGTGTCCGATTCTAAACGGCTAAATCCTTTCCTTGACCGAAGAAACCCATACCTCGCCGGATGGTGATCGGCGCGGCGGCGTCGCTCCTATCGCCATCGAAGACGAGCTGAAGCGCTCCTATCTCGACTACGCCATGAGCGTGATCGTCAGCCGCGCCCTGCCGGATGCGCGCGATGGTCTGAAGCCCGTGCACCGCCGGATTCTGTTCTCGATGAACGAGCAGGGCCACACGCCGGACCGCGCCTATGTGAAGTCGGCGCGCGTGGTCGGGGACGTGATGGGTAAGTATCACCCGCACGGCGACGCCTCGATCTACTTCACCATGGTCCGCATGGCGCAGCCCTTCTCGATGGGCCTGCTGCTGATCGACGGCCAGGGCAACTTCGGTTCGGTGGACAACGATCCGCCGGCGGCCATGCGCTACACCGAAAGCCGCATGAGCAAGGCTGCGATGTCGATCGTGGCCGACCTCGACAAGGATACGGTCGACTTCAAGGAGAACTACGACGGCACCGAGCAGGAGCCCGTCGTCCTGCCGTCGCGGATTCCCAACCTGCTGGTCAACGGCGCCGGCGGCATCGCCGTCGGCATGGCCACCAACATCCCGCCGCACAACCTGGGCGAGGTCGTCGACGCCTGCCTGGCCTATGTCGACGATCCGCAGATCGGGCTGGACGCCCTGCTGGACATCGTGCCGGGGCCGGATTTCCCGACGGGCGGCGAGATCATCGGCCGCTCGGCCCCGCGCGGCGCCCTGGCCAGCGGCCGCGGCTCGGTGATCGTGCGCGGCAAGGCCGAGATCCAGGAGATCCGCAAGGACCGCGAAGCCATCGTCATCACCGAGATTCCGTATCAGGTGAACAAGGCCGCGATGGTCGAGCGCATCGCCGAACTGGTGCGCGAGAAGAAGATCGAGGGCGTCGCCGACCTGCGCGACGAAAGCGACCGCGACGGCATGCGCGTGGTCATCGAGATGAAGCGCGAGGCCTCGCCCGACGTCGTCCTCAACCAGCTCTACCGCTACACGCCGCTGCAGTCGTCGTTCGCGGTGAACATGCTGGCCCTCGACCGCGGCCGTCCGCGGGAGATGAACCTGCGCGAACTGGTCGCCGCCTTCGTCGATTTCCGTGAGGAAGTCGTCGTCCGGCGCGTGAAGTTCGAGCTCTCCAAGGCCCGCGACCGCGGCCACGTGCTGGTCGGCCTGGCCATCGCCGTCGCCAATATCGACGAGTTCATCCACATCATCCGCTCGTCCAAGGACCCGGCCGAGGCGCGCGAACGCCTGGTGGCCCGCCACTGGCCGACCGGCGACATGATGCCCCTGGTCGAACTGATCGCCGACCCGCGCACGGTGGTGATCGAAGGAAGCAAGATTCATCTGACCGAGGAACAGGCCCGCGCCATCCTTGCCCTGACCCTCTCGCGCCTGACCGGCCTTGGCCGCGACGAGATCTTCGGCGAGGCGCGCACCCTGGCCGACACCATCCAGGGCCACCTGACCATCCTGTCGTCGCGCGAGAACGTGATGGCCATCGTCCGCGAGGAACTGGTCGAGGTGAAGGACGCCTTCGCCGTGCCGCGCCGCACCCAGATCGTCGACGGCGACGCCGACGTCGAGGACGAGGACCTGATCGCCCGCGAGGACATGGTCATCACCGTGACCCACGGCGGCTATGTGAAGCGCACGCCGTTGGCGACCTATCGGACCCAGCACCGCGGCGGCAAGGGCCGCTCGGGCATGTCGACCAAGGACGAGGATGCGGTGACCCGCGTCTTCTCGGCCAGCACCCCCACCCCGATGCTGTTCTTCTCCTCGGGCGGCAAAGTCTATCAGCTCAAGGTATGGCGCCTGCCGGTGGGCACGCCGACCTCGCGCGGTAAGGCGTTCATCAACCTGCTGCCGATCGAGCCGGGCGAAAGCATCACCTCGATCCTGCCCTTGCCCGAGGACGAGGGCGCCTGGGGCCAGTACGACGTGATGTTCGCGACGCGGTCGGGCCACGTCCGCCGCAACAAGCTGAGCGACTTCCAGGGCATCAAGCGCAACGGCAAGATCGCCATGAAGCTGGACGACGGCGATGCGATCATCGGCGTCGGCCTTTGCAACGCCCAGCAGAACGACATCCTGTTGACCACCGCGCTCGGCCGCTGCATCCGGTTCGCGACCGAAGAGGTGCGGGTCTTCGCCGGCCGCGATTCCACCGGTGTGCGCGGCATCCGCCTGGCCGACAGCGACAGCGTGATCTCCATGGCAGTGCTGCGCTCGGTCGAGGCCAGCCCCGCCGAACGCGCCGCCTATGTGAAGCACGCCAACGCCATGCGGCGCGCGACCGGCGACGATGTCGAGGAGGCTGCTCCCTCCGACGACGACGAGGCCGAGGGCGACGTCACCCTCAGCGTCGAGCGGATCGCCGAGCTGGGGGCCGCCGAAGAGGTGCTGCTCACCGTGTCGACCGAAGGCTTCGGCAAGCGGACCTCGGCCTATGAGTTCCGGCGCACCGGCCGCGGCGGGCAGGGGCTGCTGGCCCAGGACCTGACCAAGAAGGGCGGCCTCTTGGCGGCCTCGTTCCCGGTCGAGGAGGACGACGAGATCCTGCTGGTGACCGATCAGGGCCAGTTGATCCGCACTCCTGTGAAGCAGGTGCGCATGGTCGGCCGCAACACCTCCGGCGTGATGATCTTCCGCACCAGCCGCGAGGAGCATGTGGTCTCGGTCGAGCGGCTGGAAGGCCAGGGCGGCGAGGATGGCGAGGATGCAGCCGACCTCGAGGAAGGCCCCGCCGAATAGCCGAGGCCTGCAACCGCAGGTTTAACCGGCGGTTGCATGACGGTTTTTGACTTGCTTTCGTCGCCAGCCGCGGTGAAATCCTGTTGCACCGCAACAGGGGGGAGACGTCGAATGACGCGTGTGGGGCTCTATCCGGGGACCTTTGACCCGATCCACAACGGCCATACCGACATCATCGGCCGGGCGGTGAAGCTGGTGGACAAGCTGGTGATCGGCGTCGCGATCAATGTCGGCAAGGGGCCCCTGTTCGAGCTCGACGAACGCGTGGCGATCCTGCGGGAAGCGACGGCGCACCTTTCCGACCGCGCCGAGATCGTCGTGCAGCCCTTCGAGGGGCTGCTGATGCACTACGCCCGGCAGATCGGGGCCCAGGTGATCGTCCGCGGCCTGCGCGCCGTGGCCGACTTCGAATACGAATTCCAGATGACCGCCATGAACCAGCAGCTCGACCGCGAGGTCGAGACGGTGTTCCTGATGGCCGACCCTCGCCACCAGGCGATCTCCTCCAAGCTGGTCAAGGAAATCGCCATGCTCGGCGGCGACATCGGCAAGTTCGTCAGCCCGGCGATCAAGGACGCGCTGATGGCCAAGGTCGGGCGCGCCTGATCGGCGAACCGGGGCTGGCGGTTCGGCCCGGCGACCATTACGAGGGGCGCATGATTCGAACCGCTCTCCTCGCTGCGGCCGCCCTTGCGGCGGCAAGCCCCGCACTCGCTCAGAAGAAAGCCCCCGCGACGGCGGTGGCGGCGCCCGCAGCTCCGGCCCAGCCGGGAGCTGGCGACTGGCGCACGCCCAATCTGGACGACGTGCTGGTCATCGACACCAACAAGGGCCGCATCATCGTCGAGATGCTGCCCGAGATCGCGCCCGCCCACGTGCAGCGCATCAAGGAACTGACCCGGTCTGGCTTCTATGACGGCCGGGCGTTCTTCCGCGTCATCGACAATTTCATGGACCAGACCGGCGATCCGCAGGACGACGGGACCGGCGGCAGCGACAAGCCGGACCTGGTTCAGGAGTTCCTGTTCCGCCTGGGCCAGGACAGCGGCTTCGTGCAGGCGGCCGATCAGAACGTCAGCCAGGTGGGCTTCATCAAGTCCGTCCCGGTGATGAGCCAGAGCCCGATGCTGATGGCCATGACCGCCGACGGCAGGATTTCGGCCTGGCCGCTCTACTGCCCCGGCGTGGCGGCCATGGCCCGCGCCCAGGACCCCGACAGCGCCAACAGCCAGTTCTTCCTGATGCGCTACGCCTATCCGTCGCTGGAAAAGCGCTACACCGGCTGGGGGCGGGTGATCGCCGGCCTGGACGTCGTGCGCGCGATCAAGGTGGGCGAGCCGGTGGCTGCGCCGCAGGATAAGATGGACAAGGTCCGCATCCTGGCCGATATCCCCGCCGCCGAGCGTCCCAAGGTCCGCGTGATCGACCCGGGCAGCGCCTGGTTCAAGGCCGAGATCGCCAACGTCCGCAGCCGCATGGGCGCGGACTTCACGGCATGCGAGATCAGAATCCCATCGGAGGTGAAATAATGGACCCGGAAAACACCCTCATTCTAACCCTGGATACGGGGCCGGTGACGATCAAACTCCGCCCCGACCTGGCTCCTGGCCACGTGGAACGGATCAAGGAACTGACGCGCGAGGGCTTCTATGACGGCGTCGTCTTCCATCGCGTGATCGACGGCTTCATGGCCCAGGGCGGCGACCCCACCGGCACCGGGACGAGCGGTTCGGACAAGCCGAACCTCAAGGCCGAATTCTCCCGCGAGCCGCACGTGCGCGGCGTCTGCTCGATGGCGCGCACCTCGGCGCCGCACTCGGCCAACAGCCAGTTCTTCATCTGCTTCGACGACGCGACCTTCCTGGACGGTCAGTACACCGTCTGGGGCGAGGTGGTCGAAGGCATGGAGGCGGTCGACGCCCTGCCGAAGGGCGAGCCGCCGCGCAGCCCGGGCAAGATTGTCTCGGCTCGCGTGGCCGCCGACGTCGCGTGACGCCTGACCTGGAGGCGGCCTATGCGCAGCCGCATCGCCGCTACCATACCAGAGCCCATATCGAGCAGTGCCTGGCGCTGCTCGAGAAGGTCCCCGACCTGACCGATTCCGAGCGCCAGATCCTCACCTATGCGGTCTGGTGGCATGACGCGGTCTACGATCCGAAGGCGTCGGACAACGAGGCCAGAAGCGCCGACCTGGCCAAGGCGGCCCTGCGCGATGTCGACGGCGTCTCGATCCATGCCCGCGACGAGGTCGCCCGCCTGATCCGACTGACCGCCGGCCATCAGGTGGAGGAGGGCGATCGCCTGGGCGAGATCCTGGTCTCCATAGATCTCTCGATCCTCGGCGCGCCGGCCGAGCGCTACGACGCCTATGCGCGAGCGGTGCGCGAAGAATATGCGCACGTTCCGGACGATCTGTGGCGGACCGGACGGGCCGGCGTGCTGCAACGCTTTCTCGATGCGCCGGTTATCTTCCCCGATCCGGCTTTCCGCGACTGGCTGGAACCGCAGGCGCGGGAGAACCTTGCGCGGGAGCTGGCCTCCCTGGCTTGAGGACGACGAGCATGGCCCCGCGGCTGAAGGTGTTCGTGACCAGCGACGGCTTCACCGACTACGTCGTCGCCGTCAGCTCCCGGGCCAAGGCGCTGGCGGCCTGGGGCGCCCATCAGGATCTGTTCGCCAGCGGCGGCGCCTATGAGACCGACGACCCAGGCCTGGTCGAGGCTGCGTTGGGCGCGCCGGGCGAGGTCCTGAGGCGGCCGCGCCAGATCCGGCCGGTCAAGGCGCCTGAGAAGACATCTGCGAAAGCGCCGCGGCGGCCGAGAGGCCCGACCCCAGATCAAGTCGAGGCGGTAAAGGCCCTGGAGGCCGAGCTCACCGCGCAGGCGGCGGCCTTCGACGCCGCCCTGGCCGCCCTGGAGAAGGAGCGCCAGGCGCTGGAGGCGCGCCGGCGCGACTTGGAAACCCGCTACGCCGAGGAACGGGCCAGGTTGCGCGAGGCCCTACGCAGGGCCCGCAGCCACCTCCGGTGAAACCGCCAGGGTGACGATCACCGGATAGTGGTCCGACCCCAACCGCGGTCCGCGCCTCACTGAAACTGTGCGCCAGCCTGGGCCGGCGTAGACGTGGTCGATCGGCAGCAGGGGAAAGGGCGCCTCGATCCCAAGCTTGGGAAGCCGGCCGGCGGGCCAGGAGAACACCGCGCGCGTCCGCCGCTCCAGACCGAAGGCCGCATCCTCCCGACGACGCGAAAACGACCACGGGGTCGAGTTGAAATCCCCCGACAGGATCAGCCGCTCGCGCGGCACGCGATGAAGCATCCTGGCGATCAGCCGGCCCTGGGCCTGTTGCCAGCCGCCATGGACCGGCCAGACATAGTGGGCGCCGAACACCGTGTAGTCGCCGTGCCGATCCCGGAAGGTCGCCGCGGCGATCGGCGGCCGCAGCCGCCCGTCGCTGGGAAAGACCGGGACATCTTCGGCGATCGGCTGCGCCTTGGAAAAGATCATCACGCTGCAGGCGCCGCAGCTTACATGGTAGCCGGCGAGGGCCGTCTTGAGCTTGGGGCCGATGTTGCTGGCTTCCTCCACGACCAGGATGTCGGGCGACTGCGCCTTCAGCCAGGCGACCGTGGCCTCCTCTTCCAGGTTCCGTCCCCAGGCGTTGAACTGGATCAGGGTCATCTGCTCGGCCGCATCGGCGGCCGCGGGCTTGCTGGCGGGGCGCAGATACTCAGGAGCGACAAGCAGGGCGGCGGCCAGGGTGGCGAGGCCTCCGATCGCCAGGAGCGCCAGCCGCGCGCCCCCGGTCTCGGCCAGCGCGCCGTAAACGACGACCACCACCGCGACGGCCAGGACGATGGGAGCGAAATGGGTCAGCACGTCGAGCCGGACGCTCCAGCGCCCGCCGTGCGCGGCCAGGGCCCAGCCCAGGCAGACCAGGGCGACCAGGGTCATCAAGGCGGTCAGGAGCGAACGGGCGAATTCCATGCGGCCTCAGCGCGGCGCCAGGGTGACGACGACCGGATAGTGGTCCGATCCCAATCGCGGGCCGCGCGTCACCGAAACGGTGCGCCAGCCCGCGCCGGCATAGACATGGTCGATCGGCAGGAAGGCAAGGCCGAACATGCCGTTCGCCGGCCAGGTGGGCAGGGCGCGCGTGCGACGCTCCAGGCCGAAGGCCCGGTCGTCGCGGCGGCGGGCGAAGGACCAGGGCGTTGAATTGAAGTCGCCCATGAGGATCGTGGTCCGCGCCGGCAAGGGCTTCAGGATTTCCTGCATCCGGCGGCCGTTCTCGCGATGGATCGTGACGGCGGTCGGCCAGGCATAATGGGTTCCGACCACTGCATAGGGGCCGGCGGGCCCTTGAAGATGCGCCACGGCCACGGCCGGCCCCAGGCCGATCCGCCCGCGACGCGGGCTTTCGATCTTCAGGGGCGCCTCGCGGGTGAAGATCGAGATCTCGCAGGTCATGCCGCAGGATTGGCGACGGCCCAGCCGCTCGACGACCATGGTCTGGAACACCGGCCGGGAATCCTCGACCACCAGCACGTCGGGGTCTTCCTGGCGCAACCATCGAATACGCGCCTCGAGATTATGGCTGTCGCGCCCGGCGTTGAACTGCACCAGCTTCACGGCATGCGCAGGAGGCGGAGCCGAGGGCGGCGCGGAGGTCTTTACGGCGCTCAGCAGTTCAGGAGCCATGAGCGCGAAGCTGGCGAGCGCTGCGCTGGCCCCGATCAGCGCCAGCCGACGCGGCCGGCGGTCGAGCGGCGCCAGGGCGAGCACGATCGTTCCGCCCAGCAGGTAGAGCGGCGCGAAGTGCGCCAAGACGTCCAGATGGCCGCTGAACCGGCCGCCCTGCGCCAGAAGCGCCGCTGCGGCGCAGGCCAGGCCGGCGGGAAGGGCGATGCTGCGCGTAACGAATCCGGCCAGGTTCATGCAGCGATCTATACGCCCGATGCTTGACGGTTGGCCTGCCCCGTGCGCTTCAGACGCGCCCATGCAGCTTGCCGATTTCGATTTCGAACTTCCAGAGGACCGTATCGCCCTGCGGCCCGTCAGCCCACGCGATTCCGCCCGGATGCTGCTGGTGGCGCCGGGGCGTCCGTTGGAGGACCTGAGCGTCGCCGACCTGCCGGCGCAACTGCGGGCCGGCGACGTGCTGGTGCTGAATGACACCAAGGTGATTCCGGCGCGGCTCAAGGGGCGGCGCGTTCGTGAAGCGTCGAACATCGCGGTCGAGGCGACCCTGCACAAGCGCCTGTCGCCCTCGCGCTGGACCGCGTTCATGAAGCCGGGAAAGAAACTGGCGCCGGGCGACCGTGTGCAGTTCGGAGAGACGCAGGACCGGGCCTGTCTGCTGGGCGCGCTCGACGCGACGGTCGTCGACAAGGGGGAGGGGGGCGAGGTCACCCTGGCCTTCGATCTCGCCGGCCCCGATCTCGATTCGGCGATCAGCGAGCGCGGCGCCATGCCGCTGCCGCCCTATATCGCGGCCAAGCGCGGCGAGGACGAGCAGGACCGCGCCGACTATCAGACCGTCTATGCCGATGAGGAGGGCTCGGTCGCAGCCCCCACCGCCGGGCTGCATTTCACGCCCAGTCTGCTGGAGCGACTGCAGGCGATGGGCGTGACCTTGCAGTTCGTGACCCTGCACGTGGGCGCCGGCACGTTTCTGCCGGTGAAGACCGAAGACCTGTCGGAACACCGCATGCACGCCGAATATGGCGAGGTCGATGCGGCGACCGCCCAGGCGCTGAACGCGGCCAGGGCGGCGGGCGGGCGCATCGTCTGCGTCGGCACCACCTCGCTGCGGCTGCTGGAGAGCGCCGCCGGCGAAGACGGCGTGATCCGCCCCTTCGCCGCCGAGACCTCGATCTTCATCACCCCCGGTTACCGGTTCCGCGCCGCCGACGGGCTGATGACCAATTTCCATCTGCCGAAGTCGACTCTGTTCATGCTGGTCAGCGCCTTCGCGGGCGCCCAGGCCATGCGCGCGGCCTACGCCCATGCGATCGCCCGGGGCTATCGCTTCTATTCCTATGGCGACGGCAGCCTGCTCTGGAGGGCGGACGCATGAGCGCATTCCCGTTCGAGATCGCCGCGACCGACGGCGCGGCGCGCACCGGCGTCCTGAAGACGCCGCGCGGGGACATCCGCACCCCGGCCTTCATGCCGGTCGGCACCGCGGCGACCGTGAAGGCGCTGACCGTCGACCAGGTGCGCGCCACGGGGGCGGACATCATCCTGGGCAATACCTATCACCTGATGCTGCGGCCGACCGCCGAGCGGGTGGCGCGGCTGGGCGGACTGCACCGCTTCATGCGCTGGGAGCGGCCGATCCTCACCGATTCCGGCGGCTTCCAGGTGATGTCCCTGTCGAAGATCGCCAAGGTCACCGAGGAGTCGGTCAGGTTCCAGAGCCACATAGACGGCTCCAGACATATTCTGACGCCAGAGCGCTCCATCGAGATCCAGGCCGACCTGCTGGGCTCGGACATCGTCATGCAACTGGACGAGTGCGTCTCCTGGCCGGCGGAAGAGGCGCGGGCGGCGCAGGCCATGCGGCTCTCGGCCCGCTGGGGCCAGCGCTCGAAGGCGGCGTTCGGCGAGCGCGAGCGCCAGGCCCTGTTCGGCATTCAGCAAGGCTCGACCTTTGAGCACCTGCGCCGTGAGTCGGCCGAACGCCTGATCGAGACCGGCTTCGACGGCTATGCGCTGGGCGGCCTGGCGGTGGGCGAGGGGCATGCGGCGATGTGCGAGGTGCTGGACTATGCGCCGGCCATGCTGCCGGCCGACCGGCCGCGCTATCTGATGGGGGTGGGCAAGCCGATCGACCTGGTCGAGGCGGTCGCCCGCGGGGTCGACATGTTCGACTGCGTGCTGCCGACCCGTTCGGGCCGGCACGGCCAGGCCTGGACCTGGGAGGGGGCGGTCAATCTGAAGAACGCCCGGTTCGCCGAGGACGACAGTCCTCTGGACGAGACGAGCGACTGCCCGGCCTCATCGCACTATTCGAAGGCCTATCTGCATCATCTGGTGAAGGCCGAGGAGCTCCTGGGGCAGGTGCTGTTGTCCTGGCACAACATCGCCCACTTCCAGGCCCTGACCGCGGCGATGCGTGCGGCGATCGCCGAGGGCCGGTTCGAGCAGTTCCGGCGCGACTTCAAGGCCCGTCAGCGGACCGGATAACGGGGCTTTCGGTCCTGGCTGATGACCGGCGAGCCGGTCAGCACGTGGGAAGGCGTGGCCGGCGGCTTGCAGCCGCGCGATTCGCCCAGGCCCTTCAGATAGGCCCGCCGCACCCCGCCGGCGGTGATCGCCGCCTGGACGAGGCTGTCGTGGCGCTCGGCCCCCGTAAGTTTCCGGACCCAGCCGCGGAAGGGGATGACGTCGGAGGCGAGGCCTGCGACCGCGCCCAGAGCCGCCCCCTTGCCCTGGGACATCAGGTCGTCCTCGTCGACGGCAGGCTCGTCGAGATCGGCGCCGAGCGCATTGTTGAGCGGAACCACCGCCTCGGTGATTCCCGCGCAGGTGGCTGGTTGCGGGCGCTTGTAGGGGTCGGCCATGGCTTCGAGCAGCACCGGCGGGATCTTGGTCTGCAGCAGGTTCACGTCGCGCAGCGGCGCCGAAACCGCGCCCTGGACGCTTTCGCGTTTGGCCTGGGACGAGGTCTGGATCTTGCCGGAACCATCGGCCGGCCCGGTGACGCAGGCGCTGACCAGCAGCAGTGCGGGAAGGGGAAGCAGGTGGCGGCGCATGGCCTCATGCTAGTGCGAGCCGGCGGTCTGCGCCAGGGATCGGACTTGGGTCGATCAGGCTGGGAAGATGGTAGGCCGGGTGAGGTTCGAACTCACGACCATTCGATTAAAAGTCGAATGCTCTACCACTGAGCTACCGGCCCTCGCGCACGACGCAGGCGCGCCGGGTCGAAGAGGCGCGGAACATATTCGGGCGACCTCGCCGGGGCAAGGGCGCCAGTGCAGCTTTCCGCTCCGCCAGTCGATGCAGGCTTTCCCTTCGCGGACTCAGAAAAACTACATTGGCCATCGGAACTATAGGAATTAGCGAGGCCGTGAGCCACATGCAGCGAACCGCCACGCACGGCGTTTAGCGGAATGAACCGGG
Source organism: Phenylobacterium sp. SCN 69-14 (assembly GCA_001724985.1). GTDB lineage: Bacteria > Pseudomonadota > Alphaproteobacteria > Caulobacterales > Caulobacteraceae > Phenylobacterium. Next base: position 12,025 of record MEEW01000035.1, read on the forward strand.
GCCGTGACGATGACCGCGACCTATGCCGACAGCCGCGACAAACCACGGCGGCCCCTGATCCACAGGCGATCGGCGATTCCCGGGTTCGGGATCACCATGGGCCTGACCCTGGCGTCCCTTTCACTGATCGTTCTGATCCCGCTGGCGGCGGTGGGCCTGAAGGCGGCAGAGCAGTCGCCCGCAGACTTTCTGCATGCAGCCTTCAACGAGCGGGCCCTGACCGCCTATCGGCTGTCGTTCGGCGCGGCCTTCATCGCCGCGGCGATCAACGGCGTGTTCGGCCTGCTGACCGCCTGGGCGCTGGTGCGCTACGAGTTTCCGCTGAAGGGCCTGGTCAACGGGCTGATCGACCTGCCGTTCGCCCTGCCGACGGCGGTGGCGGGGATCGCGCTGGCGACGCTCTATGCGCCCAACGGCTGGATCGGGTCGCTGGCCGAGCCGGCGGGCCTGAAGATCGCCTATACGCCGCTGGGGGTGGTGATCGCCCTGACCTTCATCGGCCTGCCCTTCATCGTGCGAACCCTCGAGCCGGTGATGCGAGACCTGTCGGCCGACGTCGAGGAAGCCGCCGCCAGCCTGGGCGCGGGGCGGCTGGACACCATCGCCCGGGTCGTCCTTCCGGCCCTGGCCCCGGCCTGGCTGACCGGCTTCGCCCTGGCCTTCGCCCGCGCGGTCGGGGAGTACGGCTCGGTGATCTTCATCGCCGGCAACATGCCCTACAAGTCGGAGATCGCGCCGCTGCTGATCGTCATCGAACTCGAGCAGTACGACTATGCAGGCGCCGCGACCATCGCGGTGGTGATGCTGGTCGTCTCCTTCGCCATGCTTTTCGTGATCAACGCCGTCCAGGCCTGGGCCCGGAGGCTGTCGGCATGAGCCGCTCGCCCGACACCACGACCGATCCGCTCTGGGCGCGCATCGTCGTTCTGGCCCTGGTTGCGGTCTTCCTGGCCGGCGTGCTGATCCTGCCCCTGGTCTCGGTCTTCTTCGAGGCCCTGCGAAAGGGGCTGCCGGCGGCGTTGGAGGCCATCGCCACGGAAGACGCCCGCGCGGCGATCAAGCTGACCCTGCTGACCGCGGCCATCGCCGTGCCGTTCAACGTGGCCTTCGGGCTTTGCGCGTCATGGGCGGTGGCGAAGTTCCAATTTCCCGGCAAGCCGTTCCTGATCACCCTGATCGACCTGCCGTTTTCGGTGTCGCCGGTGGTCGCGGGCCTGATCTACGTATTGGTGTTCGGGGCCCAGGGCTGGTTCGGCCCCTGGCTGCTGGACCACGACATCAAGATCGTCTTCGCCGTGCCGGGCATCGTCCTGGCCACCATCTTCGTCACCTTTCCCTTCGTCGCGCGCGAACTGATCCCGCTGATGCAGGAACAGGGCGTGGACGAGGAGGAGGCGGCAATCTCCCTGGGCGCCTCGGGATTGCGCGCCTTCTGGAGCGTGACGGCGCCGAATATCCGCTGGGGCCTGCTCTATGGCGTCCTGCTCTGCAACGCCCGCGCCATGGGCGAGTTCGGGGCGGTGTCGGTGGTGTCGGGCCATATCCGCGGCCTGACCAACACCATGCCGCTACACGTCGAGATCCTCTACAACGAGTACGACTATGTCGGCGCCTTCGCCGTCGCGGCCTTGCTGTGCTTCCTGGCCGTCGTCACCCTGGTGCTGAAGAGCGTGCTGGAGATCGCCCAGCCGCGCTCCCGCGCCGGCGGCCACTGATCGAGAGACCTAAAGCGAATGACGATTTCCATTCGATCGGTGGAGAAGCGCTTTGGGCGCTATCCGGCGCTGAACGGCGTCAGCCTGGAGATCGCCGATGGCGAGTTGCTGGCGCTGCTGGGGCCTTCCGGCTCGGGCAAGACGACCCTGCTGCGGGTGATCGCCGGCCTGGAGTTCCCGAGCGACGGCCAGATTCTCTACGGCGACCAGGACATGACCTTCGCCGGCGCGGCGGAGCGCCGGGTGGGCTTCGTCTTCCAGCAGTACGCCCTGTTCCGCCATATGACCGTGGCCAGGAACATCGCCTTCGGCCTCGATGTGCGCAAGGGCGCGGCCAAGCCCGGCAAGGCGCAGATCGCCGCCCGCGTGGCCGAACTGCTGCGTCTGGTCGAGCTGGACGGCCTGGGCGGGCGCTATCCGGCCCAGCTCTCCGGCGGCCAGCGCCAGCGCGTGGCCCTGGCCCGGGCGCTGGCGGTCAATCCCAGCGTCCTGCTGCTCGACGAGCCGTTCGGCGCGCTCGACGCCACGGTCCGAAAGTCGCTGCGCAAGGAGCTGCGACGCATCCACGATGCGACCGGCGTCACCACCATCTTCGTCACCCACGACCAGGAGGAGGCGCTGGAACTGGCCGACCGGGTCGCCATCCTGAACCAGGGCGCGATCGAGCAGGTCGGCACGCCGGACGAAGTGCACGACGCGCCGGCCGGCGCCTTCGTCGCCGGCTTCGTGGGCGAGGCCAACAGGTTCGCCGGCGAGGCCAAGGGCGGGCGCTTCACGCTCGGCGACATCGTCCTGCGCGCCGGCGAGGTGCGGGACGGGCCCGCGCTCGCCTTCGTGCGCCCGCACGAACTGCTGGTGACCGACCCCGGCAAGGGCGACCTGGCCATCACGGTCGCGCACATCGCCCCTCAAGGCGCCGTCGTCAGGATCGAGGGCGCGACGGAGGGCGGCCAGCGCATCGAAGCAGCGATCGCCCGTCAGATCGCCGCGGGCGTCCATCCCGGCGCGCGCCTGGAGCTGGCCGTGAGCCGGGCCTACGTCTTTCCGGCCTGAGATACGTCGCTGCGCCGAGCGCCGCCCTGGCGCATCGGATGGGTGACAGCCCCGCACGACGCGGGCTACATCGCTGATGGGGGCGCAACGAAAGGACTGGCGTGGGACGATTGGTCGTCGCGGTCGCCGCCACGGCGGCCCTCGGTGCGGGAGCCGCGCGTGCGGAGCAGCCGCGCGCAAATGTCGAAGGCGACCTGAAGGCCGAGCTGCGCGCCTCGATCGCCCGCGCCATCGGAGAGACCGACAAGCCGATCTCCAATCGCTTCGAAGCGCGCCGTCGCGCGCGGGAAGCCGGCGAGAACGCCATCGCCGTCCTGCGCTCGGAGGGCTACTACGGCCACGAGGTCACGCCCGACGTGGGGGAGGACGACCCGCCGACCGCCATCGTCCGCGTGACGCCGGGCCCGCGCTTCACCCTCGCCGATCCGCAGATCCAGTGGCTGGCGCCGGCGCCGGACGAAGGCGTCCAACTCGCCGGCGAAGCGGTCATGGGTCTTGCGACCGGCGCGCCGGGACGCGCCGTTGACGTCATCAACGCCGAGGGCCGGATCGTGGCGGCCGCCCAGAAGCGCGGCTATGCCGACGCCGTCGCCGAACCGCGCGAGGTGATCGTCGACCATGCCGACCGCACCGTGCGGCCGACCTATCGCATCGCCGCGGGCGACCTCGTCCGGCT
>MEEW01000036.1 GCA_001724985.1 Phenylobacterium sp. SCN 69-14
GGCATAGATGCTGGCAGCGCCCTGGCGCACCGCCACCGCCGTGGTCGGCATGACCCGCGCCACCGCGCGGCCGCCGAAGGCTTCGGAGATGTCGGCGGCCCGCACGCCGGCGGCTATGGAGACGATCACCGCCTCGGGCGCCAGGTGCGCGGCGACCTCGGCGGCGGCCTGCCGCCACATCTGCGGCTTGACCGCCAGCAGCACGGTCCTGGCCCGCGCCAGCGCCGCATCCGGCGGATTGACCGCCGCGCCGGCGGCCCGCAGCGCGTCCAGGGCCGGGCTCTCGAACGGCTCGCGCACGATCAGGTCGGCGGGTTGGAAAGCCCCCGCCGCGCGCCAACCCTCGATCAGCGCCCCGCCCATGCGGCCGGCGCCCAGCATCAGGATCGGCGTCATCTCCAAGTCCCTTAGGCTTCGCCGACGGTCTCGAACATGCAGGCGGCGATCGCATCGGCCGCGGACTTCGAACCGCGCACCAGGAAGTCGAACGCCGGATAGAAGCGGTCGGCCGCCTCCATCGCCACGTCGATCATCGCCGCGGCCTGGGCCAGGCTCGGCCGCTCGCCGGTCATCAGCGCCATGGCGTGGCGGAAGATGATCTCGCCGTCCTCCCACAGCTCGAAATGGCCCAGCCACACGCGCTGGTTCAGGATCGAGATCAGCTCATAGGCCGCCGCGCGCTGTTCGGGCGTGGCCTGCAGGTCGAACGACAGGCACAGTTGCAGGCAGTCGGCCTCGGGGCGCCAGGCGAACCACAGTTCGTAGTCCTTCCAGTCCCCGGTGAGGGCGAAGGCGAGGTCCCCGTCCTCCGTGCGATCGAACTGAAGATTCTCGGCGGTGAGGACGTGCTCGACGACATCCAGCGGATCGAGCGCGACCAGGACGTCTTCGTCAGGTAGCGGAGTGTCCATTAGACCGGCGGTCCTTTCGCAAAAGGCGTCGCGGGCCGAGCCGGCCATCGAATCGCCTGCGACATTGAAACTAAGCTGCTTCGCGCGCTTCGCGTCATCGGCTTTCTTGCCGTGCGCGAGCCACATTCGCGTGTTGCAACATTCAGTCTTTCTTGGCGGCCTTCCTGGGCGCCGGGGCCTTCAGCGCCTCGACCTCGGCGCGCAGGGCCGCGATCTCGGCCTTCAGCACGTCGATCTCGTCGCGGCGGACGAGGTCGAAGTCGGCCACGAAGCGGTCGGCCTGGGCGCGGAAGGCGGCCTTGGCCTCCTCGCTCGCCGTTTGGGCCAGGCCCATGGCGGCGCTGGTGATCTTGGCGAACTCGTCCAGGAAAGGGTTCTGGGTCTGCATCGCCCCTATATGGCCTGCCGGGGGATGAAAGCGAAGGGCTTCTCGTCTAAACCCTGGGGGCGAAACATTCGGAGATATCCGCTTGCCCTTCCCCGATTTCGATCCAGTCCTCGTCCAGATCGGGCCTTTCGCAATACGCTGGTACGCCCTGGCCTATGTCGCCGGCATCCTGCTGGGGTGGCGCTATGTCGCGGGATTGATGAAGAAACCGGCCCTCTGGGGGCCGCGCGGCGCCCCCGCCACGCCCGCCCAGGTGGACGATCTCGTGCTCTGGATCACGCTCGGCGTCATCCTCGGCGGCCGGCTCGGCCACGTTTTCTTCTACACCCCCTCGATCATCGTCGAGGACCCGCTGGAGATCGTCCAGGTCTGGCATGGCGGCATGAGCTTCCACGGCGGAGCGCTCGGCGTGCTGGTCGCGGTCTTCGCCTTCTGCTGGAAGAACCGGCTCGACGTCCTGCGGGTGGGCGACGCCATCACCGCCTGCGCACCGATCGGCCTCTTCTTCGGCCGCATCGCCAACTTCATCAACGGCGAGCTGTGGGGCCGCCCGACCGACGCGCCCTGGGCGATCGTCTTTCCCCAGGCGGGGATCGAGCCGCGCCATCCCAGCCAGCTCTACGAAGCCGCCCTAGAGGGCCTCGTCCTCTTCCTGATCCTGCGCTGGGCGACCCATGGCGCGGGCCTCCTGAAGCGCCGCGGGGTGGTCGCCGGGCTCTTCCTGCTGGGCTACGCCCTCTTCCGCACCTTCGTGGAGAACTTCCGCGAGCCGGACCGCTACCTCCAGCATTTCCCCTTCGGCCTCACCATGGGGATGATGCTGTCGGCGCCGATGGTGATCGGCGGCCTGTTCCTCATCTGGCGCGGCCTGCGCGAACCGCCCGCCGCCGAGGCCGCCGCCCCGCTCCCCCAAGCCCAGACCAAGAGCCCATGAGCCTGCGCGAGCGCCTGGCGGCCCAGATCCGGGCCAGCGGGCCGATGAGCCTCGCCCAGTACATGACCGCCTGCCTGCACGACCCCGACTTCGGCTACTACGCCACCCGCCCGGCCCTGGGCGAAGGCGGCGACTTCATCACCGCTCCCCTGGTCAGCCAGATGTTCGGCGAACTGATCGGCCTCTGGGCGGTCGAAACCTGGAGCCGCATGGGCCGTCCCGCTCCGTTCCGGCTGGTCGAGATGGGCCCCGGCGACGGCACGCTGATGGGCGACCTGCTGCGGGCGGCCAGGCTCTCGCCGGCCTTCACCGAGGCCGCCGACGTCTGGCTGGTCGAGACCTCCCTGCCCCTGCGCGACCGCCAGCGCCGGGCGCTGGGCGACCATCTCGCCTGGGCCGGCGCCCTCGCCGAGGTCCCGGCCGAGGCGCCGATGATCCTCATCGCCAACGAACTGCTCGACTGCCTGCCCGTCCGCCAGTTCGTCCGCACCGAAAAGGGCTGGGCCGAACGCATGGTCGGCCTCGACGCCGCCGGCGCTCTCGCCTTCGGGCTGGGCCAGGTTTTTCCTCCCCCGTTCCCTGCGGTCACGGGGGCGGAAATGCTCGGCGCCGTCCTGGAAACCTCACCCGCCCAGGCGGCCCTCTCCGACGAGATCGCCGCGCGGCTGCTGGCCGACGGCGGCGCGGCGCTGCTGATCGACTACGGCCGCGCGGTCCCCGGCTTCGGCGACACGCTCCAGGCCCTGCGCGGCCACCGAAAGGAAGGCCCGCTGGAAAGCCCCGGCGAGGCCGACCTCACCGTCCATGCCGACTTCCCCGCCGTCATGGCCGCCGCCGCCGCCCAGGGCGCGCAGACGCCTCAGATCCTGACCCAGGGCGAGTTCCTGGTCCGGCTGGGGATCGGCGCCCGCGCCGAGGCCCTGGCCGCCGCCCGCCCAGACCTGTCCGACACCATCGGGCGCCAGCTCGAACGCCTGGTCGCCCCCGACCAGATGGGCGAGCTGTTCAAGGTCGCCTGCCTCCATTCCCCGGGCTTCGTCCCGCCCGCCTTCGAGACCTATCCGTGAGCGACCTGCCCGTCCTGACCTCGCCGCTGCTCGACCTGCCCGGCGTGCGCCACGCCTTCTTCACCCGCCAGGGCGGCGTCTCGACCGGCATTTACGACAGCCTCAATGTCGGGCGCGGCTCCTCCGACGCACCTGACGACGTCGTCGAGAACCGCCGCCGCGCCGCCGCCCATTTCGATCTTCCCGAGGGCGCGCTCAACACCTGCTACCAGATCCATTCGGCCCAGGCCCTGGTCGCCGAGGCTCCCTGGAACGGCGAGCGGCCGCAGGGCGACGGCGTCGTCGCCCGCACCGCTGGCGTCGCCTGCGGGGCGCTCGCCGCCGACTGCGCGCCCATCCTCTTCGCCGATCCCAAGGCCCGCGTGGTCGCCGCCGCCCACGCCGGCTGGAAGGGCGCGCTCAGCGGCGTCGCGGAGGCGACCCTGGAGCGGATGATCGAGCAGGGCGCGAACCTCCCCGACATCGTCGCCGTGGTCGGCCCCTGCATCGGCCCGGCTTCTTACGAGGTCGGCCTGGAGTTCCTCGAACGCTTCGCCGCCGAGGCGGCCGAGAACATCGAGTTCTTCACCCCGGTCGACGGCGCGGAAAAGGCGATGTTCGACCTGCCCGCCTATGTCCTGCACCGCCTGCGCCGCGCGGGCGTCGGCGCCTGTGGGTGGATCGGCCGCGACACCTGCGCCGAGGACGCCTGGTTCTTCTCCAACCGCCGCGCCTTCAAGCGCGGCGAGCCCGACTTCGGCCGCCTGCTCTCGGCCATCGCGCTGGTCTAGCTTTCTCCCCCTACGGCACGACCGTCGTGAACAGGTAGACCGCAAAGATCACCAGATGCACCACGCCCTGCAGCACCGTGGTCCGCCCGGTCCCCAGCGACAGAGTGGTCACCAGCAGGGTCAGCACCAGCAGCACCATCGCCTTGGCGTCCAGGCCCAGCGACAGCGGCCAGCCCATCACCAGCGACACCACCGCCACCACCGGGATGGTCAGGCCGATCGAGGCCAGGGCCGAGCCCAGCGCCAGGTTGAGGCTGGTCTGCAGCCGGTCGGCCCGCGCCGCACGCACCGCCGCCAGGCTCTCGGGCGCCAGCACCAGGGCGGCGATCACCACCCCGACCACCGCCTTGGGCGCGCCTGCCTGGGCGACCACGGCCTCGAGCGTCGGGGCCAGCGACTTGGCCAGCAGCACCACCGCCACCAGGGCCACGACCAGCAGGCCCAGGCTGATCCAGGCCGCCAGGGCGCTCGGCGGGGCGGCGTGGACGTCCTCGTCGTGCGCCGCCACCCCGCTCGGCAGGAAATAGTCGCGATGCCGCACCGTCTGGACCAGCACGAAGGTCCCGTAGAGCACCAGCGAGACCAGCCCCACGAATCCGAGCTGGCTGCTGGAATAGGCCGGCCCCGGCGTGCTGGTCGTATAGTTGGGCAGCACCATGGTCAGTATGGCCAGGGCCGCCAGGGTGGCCCGCGCCGCGCTGACGCCCGCCTGGCCGTAGCGCTGCTCCAGGTGGCGCGCGGCCCCCAGCAGCAGGCACAGCCCCACCAGGCCGTTCAGGATGATCATGATCGCCGCGAACACCGTGTCGCGCGCCGGCCCCGCCCCCGCCGGCCCGCTGGACAGCATCAGCGAGACGATCAGCGAGACCTCGATCACCGTCACCGCCACGGCCAGCACCAGCGTCCCGTAGGGCTCGCCGATCTTGTGGGCGACCACCTCGGCATGGTGCACCGCGGCCAGCACGCAGGCGATGAGCCCTATCGCAAGCGCCAGGTCGAAAGGCCCGCCGAGCTTGGCGCCAAGCAGCAACAGCGAGCCGATGAAGGGTGAGAGCCAGGTCCAGGCCGGCAGTCCGATCTTTTGCATGGCCGGACCGTAAACCAAGCCTGGCCATGCCGCGACCCGCCACGTGCTTCGGCTTGGCTCGCCGCGCAGGGGTCTTGCCCTCAGCCCCTCGCCTGCTAAAAGCCGCGCCATTACCGACACCTGCTCCCCGGGGGGACCGATGAAGCTGCTGGCTGGCAACTCCAACCGTGCGTTGGCGGAGGCCGTGGCCTCGCACCTGGACGTTCCTCTCACCCGCGCGCAGGTGAAGCGTTTCGCCGACAACGAGGTCTGGGTGACCATCGACGAGAACGTCCGCGGCGAGGACGTCTTCATCCTCCAGTCGACCAACTACCCGGCCAACGACAACCTGATGGAGCTGCTGGTCTGCATCGACGCGCTGAAACGCGCCTCGGCCCGCCGGATCACCGCCGTCATGCCCTATTTCGGCTATGCGCGTCAGGACCGGAAGACCGGCGGCCGCACCCCGATCTCGGCCAAGCTGGTCGCCAACCTCATCGAGCGCGCCGGCGCCGACCGCGTCCTGACCATGGATCTGCACTCGGGCCAGATCCAGGGCTTCTTCGACATCCCCACCGACAACCTGATCTCGGCGCCGCTGCTGGCGACCGACATCAAGGAGAACTATTCGAAGCCGGCCGAGATCATGATCGTCTCGCCGGACGTCGGCGGCGTGGTCCGCGCCCTGGCGGTCGCCTCGCGGCTCAACGCCGAGCTGGCCATCGTCGACAAGCGCCGCTCGGGGCCGGGCAAGAGCGAGGTCGCCAACGTCATCGGCGACGTCTCCGGCCGTCGCTGCATCCTCTTCGACGACATGATCGACGGCGGCGGCACCCTCTGCAACGCCGCCCAGGCGCTGATCGACGCCGGCGCCACCGAGGTGTCGGCCTATGTGACCCATGGCGTGATGTCCGGGGCTGCGGTCGAGCGGGTCAACGGCTCGGTGCTGAAGGAGCTGGTGATGACCGATTCGATTCCCGCCCCCGACCGCGCCCTCGAAGGCGGCAAGATCCGCTACGTCTCCTGCGACCGGCTGCTGGGCGAAGCCATCCGCCGCATCGCCAACGAAGAATCGGTCTCCAAGCTGTTCGACTGACCTTTTGAAGCGGCGGGGGGCGGCCTTTCCGCCGCCCTCACGCCGATATGATCGGCCGGTTCGCCCAACGGCCCAGCTTGGTTAAGCCTCGTTAACCACGGCGAGGACACATTCTCGCCCGCTCCCAGGTGCTAGGTTCCAGCGCCTGATTACCCCGGGGAAGGCACAGGATGACCAAGGCGCCTCGCGCGGCCCTCTCGGCCGCGGCCATCGCATTTTCCGCAATCCTGGCTTCGTGCGCCGAGCCGCCGCCTCCCGTCGCGGTCGCCCCGCCGCCGCCGGCCGCCTCGCTCTCGCCCAAGCTGGTCGAGCAGGCGGCCGCCTATCGCTATTACATGGACAAGGCCGCGGCGATCTCGCCCGCCTTCGTCGACGGCCAGATGGTCGCCGAGGGGCTGAAGATCGGCGCCTCCTACGAGCCCAAGCAGTTCCTGCAGGGCGCCATGGCCTACGGCGCCATCGTGGCGCTGCAGGACCCGGCCTTCGTCGCCGGCGTCAAGCAGTATGCGGCCAACGCCCAGCAGCGCCAGCAGATCGCCTACGAGATCATGAAGGACCCGGCCTATGTGGTCGGCCTCTCCGGCTCGGGCGGCGCCGCGGGCCTGGTCAAGGCCGCCCTCGGCGCGGACGGCGACCGGTTCTACCAGGCCGGCAAGACCGTCAAGCAGGCCGCCTACGACGTCCAGAAGCAGCCCTGGTCCAAGGCCGACATCGTCGGCCGCGACGCGCGCCTGCTCCAGGCCAAGGCCCTGGGCGCCACCCCCGTCGTCGGCGACGTCGCCCAGATCACCCGCCTGCAGCAGGCGGTCAGCGGCGGCCAGTCGCTAGACGTGACCGGCGCGGCCGCGGCCCCGCCCTTCACCCCGCTGGTGATTCGCAGCCTCTCCATCGCCGCCCTGGCGATTCTCGGCCACGCCACCGACGCCAATCTGGAGACGCTCAACGCCATCATGGTGGAGCCGAACGTCACCTCCTGCGCCAACATGGCCAAGCTGAACCTCTATCAGTGCCTGGCCGTCGCCAAGCCGCACTACGAGGACGTCTTCTGCCTGGGCCAGCACGCCATGATGGACACCGCCCGCTGCGTCATAAAGGCGGCGGGCCAGCCCGAGCCCTATGAGCCCAAGTTCGTGCCGACCGTGCGCGAGAACGCCAGCTACAAGCCGACCCCGGTCAAGAAGCCGGCCAAGAAGGTCGCGAAAAAGGGCTAGGAATCCTGCCCCTGGCCCGTTGCAAGGTCCGGGGGTTTTGTGTATCTACGCGCACCTTTCGGCCCTAACGGGTCGTTCCGTCGCCGCGCGGGTCTTCGCGCGGCGGCTTCGTTTTGAGGCGAGGCCATGGCCGATATCATCCTGAATGTTGAAGTCCGCGAACGCATTGGCACCGGCGGAGCGCGCGCTGCGCGCCGCGAAGGCCTGGTCCCCGGCGTCCTCTATGGCGGCGACAAGGATCCGGTCGCCATCGCCGTGAAGAGCAACGAGTTCCGCAAGGCGCTCTACACCGGCAAGCTGCTGGGCCATCTGGTGACCCTGCAACACGGCAAGGAGACTCAGCCGGTCATCGCCAAGGCCGTCGACCTGCATCCGGTCACCGACGAGCCGATCCACTTCGACCTCTATCGGGTCGACGCGCACCAGACGATCAAGATCTCGGTGCCGGTGCACTTCAAGAATCACGACGCCTCGCCGGGCCTGAAGAAGGGCGGCACCCTCAACGTCGTGCGTCACGAAGTCGAACTGGCCTGCCCGGCCGACGCCATTCCGGAAGAACTGGTCTTCGACCTGACCGGCCTGGAAATCGGCGACACCATCCGCATCGGCGCCTTCGACCTGCCCAAGGGCGTGACCCCGTCGGTCGACCGCGACTTCGTCGTCGCCACCGTCGCCGGTTCGGCGGCCGGGGCTTCGGAAGCTGCTGAAGAAGCCGCCGAAGGCGAAGCCTAAGACCCTCTAGGCCGGTTCGGAGGAGCTCATGCTCGTCCTGGCCGGCCAGGGCAATCCCGGCGCGCGCTACGCGGGCAACCGGCACAATATCGGCTTCATGGCCGTCGACGAGATCGCGCGCCGCTGGCGCTTCGGTCCGGAACGCTCTCGCTTCTCCGCCCTCGTCCGCGAGGGGGAGATCGAGACGCCCGCGGGTGCCGTCCGCACCCTGATCCTCAAGCCGCAGACCTTCTACAACGAGAGCGGCCGCGCCGTTTCCGAGGCGCTGAAGTTCTACAAGCTCAAGCCCGCCGACCTCGTCCTCTTCTATGACGAGATCGACCTGGCGCCCGGCCGCTTCCGCATGAAGCTGGGCGGCGGCGCGGCCGGCAACAACGGCGTGCGCTCGGTCACCGCCCATGTCGGCCCCGACTTCCGCCGCGCCCGCCTGGGCGTCGGCCATCCGGGCCACAAGGACCGCGTCCAGGGCCACGTCCTCTCCGACTTCCACAAGGTCGACCAGGCCTGGGTCGAGGCCCTGCTCCGCGCCCTCGCCGACGCCGCTCCCCTGCTCGCCGCCGGCGAGGACGACAAGTACCAGACCGAAGTCATGCGCCTGGCCCCCGCCGACAAAAGCGACGTGCCGCGGGGACGGGGGTAGTGAACAACCTCAAGATGCTCCCCCCAGAGGTGGAGGATCTTATGGAGAAGCCCCGCCCCTTGGGCCTGGCCCCCTAACGTGCTAGGTCGCGCGCTCGCAATTCAGGAACCGCTCTCCCCATGGCTCTCAAGGTCGCCATCGTCGGCCTGCCGAACGTCGGCAAGTCGACCCTCTTCAACGCGCTCACCCAGACGGCGGCCGCCCAGGCGGCGAACTATCCGTTCTGCACCATCGAGCCCAACACCGGCGACGTGGCGGTGCCCGAGCCGCGCCTGAACGCCCTGGCCGCGGTGATCCCCTCCAAGGAGATCATCCCGGCGCGCATGAACTTCGTGGACATCGCCGGCCTGGTGCGCGGCGCCTCCAAGGGCGAGGGCCTGGGCAACCAGTTCCTGGCCAATATCCGCGACTGCGACGCCGTCGCCTTCGTCGCCCGCTGCTTCATCGACGACGACATCACCCACGTCGAGGGCAAGATCGACCCGCTGGCCGACCTCGACACCATCGAGACCGAGCTGATGCTCGCCGACCTCGAAAGCCTGGAAAAGCGCGTCGTCAACCTCGAGAAGCGCGCCAAGACCGGCGACAAGGAAAGCGCCCAGACCCTGCGCCTGGTCCAGGTCGCCCTGACCGAGCTCAACGCCGGCCGCCCGGCCCGCAAGGCCCAGGTCTCGGCCGAGGACGACAAGGCCTGGCGGATGCTGCAGCTCCTGACCTCCAAGCCGGCCCTCTACGTCTCCAATGTCGACGAGGCTTCGGCCGCCGCCGGCAACGACCTCTCCGCCCAGGTCGCCGAGCGCGCCCGCCGCGACGGGGCCGACCACGTGGTCATCTCCGCCCAGATCGAGAGCGAGATCGCCCTGCTCGACGCCGAGGAGCGGGCCGAGTTCCTGGAGACCCTGGGCCTCACCGAACCTGGCCTCAACAAGCTGATCCGCGAGGCCTATCACCTGCTCGGCCTGCAGACCTATTTTACCGTCGGCCCGAAGGAAGCCCGCGCCTGGACCATCCACAAGGGCGACACCGCCCCCCAGGCGGCCGGCGTCATCCACACCGACTTCGAAAAGGGCTTCATCCGCGCCGAGACCATCGCCTACGAGGACTATGTGAACCTCAAGGGCGAGGCCGGAGCCCGCGACGCCGGCAAGCTGCGCGCCGAAGGCAAGGACTATGTCGTCCAGGACGGCGACGTCATGAACTTCCGCTTCAACGTCTAAGGCCACCCCTTCTCCGTTCATGTCGTCCCGGTTTCGGCGCAGTCGAAGCCGGGACGACACAGCCGAGACGATCTTTTCCGCAAACCGCGCCTCCCCCGCGCCCAGGTTTCCTGCTTCACTCGTTTCCGACAGCGACGGGAGCAGACGCATGGGCGAGACGATCACCCTCAAGGGAGCCGACGGCTTCGAGTTTTCGGCCTACCACGAACAGGCCTTCACCCCGCGCAAGGGCGGGGTCATCGTGATCCAGGAGATATTCGGCATCGACCGGCACGTCCGCGCCGACGTCGAGCGCTGGGCCAAGGCCGGCTACGAGGCGATCGCGCCCGCCCTCTACGACCGCCGCGAGCGCGGCTTCGTCGCCGAGCACGACCCCGAGGGCGTCGCCGCCGGCGTCGCCCATGCGCGCGCCACGCCCATGGAGCAGGCGCTGGGCGACATCGCCGCCTGCCGCGACTTCCTTCAGGCCCGCGGCAAGGTCTGCGTGGTCGGCTACTGCTACGGCGGCTCGCTGGCCTGGCTCAGCGCCGCAAAGGTCGAGGGCCTGGCCGCCGCCTCCAGCTATTACGGCAGCATGGTCCAGGCCAACGCCGGGCTGAAACCCCTCTGCCCGGTCATCATCCACCTCGGCCACACCGATCCCGGCATCAAGGCCGAGGAGGTCGAGACGGCCGTCCACGCCCATCACCCGGACCTGCCGGTCTACATCTACGAAGGCGCCGGCCACGGCTTCAACAACGAGAGCCCCGAGCGCTACAACGAGGAAGCCGCCGACCTCGCCCGCGCCCGCACGCGCGAACTCTTCGAGTCGGCCTGATGGGCGAGACCATCACCCTCAAAAGCCCGCTGGACGGGTTCGAGTTCGCCGCCTACCGCGCCCGCCCGGCCGACGCGCGGCGCGGCGGCCTGGTGCTGATCCAGGAGATCTTCGGCGTCACCGACCACGTCCGCGAGCTGGCCGACAGCTTCGCGGCCGAAGGCTACGAGACCATCGCCCCGGCCTTCTACGACCGTCTGGAGCCGGGCTTCGCCGCCGACTACAGCCAGGCGGCCATCGCCAAGGGCGTCGAATATTCGCAGGCCACGCCCTGGGACCAGGTGGCGGCCGACGCCCAGGCGGCCATCGACGCCCTCGCCCCGCCGGTCTTCGTCACCGGCTTCTGCTGGGGCGGGGCGGCGACCTGGCTCGCCGCCTGCCGCTGCCAGGGCCTCTCGGCCGCCTCGGCCTTCTACGGCCGGCGCATCACCGAACTGAACGGCGAGACGCCCAAGGTCCCGATCATCCTGCACTTCGGCAAGGCCGACGCCTCCATCCCCATGGAGCGGGTCGAGGAAATCCGCGAGGCCCATCCCGACACGCCGATCTATCTCTACGAGGCCGGCCATGGCTTCGTGTCCGACCGCCGCGCGGACTACGACGCCGACAGCGCCCGGCTGGCGCGGCTGCGCACCCTGGCCCTCTTCGCCAACAACGGCGGCGGGCGCAGTTCGGCGTGATCCTCGAAACCGCCCGGCTGCGCCTGCGCCCCCTGACCGAGGCCGACCTCGACGCCCTGGCCGCCATCGCCGCCGATCCGCAGGTGATGGCCCTGGTCGGCGACGGCCGCCCGCTCAGCCGCGCGGCCACCGCCCTCTGGATCACCAACGCCGCGGCCAGCCTGCGGCTCAGCGAGGTCGGCAGCCGCGGCGTGGAGCTGAAGGCCGGCGGCGACCTGATCGGCTGGGTCGGCCTGATCCCCACCCCGGCCCCGAACCGGCTGGAGATCATCTACGGCTTCGCCCGCGCCCATTGGGGCCGCGGCTACGCGACCGAGGCGGCCGGCGCGGTGCTCGACGCCGCGGCCCTGGGCGAGGTCGACGCCACCATCGACCCGGAGAACGCCGCCTCGCGCCGCGTCCTGAAGAAGCTGGGCTTTTGCGAACTGGCCATGGAGGACGACGAATACGGCCTGCCGGCCCTGCGCCTGCGCCGGCCTAACCGGCCGGCTCCTCGATCTGCGCCCTGACCTCCGGCACAGTCTCCAGCGCCCGCACCAGCACCGCCTGGGCCGCCAGTATGCCGATCCCCGCCGCATAGCCCGAGAAGACTCCGGCCGGATAGCGCCCCCCGTGCCCCACGGCCCAGACCTGCCAGTAGATGAACAGGGCCGCGGCCGCCAGCAGCCCCACCCCGGTCAGCACCGACAGCGGCGTCTGGCCAAAGCCCGCCTGGAAGCTCAGCCACACATAGCGGGCCAGGAGGCGCTTCAGCGCCGGCACGACCAGCGGGACCGCCAGCGAGACGAACAGGAACATGGCCGGCCAGATCAGGGTGCGCTGGGCGATCAGTCCCGCCCCGCCGGGCAGCACCTGAAAGGCGTTCACCACCGCGCCCGCATAGATCAAGGCCGCGGCGCCCACCGCCACGTCCTGCATTCGGCGAAAATCGCGCCAGGCCCGGATGAAGGTCATGCCAAGGACTTAGGCGAAGGAAGCGGCCGGGGTAAGGCCTAACGCGCATGACGGTCGCGCGGGGCCCGCCCAGCGGCTATCCTCGCCCCACCGCCTCGCCGCCGCTGGACGCCCAATGAAGCCCGCCGCCCTGGTCTTCGCCCTCGCCGCCCTCGCCCCCGCCGCCGCCCGGGCGGGCGAGACGGCCTGCTGGTTCGAACAGGGTGTGATCGTCGCCCCGGCCTCGATCGCGGGCCTGGCCGGCGACTACATCATCGACACCGGCGCGCCGGTCACCCAGTTGCACGAGACCAAGGCCCAGGCCGCGGGCCTCACCGAGACCGCCCAGGTCGGCGAGGTGCGCCTGGCCGGCCTCACCCTGGCCGGCCGCCGCTTCTCCGTGGTCGATCTCGACAGCCGCACCTGGGCCTTCCCGACCCCCATCGCCGGGGTGATCGGCGCCGACCTGCTCTCCGGCTACGTGGTCGACGTCAGTTTCGCGCCCTGCCGCGTGGCGATCCATCCGCTGCGCCGGGCCCCGCGCTTCGGCCCCGCCCAGGCCCTGCCGCTGAAGACCCTGGGCGGCGTGGCCACCGCCCGCGCCGCGGTCTCCGACGGCCCCACCGCCTTTTCCGGCGACTTCGTGGTCGCCACCGGCGCCGACGCGCCCGTGCGGATCGGCCAGGACCGCGCCAGCGCGCCCGGCGCCAAGCCGGCCGACATCCTGCCCGGCGGCGAGCGCCGCGCGACCCTGCGCGCCGCCTCCTTCGCCGGCCTGCTGCTTGAAAACCTGCCCAGCGGCCTGACGCCGCCCGCCGCCCCCAGCGCCGGGGTCATCGGCGCGCCGCTGCTCGCCCGCTGGCGCCTGCGCTTCGACTTCCCTCACCGGCGCCTGCTGCTGGCCCCGGCCGGCTGAACCTTCAGAGCCGCTCCATGCTCAGCCATTCGGGCCGCCCGGCCCAGGCGCGCTGGAAGGCCTGCCGGGCCGCCTGCGCCTCGGCCTTGCGCCCCAGGGCCGCCTCGCTGCGCGCCAGGCCGTACAGCACCCAGCCGTTGCGCGGCGTCTGCGCCAGGGCGGCGCGGAAGGCCTCGCTGGCCTCGGCCGGCCGCCCGGCCAGGAACAGCGCCGCCCCCAGCGACTGGCCGATGGGAGCGTACCAGTAGGGCGGCTCCTGGTAGGGAAGCCGGCTCTCGATGGCGATCGCCTGCCGATAGAACCCGATCGCCTCATCGTAGCGTTTCTGGGCGGCGGCGAACCGGCCGCGGGCCGCCGCGCTGGCCATGGCCGCCAGGTCCGGGGCCGGCACGCCCTGGGCGACCAGTTCGGCGAAGGCGCCGGACCGGTCCAACTCCTCCATCGCCGCGATCTCGGCCTCGAACCCCGCCCTGTCCCCGAGCTGGGCGTAGGCGACCGCGCGGGCGTAGCGGCGCATCGCCGCCGCATAGGGCAGGCGCGCATCCGGCGCGGGCATGTCCAGGATCGCCTGCGGCTCGGCGAACTGGGCCATGGCCAGATAGGGCGCGGCGTCGATGACCTGGACCCAGCCGATCTGCGCCGAGGTCCCGACGTCCAGCAAGCCTCGCAGCCGGCCCGCCTCGCCGATCGCGGTCTCCATGTCGCCGGCCATCTGCGCCGAGATGACGATGAAATGGACGTTGTGCGGATAGTAGCCGTAGCGGACCAGGCCGTGGTCGCCGGCGCTGCGGATGAACGCCTCGTCGGCGCGGGCCGCCGCCACATTGGCCCGTATCGAATCCGCATAGCGCCCGCGGGCCTGGTAGATGTGCGAGGGCATGTGGACCAGATGCGCGGCGCTGGGAACCTGCGCGGCCGCCAGCCGGTCGGCCGCCGCCTCCGCCCGCCCGGCGTCCGCCGCCTCCAGCAGGTGGATATAGAGGTGCCCGGCCTGCGGATGGGCCGGATTGCGCGCCATCACCGCTTCGAGCAGGCGGACCGCCTCGCCGCTGCGCCCCACCGGCGTCTTGCCGTCGGCCTCCCAATAGTTCCAGGGCGTGGTGTCCATCACCGCCTCGGCGGCCAGCGCCGCCACGTCGTCGTCGGCCGGGAAGCGGCGCGCGACCTCCAGCATCGCCTCGGCATAGGCGTGGTCCAGCCTCGCCCGGTCGGCCTGCGGATCGCGCGAATAGCGGCGGGCCACGGCCTCGATCAGCGCCCGCTCCATCGGCGAGACGCGCTCCCGCAGCGCCATGGCCCGGTCCATCGCCTCCAGCGCCGCGTCGCGGTCGCGCGCGTCCATCGGGGCGTTGATGTTCGGGCCGAGCGCCAGCGCCTCGCCCCACCAGCACATGGCGCAGGCCGGGTCCAGGCGCTGGGCCTCGCGGAACGAGCGGACCGCCCCCGAATGGTTGAAGCCGTAGGTCATCAGCAGGCCCTGGCTGAAATAGCGCCGCGCCTGCGGGTCGGCGGCGCTGACCGGGAACCGCGACCTCGTCAGGTCCTCGTAGAGCGGGATCGGCCCGGCCTGGCTCGCCGGCGCCGCCACGGCCTGGGCGGCCAGCANGGGCGGCCAGCAGGCTGCGCAGGAACGCCTCGCCGCCCCGCCGCGAGGTGCAGATCGACGAGGCCGCCAGCGTCGGGTCCAGCGCCGCCGTCACCCTCGGCGATAGCTGCGGCTCAAGCGGGAAGCTCGCCAGCGACAGCCCGACGCCGGCGATGGCGCCAGCCCTCAACCCAGCACCCATGGCGGTTCTCCCAACCGTTTCGGATATCGTTGGTTTTCCGAGCCCCGGGAGTCAAGCAAGGCGGTGCGACGAAAAAGGCCCCGGATCGCTCCGGGGCCTTCTCGTCTCGTGTCGGAAGCGCGCGGCCCTAGAGCGTGATCCGTTTCTATAGAAGCGGATCACGCTCAACTCTTTAAATTTAGAGCATTTTCCACGCCGAACCGGTGTCCACTTCGGCGGAGAATGCTCTAGTGGGCGACGTTCTTCCAGATCTTGCGGTAGCTGGCGTACAGCAGGCCCGCGAAGACGAAGAGATAGACCATGGCGGCCATGCCGAACGCCTTGCGCTCTTCCATCTTGGGCTCCGAAGCCCAGGCGATGAACGCCGCGACGTCCTTGGCCTGTTGCTCCAGGCTGGAC
Organism: Phenylobacterium sp. SCN 69-14; assembly: GCA_001724985.1. Classification (GTDB taxonomy): domain Bacteria; phylum Pseudomonadota; class Alphaproteobacteria; order Caulobacterales; family Caulobacteraceae; genus Phenylobacterium. The sequence goes on from MEEW01000036.1 coordinate 15,565, forward strand.
TTGGTCCCGTCGTCGAACGTCACCTGGCCGGCCGTCAGCGGCGGGGCCATGGCGATGAAGCCGCCCGGCGGGACCTTGTCGTGCGGACCGCTCCAGGCCGCCGTCACGTCGCCGGCCATGTACGGGTTGTAGTGCTGGCCGACGCCGACCTTCAGGCCCGCGGGCGGATCCTTGTAGCCGGTCAGCAGCGAGTAGATGTAGGCCGGGCCGTTGTGACGGGCCTTGGCCATCACCGACAGGTCGGGCGGCAGGGCGCCGCCGTTCGACGCGCGGGCCGCGGGCTCGTTCGGGAACGGGCTCGGGAACCGGTCCGCCGAGGTGCCCGGACGATCGATGACGTCGCCGGTCTCGGAGTCGATGTCCTTGATCTGATAGTCCTTGGCGATCGACTTCACATACGGGTTGTCGTTCGGGTTCGGGTACTTCGGATCGTAGAACGGCCCGCCCTTCTGGCCGAGGTTGCGGAAGTACATCAGGTTCATCGAGTGGCAGGCCGAGCAGACCTCCCGATAGACCTTGTAGCCGCGTTGCAACTGGGCCTGGTCGAACTTGCCGAACGGGCCGTCGAAGCTGAACTCGACATGCTTGGGGTGCAGGGCGCCGCCGGAAGCATGAGCCGCCGGGGCCGCCAGAACGGCCAAGCCAAGCGCCGCGAGCGCGATACCTTTACGCAGCATCTTAGGCTCAACCCCTCTTTTCAGGCGAAGCCGCGGCGCCGGCCGGCGCGTTGGCAGGATGTGAAAGCACAGGCTCGCTGATCGATTCCGGCTGCGGCAGCGGGGTCTCGGTGAGGCCCAGGACCGGCAGGACGACCAGGAAGTAGGCGAAGTAGTAGACCGTCGCGACGCGCGAGAGCCAGACGAACGAGTTCAGGTCCGCATCGAGCAGCTTGAAGGTCGACAGGCCCGGGATCACGTGGTCGTCGGGAAGCTGGCCGCCGCAATAGCCCAGCACCAGGCAGGCGAGGACGAAGATCAGGAAGTAGAGCTTCGCCGTCGGACGGTAGCGCATCGAGCGCACCTTGCTGGTGTCGAGCCAGGGCAGGACGAACATCACCGCGATGGCGCCGAACATCAGCAGCACGCCGCCGAGCTTGTCCGGCACCGCGCGCAGGATCGCGTAGAACGGCAGGAAGTACCATTCGGGCACGATATGCGCCGGGGTCACCAGCGGGTTGCCGGGGATGTAGTTGTCCGCGTGGCCGAGCGCGTTCGGGTTGTAGAACACGAAGGTCGCGAACAGGATCAGGAACACCACGATCGCGAAGCCGTCCTTCACCGTATAGTACGGGTGGAAGGGAACGGTGTCCTCCTTGGACTTCACGTTCACGCCGGTCGGGTTGTTGTTGCCCGGCACGTGCAGCGCCCAGATGTGCAGGCCGACGACGCCGGCGATCATGAACGGCAGCAGATAGTGCAGCGAGAAGAAGCGGTTGAGCGTCGGGTTGTCGACCGCGAAGCCGCCCCACAGCCAGGTGGTGATCGGCTCGCCGATGATCGGCAGGGCGCCGAACAGGTTGGTGATCACGACCGCGCCGTGGAAGGACATCTGGCCCCAGGGCAGCACATAGCCCATGAACGCCGTGGCCATCATCAGCAGGTAGATCACGCAGCCCAGGATCCACAGCACCTCGCGGGGCGCCTTGTAGGAGCCGTAATAGAGGCCGCGCAGCATGTGGATATAGACCGCGATGAAGAACATCGAGGCCCCGTTGGCGTGCATGTAGCGGATCAGCCAGCCGTAGTTGACGTCGCGCATGATGCGCTCGACC
>MEEW01000037.1 GCA_001724985.1 Phenylobacterium sp. SCN 69-14
GGCTCAGTACCGCTCCTCCTGGCCGCCGTCGCGGTCGCTCTGCAGCGCGCGAACCAGTTCCAGCTCGCTCATCTGCATGTGGGTCGGATCGGCCAGCAGGGCGAGGGTTTCAGCCTCTTCCTCGGCTTCCGAGCGTTCGTCGACACGTTGCAGCGTGCCGATCAGGTTTTCCCGCAGTTCCTCGGCGTCGACCACGTCGTCGGCGATTTCGCGCAGCGAAACGACCGGGTTCTTGTCGTTGTCGCGATCGACCATCAACTGGGCGCCGGCCGAAATGGCGCGGGCGCGATGGGCCGCCAGCAGCACGAGGCTGAAGCGGTTGGGGACCTTCTCGACGCAATCTTCGACGGTGACGCGGGCCATGGATTCCTCAACGGGGCGGTAGAACCGCACAAAATAGAGGTTTCCTGCCGATTGTGCAACGCCGCATGCCGCACGGATCGCGGATCAGGCGGGCCGCGCGTCGCGCCCCACGCTGGCCCGCGCCGCCAGTTCCCCCGCGCTCGCGCCCAGCACCGGATGACGCCAGTCCGGCGCGATCTGCGCCAGCGGCCCCATGACGAACAGCCGCTCGTGCGCGCGCGGATGCGGCAGGGTCAGCTCCGGGTCGTCCGAGACGATTCGCCCATGGGCGATCAGGTCCAGGTCCAGGGTTCGCGGCGCGTTGCGCACGCTCCGCTCCCGCCCGAACTGATTTTCCAGCGTGAACAATGTTCGGATAAGCGCCCGCGGCTCCAGGCGAGCCTCGACAAGCACGACTCCGTTGCGATACTCCTGAGCGCTCGGGTCGGGCCAGGCGGCGGAGCGCCACCAGGACGACCGACGCAGGATGGGCAATCCCGCCGCCGCGAAACGAGCAAGCGCCGCCTCGAGAAGGGCTTCGGACGTTCCATAGCCGCCAGGCATATTTCCGCCCAAGGCGACAACAGCAGCATCGTCCGGAACGACGCCCAGAGACATTTTCGCAGGATTTTCCGCACTCATGACTTTTTACCCCACGGACAGGCTGGCGCTCTTCATCGACGGAGCGAACCTGTACTCCGCGGCCAAGGGGCTCGGCTTCGATATCGACTATCGCAAGCTGCTGGAAGAGTTCCGCAAGCGCGGCGTCCTCGTGCGCGCCTATTACTACACCGCGCTGGTCGAGGATCAGGAGTATTCGCCGATCCGCCCGCTGGTCGACTGGCTCAACTACAACGACTTCCGCCTGGTGACCAAGCCGGCGCGCGAATATACCGACGCCCAAGGCCGCAAGCGCTGGCGCGGCGACATGGATGTCGAGATCGCCGTCGACATGATGGAAATGGCCAGCAACGCCGACCATCTGGTGCTGTTCTCCGGCGACGGCGACTTCCGCGTGCTGGTCGAGGCGGTGCAGCGCAAGGGCGCGCGCGTGACCGTGGTCTCCACCGTCAAGTCGCAGCCGCCGATGGCCTCCGACGACCTGCGCCGCCAGGCCGACAACTTCGTCGATCTGGCCGACCTCGCCGACATCATCGGCCGGCCCTCGCGCCTGCCGCGCTTCATCCAGGAAAGCCGCGCCGCCCGCGACGAGCACGGCCAAGACGTCGACGCCGAATACTGATGTCGGTCGAGCTTTGGGGCGCCGAGCCGCCCCGCGACTGCCCGCTCTGCCCGCGGCTGGTGGCCTATCGCGCCGCCAACGCCGCCCAGAACCCCGACTGGTGGAACGGTCCGGCCCCCTCGTTCGGCGACCCGGCCGCGCGCCTGCTGGTGGCCGGCCTGGCGCCGGGCCGCACCGGCGCCAACCGTACCGGCCGCCCCTTCACGGGCGACCATGCCGGCTGGATGCTCTACGACACCCTGACCAAGACCGGCTTCGCGAACGGCAGGTTCGATGCGCGCACCGACGACGGGCTGGAACTCACCGACTGCATGGTCACCAACGCCGTGCGCTGCGCCCCGCCCGGCAACAAGCCCGAGACCAGCGAAGAGACCACCTGCCGCCCCTTCCTTACCCAACGGCTGAAGGACCTGCCCAACCTCAAGGTCATCGTCACCCTGGGCGACGTCTCGCGGCGCAACGTATTGAAGGCCATCGGGCTCAAGGCCTCGGCCGGCCCGCCCGGCCATGGGACCGAGTTCCAGGCCGGCCCCTACATGATCCTCAACAGCTACCACTGCTCGCGCCTCAACACGAACACCGGCCGCCTGACCGCCGAGATGTTCGAAGCGGTGTTTCGCCGCGCCCGCGAACTGGTCGAAGCCTGAGTTCAGGACGACCTATGCAGCGGCATGGGCCAGTCCCATGCGCACGGCGGCGGCCGACAAGCGCCGATCACGTGTCCAGATCCTGGCGGAGGTGAGCCGCGCCGACGATCACCGGTCGGCGTCTTGTCGCCTCGCAGGCGCTGAAAGTTGCGGCTCAGCGCCGCCCAGTTGAGCCAGCCGCCGCGCAGCTTCTCGTTCGATCAAGGCCTTCAAGGCCTCTCGGACCAAGGCCGATCGCTCCTTCAACCCTGTGAATTGCTGTGCTTTCGACACCAGCTCGTCATCGAGCGCCAGGGTGGTTCGCAAGGGACGCCTCCATCAGTGACAGCAGGAATTATGACATCAAAAGACGCCGGCGTCCCTCGCCCTCAGCCCTTGTCGCGGAGCAGCCGGGCCTTGTCGCGCTGCCAGTCGCGTTCGGCGGTCGCCTCGCGCTTGTCGTGCAGCTTCTTGCCCTTGGCCACGGCGATCTCCAGCTTGGCCAGTCCCTTGTCGTTCCAATAGAGCTTGGTCGGGATGATCGTGCGGCCCTCGCGCTGCACCGCCCCGATCAGCCGGTCGAGCTGCTTGCGGTGCAGCAGCAGCTTCCGGTGCCGCCGCGGCTCGTGGTTGAAGCGATTGGCCTGGGCGAAAGGCGGGATGTCGGCGTTGATCAGCACCACCTCCTCGCCCTCCACCGCCACATAGGACTCGGCGATGTTCGCCCGCCCGGTGCGCAGTGACTTGACCTCCGATCCGGTCAGGACCAGGCCCGCCTCGAAGGGCTCTTCGAGGAAATAGTCGAACCGCGCGCGGCGGTTCTCGGCGATGGTCTTGCCGGCCACTAGATCACGCTCATCAGAGGACGCCGGCGTCCCTCATCGCCGCCAGCACCTCGGCGCGCGAAGCTTCCGAGGCTGGGACGATGGGCAGGCGCGAATCTTCCAGGCAAAGGCCCAGATGCGCCAGGGCGAACTTGGTCGGAGCCGGCGAGGCGTCCGAGAACAGCGACCTGTGCAGGCGGAACAGCCGATCCTGCCAATAGAGCGCGGTCTTCCAGTCGTCGCCCAGGGCGGCGTTGTAGAAGGTGGCGCAGAGGTCCGGCGCGATATTGGCCGTCACCGAGATGCAGCCGACCCCGCCATGGGCCATGTAGCCGAGCGCGGTCAGGTCGTCGCCCGACAACAGGACCCAGTCCTCGCCGCATGACTGGCGCTGCACCGTGGCGCGGGTCATGTCGCCGGTGGCGTCCTTGATCCCGACGATATTGGGCAGCTTGGAGAGCCTGGCCAGCGTCTCGTTGCTGATGTCCACCGATGTGCGGCCAGGCACGTTGTAGACCAGCACCGGCAACTGCACGGCCTCGTTGATCGCTGCATAGTGGGCGTAGAGGCCCTCCTGGCTGGGGCGGTTGTAATAGGGAGTCACCACCAGGGCCGCGTCCGCGCCGATCGCCTTGGCGTGGGCGACCAGTTCGATGGCTTCCTCGGTGGAGTTGGAGCCGGCGCCGGCGATCACCGGCACGCGGCCGGCCGCGGTCTTCACCGCCAGTTCGACCACCCGCCGATGCTCGTCGTGCGACAGGGTCGCGGTCTCCCCGGTGGTGCCCACCGGCACGACGCCGTGGACCCCGCCGGCGATCTGGCGCTCGACCAGGGCGACAAAGGCTTTCTCGTCCACGGCCCCGTCGCGGAATGGGGTGACGAGGGCAGGCATCACGCCCTTGAACAAGGTATCTGACATGGTCTGCAAAAAGCCGTGAAAGCGAGGCCAGTTGTTGCGGCCTCAAGATTTGGGCGGACAATATGGCGGCGCGCCCCTGCGCTGCAACATCGTTTCGACTGGAGTTCGTCACCTTGGCTTCCAAGGCCCGTAAAGCGTTTCTGACCACCGCCTCGATCACCCTGCTCGCCTCGATGGCCGGCGCGCAGGCCCCGACTCAAGGCGCGCCGGCGCAAGGGCCCTATCGCCCCTTCTCGGAGGGGCCCAAGCCGATCGAACTGACCCAGACCCCGCCCGCCGCCGCCTCGCGCATGCTCTCGCCGACCGACGCGGCGACGCTCGGCTCGGCCCTGGGCGCGGCCCGGCGCGGCGACGTGACCAATGCGCGGGCGGCCGTCGCCGCGCTCACCGACCCGGTCGCGCGCAAGCTGGCGACCTGGGCGCTGGTCGATGCGGCCGCGGAGTCCCTGTCGTTCTTCGAGGTGGACCAGGCCCGCCGCGATCTCGCCGGCTGGCCTCGGGGCGCACGGCGCCAGGGTGCCGCCGAGAAGCTGCTGGAGACCTCCGGCCAGAGCCCGGCCCAGATCATCGCCTGGTTCGGCGGCGGCGAGCCCCAGACCGCCGAGGGCGCCATGGCCCTGGCCAGCGCCTGGCAGGCGACCGGCCGCCAGAAGGAAGCCCAGGACCTCATCCGCCGCACCTGGCGCGACAGGATCTTCGAGGTCGGGCCGCAGCGCGTCATGCTGGCCCGGTTCGGGACCTGGCTGACCCCGGACGACCACGCCCGCCGCGCCGACATCCTGCTCTATGGCGCCCAGGGCCCGGCGGCGCGCGAGATGCTGCCCCTGCTGGCGCCCGACCAGCTCCAGCTCGCCCAGGTCCGGATGGCCTTCCGCTCGGGCTCGGCCAATGCGAACGACCTGGCCGCCGCCCTGCCCGGCGCCCTGGCGCGCCACCCGGGCGTCGCCTTCGAGCGCGCCAGCTACTACCGCCAGCGCAACCTGGAGACCCTGGCTCTCGCCAATGCGCCGAGCTTCCCCACCGATGTGGCGCACGGCGACATGGCCGATCGCATCTGGGCCGAACGCTACCGCCTGATCCTCTTCGCCCTGAAGAACGGCGATTCGGCCGGGGCCTATACGGCCGCGGCCAATAGCGGCCTGACCTCCGGCGGCCCGGCCGCCGACGCCGAATTCTACGCCGGCTGGATCGCCCTGACCCGCCTCAAAGACCCGAAGAAGGCGGCCGTCCACTTCGCCAACCTCGAGAAGATCGGCCAGTCGCCGATCACCCGCGGCCGCGCCCTCTACTGGCTGGGCCGCAGCGCCGAGGCCCGGGGCGATCGGTCGGCCGCTCAAGGATTCTACGCCCAGGGCGCGGAGTACTACACGACCTTCTACGGCCAACTCGCCGCCGAGAAGCTGGGCCGCAAGCTGGTCCTAGGGTCCGATCCCCAGCTCACCGAAGCCGACCGCGCCCGGTTCGAGGCGCGCGAGACGGTGCGGGCCATGCGGCTGCTCTACGACATCGGCGAGCGCAATCTTTTCAAGACCTTCGCCCTGGCGCTCGACGACGTGCTGCCCACGGTCGAGGAACAGGCGCTGCTGGTCGATCTGGTGCGCGGCTACGGCGACCAGGACACCTCGATGAAGGTGGTGCGCGGCGCAGCCCAGCGGGGCTTCATCCTGCCCGAGCGCGGCTATCCGACCCGCAACCCGCCCAGCGTCGCAGGCGCGCCCGAACTGGCGCTCACCCTGGGCATCACCCGCCAGGAAAGCGGCTTCGATCCGTCGGTGCGCTCAGGCGCCGATGCGCGCGGCATGATGCAGCTCCTGCCCGCCACCGCCGCCAGCGTCGCGCGCGGCCTGGGCATGAGCTACCAGGCCTCGATGCTCTACGACGCCGACTACAACATGCAGCTCGGCCAGGCCTTTCTCGGCCGTCAGATCAGCAACTTCTCCGGCTCCTACCCGATGGCCATCGCCGCCTACAACGCCGGCCCCGGCCGGCCGCCCCAGTGGGTGACCTTCTGCGGCGATCCGCGCGGGGCGGCGACCGATCCCATCGACTTCATCGAGTGCATCCCGTTCTCGGAGACCCGCAACTACGTGATGCGGGTCATGGAGGGCATGCAGGTCTATCGCGCGCGGCTGGGCGGCGGGTCGGCCCCGATCACCCTCAGCGCCGACCTCAAGCGCGGCGCATACGGCTCCTATGCCGGACCGATCGCGTCGGGCCAGACGCCGGTCCCCAACCCCTGAGCTAGTCGATCACCAGCCCGTGCAGCAGGGCGTCGAGGGTGACGGAGATCAGCTCTTCGCGCGGCGCCCAGGCGAACTTGGGCCGGGTTATGCCCAGCATCACCACCCCATGGCACGAGGCCCAGAGCGCCTGGGCGGCCGAATCGGCCGCGCCGGTGCGCAGCCGGCCTTCGGCCGCGATCTCGCGGACCACGCCGGAGAAGATGTCGTAGCACTGCGATCCCAGGTCGGCGGTCATCTCCTCCTCGCCGATATTCGGCGGCAGGCGGCCGATATTGGAAAACACCAGCTCGTAGGCGTTCGGATGGTCGAAGCCCCAGAGCATATAGGTTTCGAGCATCAGCTTGACGCGGTTCACCGCATCCATCGGCTTGGCCGCGATCTCGGCGTTGCGCTCCAGGAGCTGGCGAATGGTCGCCTGGCAGATCTCCAGGAGAATGCAACTCTTGTCCGGAAAGTGCATGTAGAGCGCGGTCGAGGAGACCCCGACCTCGTCGGCGATCTTGCGAATCGTCGCGCCCTCGTAGCCCTCGGCGACGAAGATTCGTTCGGCGGCCTCGAGGATTTCCGCGCGCCGCATGTGGCCGTCGCCCTTGGCTTTCCGAGCCGAACGCCGCGTGGTCACTGCTGTGGTCACCGGTTTCCTTCCGAGTCCGTCCTGCGACAAGCGGAGACCAAAACAGCTTCGGTTGCAAGTCTGCAACGGACGAAAGGCGAGCCGAATCCGCGGCTAAGGCGCCGCCTTTTCGTGTATGGTGCGTTCTCCTCGCGTGACCTTGACCGTGGCGTCCGCCAGGTGCGGGCGCTGGTCCTATCGAGCGGAGCGGCTATGAGACTGCCTGAAGACCAACTGCAACGCCTGGCCCTGCACGGCGCTTTCGGCCTCCATCTCGTCGCGAAATGGATGTCTGGCCGCGACGACGTGGACCCCGAGATCCGCGAGCGCCTCGCCGTCCACATGGCCGCCCTCGACGGCGTGCTCTCGGCCAACGGCCATGACTGGATCCGCGAGGAGATCGAGGGCACCGAGGCCGCGCTCCAGGGCCGCTGACCCTCCAGGGCTGGACCTTGCCCCGGCGTTGCGGCTAGTGGCGTGCCGATGGCAAGCCCCGCTCCCCTCGTCGCCGAGCTTCCCGGCGTGATGCGCACGACCGGCTGGTCGGACTACGCCCTGCTGGACAGCGGCGGCGGCCGCAAGCTTGAGCGCTACGGGCCCTACGCCGTCGTGCGGCCCGAGCCCCAGGCCATGTGGGCGCCGCGCTTGCCAGGCGAGGCCTGGGCCAAGGCCGATGCGGTGTTCGACCCCAGCGACGACGAGGACGCGGGCAAGTGGCGTTTCCACGGCAAGCCCAAGGAAAGCTGGCCCATGGCCTGGGGCCAGGTGCGGTTCCATTCGCGCTTCACCGCCTTCCGCCACCTGGCCTTCTTCCCAGAGCAGGCCGCCAACTGGGCCTGGCTGGACGAGCGGGTGCGCGCCTTCCGCCATGGCCAGCCGCGCATTCTCAACCTCTTCGGCTATACCGGGGTCGCCAGCCTGGTCTGCGCGGCGGCCGGCGCCCATGTCACCCATGTCGACGCTTCCAAGAAGGCGGTGGCCTGGGCGCGGGAGAACGCCGCCCTGTCGGGGCTGGAGGACCGTCCTATCCGCTGGATCTGCGAGGACGCGCGCCGTTACGTCCAGCGCGAGGTCCGGCGCGGCTCGCGCTATGACGGGATCATCCTCGACCCGCCGAAATACGGTCGCGGCCCCGATGGCGAGGTCTGGAGACTGTTCGAGCACTTGCCTGAACTTTCGGCCTTATGTGCTGAACTTCTCTCGGAGAATGCCTCCTTCATGCTGCTCAACGCCTATGCCGAGCGCATCTCGGGCGCGGCCCTGTCCTCGCTCATGCTGTCGAAGCTGCCCGGCCGCCCCGGCGTGATCGACTGGGGCGAACTGACCCTGGTGGAGCAGGCCGCCGACCGCCAGATCGGCATGTCTTTCTATGGCCGGTGGTCGGCATGAGCCGGGTCGTCACCTCCCTGACCAACCCGACGGTCAAGGCCGTCCGCGGCCTGCACCTGCGCAAGGAGCGCGACCAGTCGGGCCTGTTCGTCGCCGAGGGGCTGAAGATCGTCACCGAGGCGGTCGAGCTCGGCCGCGCGCCCCGCATCCTGATGTACGGCAAGGACGCCGAGGGCCACCCCCTGCTCAAGCGCGCGGTCCAGGCGACCCTGGCCGCCAAGGGCGAGGTGATCGAGGTGACCCAGGACATCCTCGCCAAGGTTTCGCGGCGCGATAATCCGCAGGCCGTGGTCGCCGTCTTCGCCCAGGCCTATACGGCGCTTTCAGCGCTCGATCCGGCCGCGGCGGCCTGTTTCGTCGCCCTGCATCGCGTGCGCGATCCCGGCAATCTGGGGACCATCGTGCGCACCGCCGACGCCGCCGGCTGCGGGGCGGTGATCCTGGTCGGGGAGTGCTGCGACCCGTTCTCGGTCGAGGCCGTGCGCGCCACCATGGGCTCGATCTTCGCCGTGCCGATCGTCAAGGCCAGCGAAGCCGAGTTCGCCGGCTGGCGTTCCGACTGGCCAGGCTCGGTGGTCGGCACCCTGCTCACCGCCGAGGTCGATCACCGCCAGGCGGTCTACGAGCGTCCCGCCCTCATCCTGATGGGCAACGAGCAACAGGGCCTGACGCCCGACATGGCCGCCCTGTGCGACGTCAACGTCAAGATCCCCATGCGCGGCCGCGCCGACAGCCTGAACCTGTCGGTGGCGACCGGGATCATGATCTACGCCGCGACCTAGGCCCCGCGGGGCTTGGCGCGGGTCGTCGGGGCCGCGCTCGCCGGGTCCTCGGGCCAGACGTGCTTGGGATAGCGGCCGCGCATGTCCGAGCGCACGTCCTTCCACGAGCCCTTCCAGAACCCCGGCAGGTCCTTGGTCGTCTGGATCGGCCGGTGCGCCGGCGACAGCAGCGAGAGGGTCAGAGGAACGCCGCCGACGCTGGGATGCTCGAAGAGGCCGAAGACCTCCTGCACCCGCACCTCGACGCGCGGCCCGCCCTCCGCCGCATAGTCGATGGCGAAGCTGTTGCCGGTGGGCGCGGTCCAGCGCGCGGGGGCCAGGCTGTCGACCTGCCGTTGCTGGTCCCAGGGGACGAGGCTGCGGACCGCGCCGTCCAGCGCGTCGGGCTTCAGGGCGGCGAGCGAGCGCAGGCCGACGAGTAGCGGCGCGAGCCAATCGTCGAGGCGCTGCAAGAGGCCGAAATCGGAAATATCCGGCAGGTTTAGGCCCTGGCCTTGCAGAAACATGACGCGCCGGCGGAACGAGGCGATAGCCTCGCCCCAGGGCAGCTTGCCCAGGCCCTCGGTCCGCACGCGCTCGGTCAGGGCCGCGGCGATCACCGCCGGGTCCGGCGTCTCGTCGATCTCCTCGCGGACGACGAGGCGGCCCAGCCGGGTGAGGCGCTTGGCGCGCAGCTTGCCGCCGCCGCTCTCTTCCAGCCGATAGTCCGTCTCCATCTGGCCGGCGAAGGCCGCGACCAGTTCAACTTCCTCTAGCGGGGCGGCCAGCAGGATGCGGTCGCGGCGCTCGCCTCCGCCCATCTCGGCGATGGCCAGCCAGCGCTCGCGGGCCAGGGCGTCGGTCGGTTCCACGAAGGCGCCGCGGCCGCTGACCAGTTGGAACTCGCCGCGCCCGCCGCGCGCCTTGGCGATCCGCTCGGGATAGGCGAAGGCCAGCAGCAGGCCGTCGTCCAGCGCCTCGCCAGCCCCCTGCCCGGCCCCTGACCGCCGCCCGGCGAGCCTGGCCCAGCGCTCGGCCAGGGCCTTGGCGTCACGCGCCCGCGGCGAGCGGTCCCTCAGCAGGCCCTCCAGCCGGTGGCGCAGGTCGGCGTCGCGCCCACCGAGCCCGCGTTCGCTGACCAGGGCGGCGATGAGGGCCGCCCGCCCGGCCTGCCCGGTCTCGCCAGCCTTCAGGACCATATGGGCCAGGCGCGGGGCCAGCGGGACCTCGCTGAGCGCCTCGCCGTGCGCGGTCAGCACGCCATCCTCGGTCAGCGCTTCCAGACGGCGCAGCAGGGCGCGCGCCTCGGCGAAAGCGGCCGCCGGCGGGGGATCGAGAAAGGCCAGGTCGGCCGGATCGCGCGCGCCCCAGCGCGCCAGGTCGAGCGCCAGGCCGGTCAGGTCGGCGTCGAGGATTTCAGGATCGGCGAAGGCCGGCAGGGCGCGGGTCTCGGCCTCGTCCCACAGCCGGTAGGCGACGCCCGGCTCGGTTCGCCCCGCCCGGCCGCGCCGCTGGTCGGCGGCGGCGCGGCTGACGCGGACCGTGGCCAGGCGGGTCAGGCCGCTGGCCGGATCGAAGCGGGGGACGCGCGCCAGGCCGCAATCGACGACCACGCGGACGCCCTCGATGGTCAGGCTGGTCTCGGCGATGGAGGTCGCCAGGACCACCTTGCGCGTTCCGGGCGCGGCCGGCGCGATCGCCGCGTCCTGCTGGGCGGGGTCGAGCGCCCCGTAGAGCGGCGCCACGATCACCTCGGACCGGCGCAGGCGTTCGTTCAGGCGTCCGGCCGTCCGCAGGATCTCGCCCTGGCCGGGCAGGAAGACCAGGACCCCGCCGCTCTCCTCGGCGAGCGCACGCTCCACCGCCCGCGCCGCCTGGTCCTCCAGGCGCAGGCGCTCATCGCGCCCGAGATAGCGGGTCTCGACCGGATAGGCGCGCCCCCGGCTTTCGATGACCGGCGCATCGTCCAGCAGCCGCGCCACGGCCGCGCCGTCCAGGGTGGCCGACATGACCAGGATGCGCAGGTCGTCCCGCAGCAGCCCTTGCGCATCGCGCGCCAGGGCCAGGCCCAGGTCGGCGTCGAGGCTGCGCTCGTGGAACTCGTCGAAGATGACCGCGCCGACGCCCTCCAGGCTGGGATCGGCCAGGATCATCCGCGTGAAGACGCCTTCGGTCACCACCTCGATGCGGGTGCGGGCCGAGACCTTGGACTGCAGGCGCACGCGATAGCCGACGGTCTCGCCGACCTTCTCGCCCAGGGTCTGGGCCATGCGGCTGGCGGCCGCGCGCGCATCCAGCCGCCGCGGCTCGAGCATGACGATCTTGCCTTGGCCCAGCCAGGGCGCACCCAGCAGGCGCAGGGGGACCAGCGTGGTCTTGCCCGCGCCCGGCGGGGCGACCAGCACGGCGCTGCTGCGCGTCTCCAGCGCAGCGCCAAGAGCGGGCAGGATATCCTCGACGGGCAGCATGGAGCCGGTCTAGCCGCGCCCGCCTCGCCGGCCAAGCCGCACGCTCATCTTGCAGGCGCCGGCCTGGAGGCGCCGCCCCCCGCGCGCTTGCCGCTTGACCATGCGCCGACGAAGAGGCCACGTAACGCCAAATCAAGACCGCGCGGCGGGGGGTCGCCGGGATTCTCCAGGAGGAAATATGTGGCGAGTTAAATCGCTCGACGCGATTCTGGCGACCGCAGAAAAGAAATCACTGCACCGGTCGCTAGGGCCCATACAGCTCACCCTGCTCGGCATCGGCGGCATCATCGGCACCGGGATCTTCGTTCTGACCGCAGAGGCGGCGCAGAAGGCAGGTCCAGGGATGCTGCTGTCCTTCGTGATCGCCGGATTCGTCTGCGCCGTCGCCGCGCTCTGCTATTCCGAACTGGCCGCCATGGCCCCGGTGTCCGGCTCGGCCTACACCTATTCCTACGCCGTCCTTGGCGAGTTCGTCGCCTGGCTGGTCGGATGGGCGCTGATCCTCGAATACGCCGTGGCCGCCAGCGCCGTCGCTGTGGGCTGGTCCGGCTATGTGGTCGGGCTGCTCGACCACTCGCTGGGCATAGTCATACCCTTCGAACTGGCGAACGGCCCCCATGCCGGCGGCATCGTTAACCTGCCGGCGATCATCATCGCCGCGGCGGTCACCGGCCTGCTGGTGATCGGCACCACCGAGAGCGCGACCGTCAACGCCGTGCTGGTGGCCATCAAGGTCGCCGCCCTGACCGCCTTCATCATCCTTTCGGTCCCGGTCATCGACGATACGCATTTCCGGCCGTTCGCGCCGCTGGGCGGGTCGGGGGTCATCGCCGCGGCCGCATCGATCTTCTTCGCCTATGTCGGGTTCGACGCGGTCTCGACCGCCGCCGAGGAGACCCGCAATCCGCAGCGCAACGTCCCCATCGGCCTGATCGGCTCGCTGGCCATCTGCACCATCTTCTACATGCTGGTCGCCGCAGGGGCGATCGGCGCCTATGGCGCCCAGCCGGTCATGGGGGTGAACGGCGAACACCTGGCCACCGGCTCGACCCAACTGGCGGCGCGCTGCGCGGCCCTGTCGCAGGCGGCCGACACCCCGCTGGTCTGCTCGCGCGAGGCCCTGGCCCACGTGATGCGCCAGATCGGCCATCCGGTGGTGGGCAACCTGCTCGGCCTGGCGGCGGGCCTGGCCCTGCCCTCGGTCATCCTGATGATGATCTACGGCCAGACGCGCATCTTCTTCGTGATGTCGCGCGACGGCCTGCTGCCCGACGTGTTCAGCAAGATCCATCCGCGCTTCAAGACGCCGCACATCGTCACCATGGTGACCGGCTGCGTCGTGGCGGTGGCCGCGGCCTTCTTCCCGGTGGGGCAACTGGCGGACATCTCCAACTCGGGCACGCTGTTCGCGTTCCTGATCGTCGCCCTGGCGGTGATGATGCTCCGCAAGACCGAGCCGAACCGCCACCGGCCGTTCAAGACCCCGCTGGTCTTCGTGGTCGCGCCGCTGGCCATCGCCGGCTGCATCACCCTGTTCTTCTTCCTGCCCCCCGCGGCCAAGCTGGTCTTCCCGGTGTGGTCGGCGATCGGGCTGGTGTTCTATTTCCTCTACGGCTACCGCAAGAGCCACGTGGCGCGCGGCCTGGTCGAGGTTCCCGAGCTTTCGCCGGACGCCCCGCCCACCGCCGTTCCGCCCATGCCGGACGCCCCGGCCCCGGGCGATCGCCGCTAGACGTCGGAAAGGCCCGGGTCGCGTCCCGGGCCTTTTCTTATCGGCGCGCAGGCCCGATGTTAGGGCCATGCAAATCCAAGCCCCCATCCGCGCCGTCCTGGCGCCGGTCACGCCGCTTCAGCAGAACTGCACCATCGTCTGGTGCGTCCGCACGCAGAAGGCGGCGATCATCGATCCGGGCGGCGAGGTTCCGCGCCTGCTGGAGGCGCTGAAGGCCTACAAGCTGACGCTCGAGAAGATCTGGATCACCCACGGCCACCTGGACCATGCCGGCGGCGCGGCGGCGCTGCAGGAGGCCACCGGCTGCCCGATCGAAGGCCCGCACCCGGACGATGCGTTCTGGATCGACGAGATCACCACCTCCGGCGCGAAATGGGGCATGCCGGAGGCCCGCTCGTTCACGCCCGACCGCTGGCTCGCGGACGGCGACACGGTGTCGCTGGGCGAAACGGCGTTCGAGGTGTTCCACACCCCCGGCCACACCCCCGGCCACGTGGTCTTCTTCCACCGGCAGGCGCGTTTCGCCCAGGTGGGGGACGTGCTGTTCCAGGGCTCCATCGGCCGCACCGACTTCCCGAAAGGCGATTACAATCAACTGATTTCGTCGATCACCGGCAAGCTCTGGCCGCTCGGCGACGATGTCAGCTTCGTGCCCGGCCACGGGCCGATGTCGACCTTCGGCCAGGAGCGCAAGACCAACCCCTTCGTCGCCGACGAGGTCCTGGCCGGGGCGTAGCGCCTTTCAGCCGTGAAATCTGTGCGTTACGCAGGCGAGTAAGATGCCCAGGATGGAAACGCGCCTCGATACGTCCGTCGCGCCCGGTCAGGCCGGGGCGCGCATCCTGATGGTCGACGACGATCCGGGCATCCGCGACGTGGTCTCCGATTTCCTGGGCCGCCACGGCTACCAGGTCGTCACCGCCGGCGACGCCGCCGAGATGGAGCAGGAGCTGGAGCGCGGCCCGGTCGACCTGATCGTGCTCGACGTCATGCTGCCGGGCGAGGACGGCCTGGCCATCTGCCGGCGCCTGGCGGTCGCCCCCTCCCCGCCGATCATCATGCTGTCGGCCATGGGCGAGGACACCGACCGCATCGTCGGCCTGGAACTGGGGGCCGACGACTATTTGGCCAAGCCGTGCAATCCCCGCGAACTGCTGGCGCGGGTGCGCGCGGTGCTGTGCCTCGCCGAACAGCGCGGCCAGCCGGGCGCGGTCA
>MEEW01000038.1 GCA_001724985.1 Phenylobacterium sp. SCN 69-14
GCGCGGTGGCGCGGGTCATGCCGACCACGGCGGTGGCGGTGCGCCAGGGCGCGGCCAGCATCTATGCCGAGGGGCCAGCCGCGCGCGCGCGGGCGCACGCCCTGTTCGCGCCGGTCGCGGCGGTGGCGGACCTGGCGGACGAGGAGCTGATGCATGCGGCGACCGGCGTCTCCGGCTCGGCGCCGGCCTATCTCTACGCCTTTGTCGAGGCGCTGGAGGCCGCCGGCGCGGCCGCCGGCCTGCCGCCGGCCGATGCGGCGCGGCTGGCCCGCTCGACCATCGCCGGGGCCGCGGCGCTGATGGCGCAAAGCGGCGAGGAGTCGGCCGAGCTTCGCTGCCAGGTGACCTCGCCGGGCGGCACCACCCAGGCGGCGCTGGAGGTGCTGATGGGCGAAGGCGGCTTCCCCGACCTGCTGCGCGACGCGGTGGCCGCGGCGGTGCGGCGTTCGAAAGAGCTGGGCGGGTAGGGTCCCTTTCCCTTCGGGGGGAGGGTGGATCGCATAAAGGACCCGAAGACCCGACCTGCTGGGTGTCATCCCGGTTTGCGAAGCAAGACCGGGACCTATGAACACCGAATGGCGCCGGATCGAGCCTTGGTCTTCGCGATCAGGTGCGCATGGGTCCCGGTCTTCGGCTGCGCCGAAACCGGGATGACACCAGCGGGGGGCATCCAGACTCCGAAGCTTATCCCGGCAACCTCACGACGGCGCGGAGGCCGCCGAGGGGGGAGCGGTCGAGGACGATGTCGCCGCCGTGGCTGCGGGCGACGTCGCGGGCGATGGCGAGGCCGAGGCCGACGCCTTTTTCGTTCTGGTTGCGGGACTCGTCCAGGCGGTTGAAGGCCTTGAAGGCGTCCTCGTAGCGGTCGGCCGGGATGCCGGGCCCGTCGTCGTCCACGACGATCTCGACTCCGCCGCTGGGGCGCCGCGCGGCGAGGACCGCGACCTGCTCGCTGTGGGCCGCGGCGTTCATGACCAGGTTCGAGAGCGCGCGCTTGAGCGCATTGGGGCGCACGGCGGCCATCAGGTCGGGATCGGCCTGGACCGACACCTGGGCGCCGGCGCGCACGGCGCCTTCGCTGACCTCGTCGATCAGGGCCTTGAGGTGGACGGTCTCGACCGCCTCGCCGCCCTCGCCGCGCGCGAAGGCGAGGTATTCGTCGATCATGTGCTCCATTTCCGACAGGTCGCGCTTCATGTCGGCGGTGCGCGGGCCGGGATCGGCCAGGGCAAGCTCCAGCTTCAGGCGGGTGAGGGGGGTGCGCAGGTCGTGGCTGACGCTGGCCAGCAGGGCGGTGCGCTGGTCGATATGGCGCTGAATGCGCGACTTCATGGCCAGGAAGGCGTGGGCGGCCTGGCGCACCTCGCGCGCGCCGCTGGGCTTGAAGGCCGGCATGTCCACGCCCTTGCCGAAGGCGTCGGCGGCGGCGGCCAGGCGCTCGATGGTGCGGGTCTGGTTGCGGATGAAGAGGATGGCGATGGCGGTCAGCAGGATGGTGGCCATGGCCATCCAGAGCACGAAGATGTGCCCCTGGGTGGCGAAGGCGCGGTCGCGCGGCGCCAGGATGCGGATCACGCCCTGGTCGATCTTCACCCGGATGTCGACATAGGCCGGGTAGCGGGTGGTGTCGAACCAGTAGGGGGCGTCCAGCCGCTGGGAGAGCGCGCGGTCGATGGCGCGGTCGACCACGGCGAAGGCGTTGGTGCGGCGGCTGTCGGGCAGGCTGCGCCCCGGCTGCAGGGCGATGGAGAGATTCAGGGATTTCTCCGCGCGGCCGGCGATGCGGACCATGGTCGCGTCGGTCGGGTCGTCCTGATAGCTTTCGACCGCCCAGGCGACCTCGCCGGCCAGGCCGTCCGAGAGGCGGCTGGTCACGGTCTGCCAGTGGGCGTCGAAGAAGATCCAGGTGACCGCGATCTGCATCAGGGCCACCGGCAGGACGATGATCAGCAGAGAACGGCCGAACAGCGAGGTCGGCAGGCTGCGCTTGATCAGCCGCTGCACCAGGCGCGGCTCGAGGCGGCGGGGGAGCTTCACGGCGACGTGTCATCCCGGTTTCGGCGCAGCCGAAGACCGGGACCCATGAACGCCCGCCTTGGCGGAGCGGGCCGCTGCCGGGCCGGGTTCCGATCCCTCCGGTGTTCATGGGTCCCGGTCTTGCTTCGCAAACCGGGATGACATGCGGGGATGGTCGTCATCAGTCCGGCGCCAGGAGGTAGCCGACGCCGCGGACGGTCTGAAGGTAGCGGGGGGTCTTGGGGTCGCTTTCGATCTTGCGGCGCAGGCGGGTGACCTGGACGTCGACGGCGCGGCCGGAGGGGTCGACGGTCTCGCGCGCCAGCTCCAGGCGGTCGACCGGCTCGTGCGGGTTGCGGGCCAGGCGCTTGAGCAGGGCGACCTCGGCCTCGGTCAGGCGGACGGGCACGCCCTCGCGGCTCAGCTCGCCGCGCTCGAGGTCGAAGCGGCAGAGGCCGAGCGACAGGGCGCCGTTGGTCCCGCCGGCCGGGCGCGCGTCGGCGCGGCGCAGGATCGCCTCGATGCGCAGCAGCAGCTCCTCCGGCTCGAAGGGCTTGGCCAGGTAGTCGTCGGCGCCGAGCTTCAGCCCCTCGATGCGGTCTTCGGCGAGGCCGCGGGCGGTGAGCATCAGGACCGGGGTGCGGCCGGCCGCGCCCTTCTTCTCGCGCAGCCAGCGGGTGAGGGAAAAGCCGTCCTCGCCCGGCATCATCACGTCGAAGACGGCCAGGTCGAAGTCGAGGGTGTCGAGCAGGCTGCGGGCGGCCGCCCCGCCCGGCGCGACGGTGACGCGGAAGCCGTGGCGCGAGAGATACTGCTTGAGCAGGTCGCGGATGCGGTCGTCGTCGTCGACCACCAGGAGGTGACGGTCCGTGCTGTCCACCGTGCTCATCGGCCGCCTCCGCTCCTGATCCGCCCGCCGGCCAGCGCCGACAGGATGCGCCTGGCGCCGGCGACGCCGTCCAGGCCGCCCACCCGATAGGACCGGGCGACGAGGGCGCGCAAGCGTTCGGATATGGCGCCCTCGAAGGCCAGGCCCGCCTCGGTGAGCGCGGCCGCGCGCCGGCGGCTGTCGAGATCGCCGGGCGTCTTGGCCGCCAGGCCGCGGGTTTCGAGGTCGGCCAGGACCTTGCTGGCGGCCTGTTTGGAGAGGCTGGTGAGGTGGGCCAGCTCCTGGACGCCGATGCCCGGCCGGCGCTTGAGCAGGAAGGCCGCGCGCCAGTGCGAACGGCCAAGGCCAAGGCCCGGTTCGGCGGCCAGGCCCGCATCGACCGCCTCCCAGACGGCGGCCTGCGCCAGCAGCAGCAGCTCCAGGCCGGCGTCGAGTTCGTCCTCGTGCAGGATGAGCCGGGGATCGGCTGTGCTCATGACGACGGATGGTCCATTTCGTTTGACGCAGGGCCTGCGGGGGGCTGTAAGGGGCCCTGATTGAAAGGAGGACTTTCCCTCATGTCCCTAGCGCCCTTCGACGACCGCGACGGTTGGATCTGGCTGGACGGCCAGTTCGTGCCCTGGCGCGAGGCGAAAGTGCACGTACTGACCCACGGCCTCCACTACGCCTCGGCGGTGTTCGAGGGCGAGCGGATGTACGGGGGAGAGATCTACAAGCTGACCGAGCATACCGAGCGTCTGTTCAAGTCGGCCGAGATCCTGGACTTCGAGATTCCGTTCACGGTGGCCGAGATCGACCAGGCCTGCAAGGATGCGTGCGCCAAGAACGGCCTGACCGACGCCTATGTCCGCCCGATCGCCTGGCGCGGGTCGGAGATGATCGGGGTGTCGGCCCAGAACACCAAGATCCATGTGGCGATCGCGGTCTGGGACTGGCCGAGCTATTTCAGCCCCGAAGAGCGGGCCAAGGGCATCCGCATGTGCTGGGCCAAGTACAAGCGCCCCTCGCCCGAGACCGAGCCGGTGCACGCCAAGGCCACCGGCCTCTACATGATCTGCACCATCTCCAAGCACGCCGCGGAGAAGGACGGCTACACCGACGCCATGATGCTCGACTATCGCGGCTATGTGGCCGAGAGCACCGGCTCCAACGTGTTCTTCGTGAAGGATGGGGCGCTGCACACCCCGACCCCCGACTGCTTCCTGAACGGCATAACCCGCCAGTCGGTGATCGCGCTGGCCAGGTCCAAGGGGATCGAGGTGGTCGAGCGCCACATCAAGCCGGAGGAGCTGGCCGGCTTCACCGAATGCTTCGTGGTCGGCACGGCGGCCGAGGTCACTCCGGTCGGCCAGATCGGCGAATACAGCTTCACCCCCGGAGCGCTGTCGCTGGGGCTGGCGGACGACTACGCCCGCATGGTGCGCCGGCAACTCGCGCCGGCCTGAGCCGTCGAAGAGCGCCCGACACAAGGACGCTGCCCGGATCGCTCCGGGCGGCGTTTTCGTGGCTAGATCAGCCAGGTGCGCGGGCGCGGATAGGCCTCGCCCTGGGACAGGTAGATCAGGCCGACGACGCAGCGGATCGCGAACCACACCCCGACCGCGCCCCACAGGAACAGGAAGAGCATCAGAAACGGGATGCCGATCAGCACCACCGAGAGGACGGCGCTGATCCCGATCAGGACGCCGAGGCCCAGGAACACGGCCAGGCCGATCCAGAAGGTGCGGATCAGGAAGGTGTAGTGGCTGCGCATGACCGGCCCGGCCGTGCCGCGGTTGATATGCGCGATCACCAGACCGACCAGGATGGTCAGGCCGTTGACGAGCCCCAGCAGGTAAAGGCCGTAGACCACGGCCGGCAGCGTGCGGTCTTCGCTCGTCACGACGGAAGGGGTGGTTTCGCTCAATTCAGTCTCCCAAGAGGAAAGTTCTGAACGAAATGTGGCCCTGTCGCGCGCAATTGCCAGTTTAATTCGCGTTCATGAATGGCGGGGCGGAGCTGGGCTCAGCCGCGGACCACCGTGATCTCGACGCCGGCCGCCGCCGCGTGCGGGGCCAGGGCCTGGGGCTTTTCCACCCGCACCCGGGCGCGGGTGACGCGCGGATCGGCGAGGCAGGCGCGGGCCAGGCGCTCGGCGAAGTCCTCGACCAGCAGGATATGGCCTTCGGCGGCGATGGCGCGGGCCACTTCGCCGACGCGCTCGTAATTGATGGTGTCGGCCAGGCGCCTGGCGCCGGCGATCGGGGCGTCGAGCTCGACATCGACGACCAGCGGCTGGGCCTGGCCCTTCTCGTGGGCGTGGACGCCGATCTGCGCGGCGACCTTCAGGCCGGTGACGAAGATCTTGGCCGTGACCACGCGGCATTGGGATGCGGGGATGGGCGGCTCGGTCGAGCCGTCCTGCAAGGATGGAAGAACCAAGGGCGCTCCGTTCGGCCGAACGCGGGGTCAGGCCAGGTGCTGGCCCGCATCGACGGCGATCATCTGGCCCGTCACTGACCTTGCGTCAATGAGGTAGCGCAGCGCATGGCCGATCTCGGCCGGATCGACCGCCCGCCTGAGCAGGGTGGTGGAAACCTCCTGGTCGAAATCGTCGCCCTGCTGGTGGATCGAGGGCAGGGTCGGGCCGGGGCCGACGCCGTTGACGCGGATGCGGGGGGCCAGGTCCTGGGCCAGCATCCGGGTGGCGGCCCAGAGCGCGCTCTTGGAGAGCGAATAGCTGAAGAAGTGCGGGGTGGGGGCGAAGACCCGCTGGTCGAGGATGTTGACGATCAGGCCGGTCCGGTCGGCGGGCAGGCGCCGGGCGAAGGCCTGGGCCAGGATCAGCGGCGCGCGCAGGTTGGTCTCCAGATGCGCGTCCCACGAGGCGCGGTTCATGGAGGCGAAGCTGTCGTCCTCGAACACCGAGGCGCAGTTGACCAGCAGGGTGACGGGGCCGAGCTCGCTCTCGACGTCGCCGATCAGGGGCGCGGTGGCGCCCTCGTCGCGCAGGTCGCAGGCGTGGATCGAGGCCTTGCGCCCGCGGGCGCGGATGTCGGCGGCTGCGGCCTGGGCGTCGTCGTCGACCTGGCGGACGTGGATGGCGACGTCGTAGCCGGCCTCTGCGGCGGCCAGGGTCAGGACCCGGCCGATGCGGCGCGAACCGCCGGTGACGAGCGCCGCGCCTGGCGGGGTCGCAGCCAAGGCCGCTTAGTCGAGCCGGCCGAACTCGAAGACGTTCAGCGCGCCGATGACGACGACGAAGGCGAGGATGGTCAGGATCGCGATCATGAAAAGCTCCGGCGTTACAGGTCCGGCTTTAGAGCGGGCGCGGGGCCTTCGCAAGGCCCGAAGGGAACCGGGGCGGCTTTCAGGCTTTGCTTTGTCGGGGCGTCGCCCTGGGGCTTCGCCCGACGGCAGGAGCAACACCATGATCAAAGACCAGGAGTCCTTCGAGGCCGCCCTTCAGCGGGTGGCGGACCTTCTGGAGCATCCGCCGGCCGACGGCACGGCGGAGGACGAAGAGTTCGGCAAGCTGCTTCACGACATCGAGCTGTTCCATCCGACGGTGCTGACCGCGCCGCCGGAATCGGACTTCGCGCGGCTGGGCCAGGAGGCCAAGGCCCTGCTGGCCCGCGCCAACGCCTTCCAGGCCCAGCGCGAGGCGCGCGAGAAGCGCGAGAAGTGGACGAGTTTCCCCGAGGACGGCCAGGGCATCGGCCCGACCACGGGGGTTTAGGCGCCCCGGCTCTTGAAAACCGGCGTTCGGGCGGGCCATGGTCGCGGCCAACGAAAAAAGCCCGCCCTCGAGGAAACGCCATGCCGCTGTCGCCCATCGCGCCCGGCGACCTGACCAAGGTCGCCGTCGGAATAGATCGTCCCGAGGACGTGGTGGTCGGGCCGGACGGCCGGGTGTTCGCCTCCGACCACCAGTGCGCGGTGGCCGAGATCCTGCCGGACGGCGCCTTCAAGCGGATGGGGCCGCGCGGCGGGGCGCCCAATGGGATCAACATGGATCGCCAGGGGCGCATCCTGATCGCCAATTTCGGCATCTACGACCGCGAGGACGGGCCGCTCCAGCGGTTCGACCCGGCCAGCGGCGCGCACGAGACCCTGCTGGCCGAGGTCGAGGGACGGCGGCTGACCAGCGCCAACTATCCGGTGATCGACAGCGCCGGGAACATCTGGTGCGCCAACTCCACCCACGCCGAGACCTGGCCTCAGGCGCTGGACGGGCGCACGGACGGCTTCATCTTCGTGCTGCGGCCCGACGGGTCGAGCGCGGTGGTGGCCGAGGGGCTGAAGTTCCCGAACGGCATGGCCCTGTCGGCGGACGAGCGCTACCTCTACTGCGCCCAGACCAGCGGGGCCGACGTGATGCGCTTTCCGATCCACGAGGGCGGGACCCTGGGCGCGGGCGGCCGTTACGGCCCGGTGCTGGGCAAGCTGCAGGCGGCCGGAGCGCCGGCGGTCGATCCGAGCGAGCTGGGCTATACCGACGGGATCGGCCTGGACGCCGAGGGCAATCTCTGGGTCTGCCTGCCGGCGGCGAACAAGGTGGTGGCCATCACGCCGGAGCTGGAGGTGACGACGGTGATCCACGACCCGTCCGGCGAGGTGGTGAATCACCCGACCAACGTCACCTGGGGCGGGGCGGACCTGAAGGACCTCTATATCGGCTCGATCCGCGCGAATTACGTGCTGAAGGGCCGTAGCCCCGTGGCGGGCCAACCCCATATCCACCAGAGCTGATCGGCGCGAGGAGGCGCCGCTATAAATTTATAATGTAAATAACGTCGCCGGGCCGTTGAAATCCAGGGTTTCCGCGGCTTCGTCGGCGCTGGGGGCTTCCCAAGTTATCGCTGATCACTAAAATGCCTGTTTGAAGCCGTCGGGGGTCCCGCCGGCGCCAAAAATCCAACGAACGCCTCCGGGAGGACGTCATGCGCGAGTATCTCAAGTTCTATATCGACGGTCAGTGGGTCGACCCCGTCGAGCCCAAGACCCTGGACGTCATCAATCCGGCGACCGAGAAGGCCGCGGGCAAGATCTCGCTCGGCGGCGCGGCCGACGTGGACAAGGCCGTGAAGGCCGCCAAGAAGGCGTTCGCCACCTGGTCGCAGACCAGCCGCGAGGAGCGCCTGGACGTGCTGAACCGCATCCTGGCCGAGTACCAGAAGCGCTTCGGCGACCTCGCCACCGCGGTCACCGAGGAAATGGGCGCTCCGGCCAGCCTGGCCCAGCGCGCGCAGGTGCCGATCGGCATGGGCCACCTGGCCACCGCCGTGGAAGTGCTGAAGACCTTCAAGTTCGAGGAAGACCGCGGTCCGACCCTCATCGTGAAGGAGCCGATCGGCGTCTGCGGCTTCATCACCCCCTGGAACTGGCCGCTGAACCAGATCGTCTGCAAGGTGGCCCCGGCCATCGCCACCGGCTGCACCATGGTGCTCAAGCCCTCGGAAGTGGCGCCGTTCTCGGGCCATATCTTCGCTGAGATCATGCATGCGGCGGGCGTGCCGGCCGGGGTGTTCAACCTGGTGCACGGCGACGGCGTGGGCGTTGGCGTGCCGCTGTCGAGCCATCCGGACGTGGACCTGATCTCGTTCACCGGCTCGACCCGCGCGGGCATCGAGGTGGCCAAGAACGCCGCCCCGACCGTCAAGCGCGTGGCCCAGGAACTGGGCGGCAAGAGCCCGAACATCGTGCTGGACGACAATGTGCTGTCGCAAAGCGTGGTCGCCGGCGTGCGCACGGTGATGACCAATTCGGGCCAGTCCTGCAACGCCCCGACCCGGATGCTGGTGCCTGCCAAGCGCATGGACGAGGCGATCGCCGCGGCCAAGGAAGCGGCCGCCCAGGTCACGGTCGGCGATCCGAACGGCAACAGCCAGCTCGGCCCGGTGGTGTCCGAAGTGCAGTTCAACAAGATCCAGAAGCTGATCCAGGCCGGCATCGACGAGGGCGCGACCCTGGTGGCCGGCGGCGTCGGCAAGCCGGAAGGCCTGGAGACCGGCTACTATGTGAAGCCGACGGTCTTTGCGAACGTCACCAACGAGATGACCATCGCCAAGGAAGAGATCTTCGGCCCGGTGCTGTCGATCCTCGGCTATGACAGCCTCGACCAGGCCATCGCGATCGGCAACGACACCGAGTACGGCCTGGCCGCCTATGTCAACGGCGCGGACCTGGCCAAGGCCCGGGAAGTGGCGTCCAAGCTGCGCGCCGGCCAGGTGTCGATCAACGGCGGCGGCGGCGACCTGATGGCGCCGTTCGGCGGCTACAAGATGAGCGGCAACGGGCGCGAGTGGGGCGATTTCGCCTTCCACGAGTTCCTCGAAACCAAGGCGGTGCTCGGCTACGCGCCGAAGGAAGCGGCCGAGTAGAACTCGGAAAAAGCTGAAGCCTTTGCGGGCCGGCAGGACGAGGGTCTTGCCGGCCCGCTTTCTTCGGCCTCATCCTCTCCGAAAAGAAGAGAGGCGAGGGAGGAGCGATGTCCAAAGACATCAAGTGCGTGGCCGACGTGCCGCGCCACCATGGGGCCGTGCGCGGTGGCCGGGCTTCTTCGACTGGATCGGCCGATGCGGACTTCGTGGAGGCGCTGCCGCGCAATCCGTCCGGGAAGGTGCTGCGCCGCGAACTGCGCGCGCCGTTCTGGGAAGGGCGCGAGCGCAATATCGGATAGTCGGAGCAAGGGAGAGAGAATGCTGGACCCGCATTTCAAGGCGATGATCGAGGCCGCCGCCGAACAGGCTGCCAATGCGCCGCCGCTGGACGCCGTGCCGCCGGCGATGATCCGCATGGGCTATCAGATGCAGCGCAAGGCGAGCGATCAGAACCCGCCGCAGGACGTGGCCGCCAAGGACCTGGAGATCGGCGGCGCGGCCGGCCCGATCCCGGGGCGGCTCTATACGCCGGGCGGGGTGAAGACGCCGAGCGGCGGGCTGGTCTATTTCCACGGCGGCGGCTTCACCATCGGCGACCTGGAGACCCATGACGGCCACTGCCGGCGGCTGGCCTCGCTGGCCGGGGTGCGGGTGCTGGCCATCGACTATCGGCTGGCGCCGGAGCATCCGTTCCCGGCCGGGCACGACGACGCCCTGGCGGCGACGAAATGGGCGTTCGACCATGCGGCGGAGCTGGGGATCGACCCGGCGCGGATCGCGGTCGGCGGCGATTCGGCCGGGGGCAACCTGGCCGCCTCGGTCGCCATCGACCTGAAGGACGATCCGAAGCGCAAGATCGCCTTCCAACTGCTGCTCTATCCGGGCATCTGGCCGGAGACGGAGACCGCCTCGCGCCAGGCTCTGGACGGGCCGATCCTGACCAAGGCGGCGCTCGCCTGGTTCGACAAGTCGCTGGCCGCCGCCGGCCATCCGCAGGAAGGGCGGGCGTTCCTGGGCAAGGTCAAGCTGACTGGCGGCCTGCCGCCGGCCCTGGTGGTGACGGCCGGGTTCGACCCGCTGAAGGACGAGGGCCGCGACTACGCCGCCCGGCTGACCGCAGCGGGCAATTCGGCGGCCCATGTGGAGTATGCGGGCCTGGTGCACGACTTCTACGTCATGCCTGACGTCTCGCCGGCGGTGCACGAGGCGGTGAGGGAGACCGCGGCGGCGCTGAAGGCGGCGGTGGGGTAGGGGGCAAAGCCCTTTCCCTGCCAGATGCTCCCCCTCTGGGGACCGCTGGGGGGAGCATCTAAGCGCCGAGCCGGCCCGCCCGCGCCATACGCGATAGTCCTGCCTCTTGGGGAGTACCTGGAAGGGCGGGCGTCAGCCCAGCAGCACCGTCCGGATCGCGCCGGTCAGGCGGGCGAGTTCGGGGTCGGTCGTGACGTAGGGCGGGGTCAGGTAGACGACCTTGCCCATCGGGCGGATCCAGCAGCCGTGCTCCACGAAGGTCATGCAGAGCGGGCCGGTCTCGACCGGGTGGTCGAACTCGACCACGCCGATGGCGCCCAGGGTGCGGACGTCCACGACCCCGGGGGCGGCGCGGCAGGGCTCCAGGCCCTCGGCGAGGGCGGCGTGGATGCGGGCGACGTCGGCCTTCCAGGCGCCGGTCTCGAAGAGGTCGAGGCTGGCGTTGGCCGCCGCGCAAGCCAGCGGATTGGCCATGTAGGTCGGGCCGTGCATCAGGGCCGCGCCCGCATCGTCCGACCAGAACGCCTGGAAGACCGGGGTGCGGGCGACGGCCGCCGACAGCGGCAGGGTGCCGCCGGTCAGGGCCTTGGAGAGGGTGACGATGTCGGGCGTCACGCCCGAGCCCGCGCAGGCGAAGAGGTCGCCGGTGCGGCCGAAGCCGACGAAGATCTCGTCGAAGACCAGCAGCAGGCCGTGCTTGTCGCAGAGCCGGCGCAGGGCGCGCAGCACGTCGTCGGAATGGAACAGCATGCCGCCGGCGCCCTGGACGCGCGGCTCGACGATCACCGCGGCGATCTCGCCGGCCTTTTCGGCGAGCAGGGCGTCGAGGGCGGCTTCCGACGCCGGATCGAGCGGCAGGTCGGTGACGATCTGCGAAGGCATGACGCCCGCGAACAGGCTGTGCATGCCCTCCTCGGGATCGCAGATGGTCATGGTCGCCAGGGTGTCGCCGTGATAGCCGCCCTTGAAGCTGAGGAAGCGGGTGCGGCCGGAAACCCCGCGGTTGATCCAGTATTGCAGCGCCATCTTCATGGCGATCTCGACCGAGACCGAGCCGCTTTCGGCGAAGAAGACGTGGTCGAGGTCGCCCGGCAGCAGGGCGGCCAGGCGCTGGGCCAGGCGATAGGCCGGCTCGTGCGCCAGCCCGCCGAACATCACATGGGGCATGAGCTCGAGCTGGCGCTGGACGGCCGCGCGGATTTGCGGGTGATTGTAGCCGTGGCAGGCGGTCCACCAGGAGGCGATCCCGTCGACCAGCTCGCGGCCGTCCTCCAGGAAGAGACTGGCGCCTTGTGTTCGGGCCACGGCGAGCGGGGCGGGCGCGGTCTTCATCTGACAGTAGGGGCGCCAGACGTGGGGCGCGCCGCGGGTCATCCAGTCCGGTGTCGCGATTGTCATGACCGGCGGCTTTAACGGAACGGCGCTCTCGTGCATACCGCCGGCCGTGTCAGACAGTCTCACCGCGTTCGCCCAAGGCAAGCTCGCCGCGTTGGAGGCCAGGAGCCTCAAGCGCACCCTGGTCCCGACCCGTCGCCTGGACGGCCTGTGGGTGGAGCGCGGCGGCCGGCGGCTGCTGTCGTTCTCGTGCAACGACTATCTGAACCTCTCGCATCATCCGGCGGTGAAGGCCGCGGCCATGGCGGCGGTGGAGACCCATGGCGCGGGCTCGGGCGCCTCGCGGCTGGTGACCGGCGACAACCCGATCTTCGGCCTCTTGGAAGCCAAGCTGGCGGCGCTGAAGGGCGCGGAGGCAGCTTGCGTGTTCGGCTCGGGCTATCTGGCCAACAGCGGGATCATCCCGACCTTCGTCGGGCCGCGCGACCTGATCCTGGTCGATGAACTGGCCCATGCCTGCATCTGGTCGGGGGCGCAGCTTTCGGGGGCGCGGATCGAGCCCTTCCGCCACAACGACATGGCCGATTTGGCGCAGAAGCTCGCCTTGCACCGGGGCGAGGCGGAGCGGGCGCTGATCGCCACCGACGGGGTGTTCTCGATGGACGGCGACGTGGCGCCGCTAGGCGAGATCAGCGCCCTGGCGCGGGCGCACGACGCCTGGCTGCTGGTGGACGACGCCCACGGCCTGGGCGTGGTCGGTCAGGGGCGCGGGACGGCGGCGATGTTCCCGCAGGCCAAGGTGGACCTGGCCATGGGCACCTTTTCCAAGGCGCTGGGCGGCTATGGCGCCTATGTCTGCGCCAGCCGGCCGGTGGTCGACTTCATCAAGACCCGCACTCGCACGGTGGTCTATACGACCGGCCTGCCGCCCGCGAACGCCGCGGCCGCGGCGGCCGCCCTGGACGTGATCGCCGCGGAGCCGGAGCGGGTGGCCGCGGTGCTGGCCAAGGCGCGGCGGTTCACCTCCGCGCTGGACTTGCCCGAGGCGCAAAGCGCGGTCGTGCCGATCGTGCTCGGCGATGAAGGCCGCACCCTGGCTGCGGCCAGGGCGCTGGAGGACCAGGGGTTCCTGGTGGTGGCGATCCGGCCGCCGACCGTGCCGGCCGGCACGGCGCGGCTCAGGGCGGCGTTCACGGCGGGCCATCCCGGCGACGAGATCGACCGGCTGGCGGCGGCGGTGCGCCCGCTGATGGCGTCCTGATGCGCGCCCTGTTCGTCGCCGGGGCGCATACCGACATCGGCAAGACCTGGGCCGCCTGCGCCCTGCTGCGGGCGGCGCGGGCCAAGGGGCTGTCGGTCGCGGCGCTGAAGCCGGCGGTCAGCGGCGTCGACCCGGGCGACTGGAGCCAGAGCGATCCTGGCAAGTTGCTGGCGGCCATGGGGCGGGAGCTGACGGACGCGGCGCTGGACGAGATCGCGCCGCTGCGGTTCGCCGCGGCCCTGTCGCCGCCGATGGCCGCGCGGCTGGAGGGGGTGGACCTGCGGCTTTCGCGCTTGGTGGAGTTTTGCCGGGCCGGACTGGCGGCCGCCAGCGCCGACCTGATGCTGGTCGAGGGGGCGGGCGGGGTGATGTCGCCCATGGCCGAGGACGGGACCTGCCTGGACCTGATGGCGGCGCTGGGCCTGCCGGCCGTGCTGGTCGGGGGCGCCTATCTCGGGTCGATCAGCCACACCCTGACGGCGCTGGAGACCCTGCGCGGCCGCGGGCTGTCGGTCGAGGCGGTGATCGTCAGCCAGAGCGCCGACCCGGACGCGCCCGACTTCGCCCAGACCGTCGAAAGCGTGGCCCGGTTCTCAGGCGAGGTGCGGGTGGTCGCGGCCGGACGGGACGTGGTAGGCTGGGCGGCGGGGCTGGTCTAGGAACCCCCGAACCACATCGACGCGTGATGCGTCCCTTGTCAGGGCCTTGCGGGCGGGAGCGGCGCTGAACGTGCGTTGCCGGCGGAGGCGGTGAAGCTTGGGCGACCTCTTCGTGATGGGGTGGACGGCCCCTGACGGCATTGATGTGCCAAGCTTGCGGTCGTTAGCAACGCGAGCGGAGGAGCCGTCCGAGATGGAGATTATTCGCATT
>MEEW01000039.1 GCA_001724985.1 Phenylobacterium sp. SCN 69-14
TGAACGGGGGCGAGGACCAGACGTCGGGCCAGATGATCGGCGACCTCAAGTACAGCTACGTGTTCTCGCGCAAGGACAACTACGACCAGGAGCCCTACATCAACCGCCACGATTTCAACGTCGGCGGCTTCCAGGTCAAGGTGCTGCCCGAAGGGGCCGATCCGCTGGACGTGCGCTACAACGTCATCAACTGGGTCGACCGCGCCACGCGCGGCTGGTCCTACGGCCAGGCGATCAGCGACCCGCGCACCGGCGAGATCGTCAAGGGCTCGGTGCTGCTGGGCGCGCTGCGCGTGCGCCAGGACATGCTGATCTTCGAGAGCCTGGCCGGCGCCCACATGAACAACACCGGCGGGCCGAACGACCCGGTGCAGGTGGCGCTGGCCCGTCTGCGCCAGCTCTCGGCGCACGAGGTCGGCCACTCCATCGGCCTGGCGCACAACTTCGCCGCCTCGACCCAGGACCGCGCCTCGGTGATGGACTATCCGGCGCCGCGCATCCTGCTGAAGGACGGCCGCCTGGACCTGTCGGACGCCTATGGCGTGGGGATCGGCGCCTGGGACCGCTTCACCGTCGACTGGCTCTACGGCCCGGGGGGCGACGAGGCCCTGCGCAAGCTCAAGGTTTCGGCGGACCAGGGCCAGCGCTACGTCACCGACGCCGATTCCCGCCCGGTCGGGGCGGGCCAGCCCTGGGGCAGCCTGTGGGACGACGGCGCCGATCCGGCCGCCGAGCTCGAGCGGATGATGAAGGCGCGGCGCGTGGCCATCGACCGGTTCGGCCTGGGCGCGCTGAAGCCGGGCGAGCCGGTGATCAACCTGAAGCGCAAATATGTCCCGATCTATCTGCTGCACCGCTACCAGCTCGATGCGGCCAGCAAGCTGATCGGCGGCGTCGATTTCGCCTATTCGGTGATCGGCGACGGGCGCGAGGCCTCGCCCCCGGTCCCGGCCGCCCAGCAGCGCGCGGCGCTGTCAGCGGTGCTGGCGACGCTGTCGCCCGCAGAGCTCGACACCCCCGAGGCCCTGACCGCCATGCTGTCCTCGGCCCAGTCGGGCGAGACCGACCGTCAGTACGTGATCGAGGTGTTCGGCACGGCCGGCGGGCCGGTGTTCGATCCGCTGACCGCGGCCGAGGCGGCGGCCAGCCTGACCTTCGACAACCTGCTGGCGCCCGACCGGCTGGCGCGGCTGGTCGACCAGCATCGCCGCGATCCTGGCCAGCTCGGCGCCGGCGAACTGCTGGACCGCCTGCTGGATAAGGCCTTCGTGCCGGCGAAAGGCCGCCAGGCGGAGATCGCCCGGCGCGTGCAGACGCGGCTGGTGCTGAACCTGGCGGCCGCCGCGCGCGATCCTAAGCTTTCGCCGGCCGCGGCCTCGGAGATCGCCGCCCGCCTGGCGGCCCTGCCGGCGCGGCTGAAGGGCGGGGCGGACGGCGCGGACCGGGCGCACCGCCAGCGGCTGGCCGCCTTGATCGCCGACAAGGACCTGCTGGCCGAGCTGTCCGCGCCGAAGCTGAAGCCCCAGGTTCCGCCCGGCATGCCGATCGGAGACGGCGGCGACTGACCGCCGCCCCGGCCGCCGTCAGGTGGTCGGGAAGCCCTTGTCGCGCAGATAGGCCGACACGTCGACGTCGCGGCCCATGAGCTGGCGATAGCCGACCGCCGGGTCGATCGCGTTGCCGACCGCCATGACGTTGTCGTGCAGCTTCCTGGCCATGTCCTTGTCGTACATGCCGCCCGGCGCGCGCTGGAAGGCGTCGACCACGTCGAGGGCCAGGGTCTCCGACCACAGGTAGCTGTAGTAGCCGGCCGAATAGCCGTCGGAGGCGAAGACGTGCCCGAACTGCGGGGTGCGGTGGCGCATGACCAACTCGCTCGGCATGCCCAGCTTGGCCAGCTCCTCGCGCTCGAAGGCGTCCGGGTCGATGTCGGCGCCGCCGGCCAGGTGCAGCTTCATGTCGATCAGGGCCGAGGCCAGGTATTCGGTGACGTCGAAGCCCTGGCGGAAGGTCGAGGCGTTCTTCAGCTTGTCGACCAGGGCCTGGGGGATCGGCTCGCCGGTCCGATGGTGCAGGGCGAAGCGCGACAGCACCTCATGGGTCGGCAGCCAGTGCTCGTTGATCTGGCTGGGGAACTCCACATAGTCGCGCGGCACCGCGGTCCCGGCCAGGGTCGGATAGTTCACGTCGGAGTTCAGGCCGTGGATGGCGTGGCCGAACTCGTGGAACATGGTTTCGGCGTCGTCCCACGAGATCAGCACCGGCTCGCCCGGCGCGCCCTTCACGAAGTTCGAGTTGTTCGAGACGATCGTCGTGACCGGCCTGTCGAACTTCTCCTGGCGGCGATAGGCGTTCATCCAGGCGCCCGAGCGCTTGCCGGTGCGGGCGTAGGGGTCGAAGTACCAGAGGCCGATGTGCGTGCCGGCCTTCCTGACCTCCCAGACGCGGATGTCGGGGTGGGCGACCGGGACGTCGGAAAGCTGGACGAACTCGAAGCCGTAGACCTGGCCGGCGGCCCAGAACATGCCTTCGCGCAGCTTCTCGAGCTGCATGTACGGCTTCACCTCGTTCATATCGAGGTCGTAGCGCGCCGCGCGCACCTTCTCGGCGTAGAAGCGATAGTCCCAGGGCTCGATCCGCAGGTTGGCCCGCTCGCGGTCGGCGATCGCCTGCATCTCGGCGACCTCCTCCTTCACCCGGGCGACGGCCGAGGGCCAGACGCGCATCATCAGGGCCATGGCCGCATCGGGCGTCTTGGCCATGGCCGCGTCGAGCCGCCAGTGGGCGTGGGTCGGGAAGCCCAGCAACTGCGCCCGCTCGAAGCGCAGCTTCAGGATCTTGCGGATGGCGGCGTTGTTGTCCTTGGCGTCGCCGTTGTCGCCGCGATTGTAATAGGTGCGCCAGACCTTCTCGCGCAGGTCGCGGCGCGTGGAATAGGTCAGGAACGGCTCCATGGACGAACGGGTGTTGAGGATCGCCCACTCGCCCGACTTGCCGCGGGCCTCGGCCGCCGCCGCGGCGGCCGCGCGCACGTCTTGCGGCAGTCCGGCCAGCTCGCTCTCGGTGCGTAGATAGAGGACGTAGTCGGTCTCGTCGGCCAGCAGGTTCTGGCTGAAGGCGGTGAACAGCCCGGCCAGTTCCTGGTTGATCTGCGCCACCCGCTTCTTGTCGGCGGGCGAGAGCTTGGCGCCGGCGCGCACGAAGCGGTTCCAGTAGACCCAGGCCAGGCGCTGCTGCTCCGGCGTCAGGCCCTGGCGGTTGTCGTAGACCGCCTCGATCCGCTTGAAGAGCTTGGCGTTCTGCAGCGTCTCGTCGTTGTGCGCCGCCAGCTTGGGGTTCAGCACCGTCTCCTGGGCGCGCAGCTCCGGGTCCGACAGGGTCGAGGACCAGACCCCGCCGATCGCGCCGACGCGGTTCATCATCGCGCCGGAGCGTTCCAGCGCCGCGATGGTGTTGTCGAAGCTCGGCGCGCCGCGCGCATTGGCGATGGCGTCGATCTCCGCCCGCTCGGTCTTCATGGCCAGGTCGAAAGCCGCCGGGAAGTCGGAGACCTTCACCTTGTCGAAGGCCGGCACGCCGCCGAAGGGCCCGGTCCAGGGCGCGGCGATCGCATTTTCCGCGGCCTTCTGCGCGTGGCCCGCTGCGGGCAGGCTGGAGGCGGCTGCGAACGCGCTGGAAGCGGCCAGGAAGGTGCGCCGTTGCATGGAGGCTCCGAGATTGATTGCAGGTCGTCGCCGACCTTAGGGTCAAGCTGGGCGCACGTCACATGACGGGCTTGTAATGTGACGTCAGCGTGTGCCGACGGCGGCCTGTATTTCCGCCGCCAGGACCGCGCCGCGCCGGCTGACTTCCAGCGCTTCGTGGAAGGGCAGGCCGCAGGCGCTCAGCAGCAGGGCCACCACCTGCACGCCATGGTCCGGGCTCGACAGGCCCATCAGCATGTCCCGCTGCAGCATACGGCTGACGCCGAACACCAGGGTGCGGACCGCGGCCGGGTCCATGTCGCGGAACCGGCCCTGGGCCACGCCGGCGCGATACATCTCGTCCAGATTGGCTTCGAGCGCGGGCGCGCGTTCCAGCCGCGATCCGTCCAGCCGCAGCATCATCCAGCTCCAGGCCGCGTCGTGAGTCACCGCCGCAAGGTAGCTGTGCAGCCGGGTGGCCAGGCGCTCGCACGCCGGCATGGTCCTGGGCAGGCGTTTGTCGAGCACCGCGGTCAGGGCGGCGACGATCTTCACCCGGACCGCCTGCAACAGGCTCTCGGCCGTGGGGAAGTAGTTGTAGAAGGTGCCGCGAGAGACGCCGGCCGCCGCCACGAAATCTTCGATGGAACAGGCGTCCGGCCCCTTTTCGCCGATCACCGCGATGGCGGCCTCGATCAGGCGCTCGCGCGTTTGCGCCTTGCGCTGCTCGGCCGCCGCCGCCCGGGCCTCGAGATTGACCCGCATGGGACGCCGGGGAGTCAGGCGGCCTCGGGGAGATACTGGCGCACGGCGTTGGCCGCGGCCAGCGACAGCGGGTCGCTCTGATGCTCCAGCACTTCGATTTCGTGATGGAGCGCGGCGACCATCTCGCGATGGGCCAGAGGCGACAGTTCGAGCAGGGCGCGGGCCGCGGCGCGCGACAGGGCCAGCGAGGTGGCTAGGTCGACATCGACGCCGATGCGCCAGGTGGAGATGGGTGTTTCGTCGTCCGGCCTTTCGGCCGGCGCAGGGGTTTGGGCTGATAGAGCCATGATGGGATATCCGGATTCTAGGATGCAAAACGCAGTGCGGACGGCCCATGCGGGCCGCCCGTCGGGAGATACGCTCCGCACTGCAACGCTTGACTTGACATATACGTCATCTTGACGACTGTGTCAATTTGAAATTTCGACGTTCGCCCAGGCGGTGGGACGCATGGACGGCCGTCGCGGCGGGGGTTACACCCGCGGCATGGCCATCGGCGTCTTCGATTCCGGCGTGGGCGGGCTTTCCGTGCACCGCGCCCTGGTGCGGCGTATGCCGCAGACCGACTTCATCTATCTGGCCGACCAGGCCAATGCGCCCTACGGCGGACGCACCGGCGAGGAGATCGTCGATCTGACCAGGGCCGGCTGCGTGCGGCTGTTCGAGGCCGGCTGCGACCTTGTGGTCCTGGCCTGCAACACCGCCTCGGCGATCGCCCTGCGCCGGCTGCAGCAGACCTGGCTGCCGGACTACCGGCGGGCCCTGGGGCGGCCGGTCAACGTGCTGGGGATCATCGTTCCCACCATCGAGGCGGCCACCGGCCTGCCTTGGGAGCACGAGGCCGAGCGGCGCGGGGACAAGGTCGAGAAGCTCGACATCCTGGCGGTGTTCTGCACCCCGGCGACCGCCGCCTCGCGCGTCTACGAGATCGAGATCGACAAGCGCCGCCAGGACGTGGCGGTCTTCGCCCAGCCCTGCCCGGACCTGGCCCGGATGATCGAGGCCGGCGCGGGGGCGGTGGACCTGGCCAAGACGGTCGAGGCCCATGTGGCGAGCGTGACCACGCGCATCGGCCGCGCGCCCGACCGGGCGATCCTCGGCTGCACCCACTACGAGATCGTCGCCGACATCTTCCGCGCGGCGCTGAGACCGGGCACGCCGCTGATCCATCAGCCGGACGCGACGGCCGATGCGCTGGACGCCTATCTCGCCAAGCATCCGGAATATCGCATCGGCGACGGCGGCCGCCGCCGGTTCCTGACCACCGGCGTCCCCGGGGCGCAGAACATGCTGGTCGAGATCTTCTGGGGCGGCCCGCTAAGCTTCGAACCGGCTTAGGGGCGCGCCCGTTGCCCCGTCAGGAGGCGGCGGCCGTCTCGGCGGCGATCACGCGGCTGACGGCGTTGACCACCGAACCGATGCGCAGGGCCGCCTGGATCGAGGTGTTCGGCACGCCATGCTTCTTCAGTTCGTTCTCGTGGGCGTCCAGGCACATGCCGCAGCCGTTGACGGCCGAGACGGCGGTGGACCACAGCTCGAAATCGACCTTGTCGACACCCGGATTGGCCAGGATGTTCATTCGCAGCTTGGCCGGCAGGGTCTTGTACTCGCCGTTCGAGAGCAGGTGCAGCGAACGATAATAGACGTTGTTCATGCCCATGATCGCGGCGGCGGCCTTGGCGGCGGTGGCCGCTTCCGGCGACAGGCCCGCGGCCGCGGCGGCGACGTCCACCGCCTTGATGACCGCCGGCGTGCCGACGGCGTAGGCGGAGGCGACGAAGGTCCCCCACTTCTGCTGGTCGGTCAGCAGCGTCTCGTTGGCCAGGCTCGACAGGTTGAGGCTGAGATCCTTGGCGTAGGCGGGCAGGGACTCGCGCAGGGCGTCGAGCGACATGGCAATCTCCGGAAATCTAGGCGCGTGACGACGCTCGCCAGTCTGGCGATGCGCCGGCTTGGACAGGAAGGAAAGAAGGCCCGGGAGGCGCGGGGAGATCGCGCGCTCCCGGGCGTGGCGACGCAGCGGGCGGCCTCGAGGCTAAGGCGAGGCCGCCGCTTCGGGGGCTCGTTGTGACTACGCCGCCAGGGTTTCTCCGCCGACCGCGCGGTTGCACGGGCAGAGTTCGTCGGTTTGCAGCGCGTCGAGGACGCGCAGGGTGTCGGCCGGAGCGCGGCCCACGTTCAGGTTCGTCACATAGACGTGCTGGACGACGTTGTGCGGGTCGACGACGAAGGTCGCGCGCAGGGCCACGCCTTCTTCCTCGTTCAGCACGCCCAGGGCGCGGGCGAACTTGCCGCTGTTGTCGGCGAAGTTCCAGATGGCCAGGCTGTTCAGGTCCGGATGCTCACGGCGCCAGCCGAGCTTGGAGTGCTCGTTGTCGGTCGAACCGCCCAGCACCACCGCGTCGCGCTCTTCGAACTGCGGGTTCAGGCGGGCGAACTCGGCGATTTCCGTCGGGCACACGAAGGTGAAGTCCTTCGGGTAGAAGAAGATGACCTTCCACTTGCCCGGGAACGACTCGTTGGTGACGGTTTCGAAGGCGCTCTCGCCGTTTTCTTCGTGACGGTTAAACTTCGGCTTCACACCGACAACCTTGAATTCCGGAAGCTTTTCACCAACGCCGAGCATGAGGTTCTCCAACTGATTGAAATGGGCCGGCCGAAGCCGTGGCCAGCAGATAGTGCTGCATCGCACAAAAGGCCAATCGATAGTTTCTGGCTTTTGGATAGAATTTTCCTATCTTAGCCAGCATGATCCTGCCGACCCTGCGCCAACTGCAATATCTGAAGCTGCTCGCCGAGCATGGCTCGTTCGGCAAGGCGGCCGAGGCGGCCCATGTCACCCAGCCGACCCTGTCGGCCGGGGTGCAGGAACTGGAGAAGATCCTGGGCGGCCCGGTGGTCGACCGGGCCCGCTCCGGCGTCATCCTGACCGCGCTGGGCGAGGCGGCCCTGGCCAAGGCGGTGAGCATCCTCAACGAGGCCGAGGACCTGGTGCAGTCGGCCCGCAACGCCGGCCAGCCCCTGACCGGACGGTTCCGGCTGGGCGTCATCCCGACCGTCGCCCCCTTCCTGCTGCCCAAGGCCCTGCCGCTGCTGCGCAGCCGCTTTCCGAAGCTGCGGCTCTTCCTGCGCGAGGACCTGACGCACCGGCTGATCGCGCTTTTGAAGGCCGGCCAGCTCGACGCGGCGCTGATCGCCCTGCCCTACGACATGAGCGGCCTGGCCCACGCCCACGTGTCCGACGACGAACTGCTGGCCGCGCTGCCGTCCAGCCATCCGCTGGCGAACCAGGCCGCCGCCCCGGCCTCGGCCATGGAATCCGACGACCTCATCCTGCTGGAAGACGGCCATTGCCTGCGCGATCACGCCCTGGCCGCCTGTCGCATTAACCCGTCCCGGGCCAACCCCGACGAGGAATCCTTCGCCGCCACCTCCCTGCCGACCCTGGTGCAGATGGTGGGGTCGGGCCTGGGCGTCACCTTCCTGCCCGCCATGGCGGTGGCGGCGGGCCTGACCGAGACCGCCGACGTGGCGGTGATGCCGCTGGAGGCCGCTCATCCCAGCCGCGAGATCGTCGTCGCCTGGCGGTCGGGGTCGAGCCGGGCGCTGGAGGGACGGCTGCTGGCCGAGACCTTGCGCGGCGTCTAAGACTATTTTCGATATATCTTGACTCTCGATCCGATCGCGATATATCTCGCATATCGACATATCGAAATAGGATCGAAAATGCATCGACACTTCTGGAAACGACATGAACATCGCAGCCCCTTCGGCGGGCACGGCCATGGCGGCGAGCATCGGGGCCGCGGCGGCCGCGGGCGCGGCGGGCCGCGCGTCGGACGGCTGCTGGAGCATGGCGACCTTCGCTTCGTCATCCTGGCCCTGCTGAAGGACAAGCCCAGCCACGGCTATGAGCTGATCCGCGCGCTCGAGGAGCGCACCGGCGGCGCCTATCGCCCCAGCCCGGGGGCGATCTATCCGACCCTTTCCCTGCTCGAGGACGAAGGCTTCGCCCGTCCGGCCGGCGAGGAAGGCGGTCGCAAGGCCTATGAGATCACCCAGGCCGGGATCGAGGCGCTGGAACGGAACAAGGCCGGCGTGGACGCGGTTTTTGCTCGGCTCGACGAGGCCGCCGAGTCCTCGCCGCGCTCGTCCCCTCGCGTGGCTCGCGCCATGCAGAACCTCGCCATGGCGCTGCGGGTGAGCCTGCAGGGCGAACGCGCCGACGAGGCGAAGATCGACGCGATCGTCGCGGCGATCGACGAGGCGGCGGCCCGGGTCGAGAAGGCGTGACGACCATGGAGGCTCAGATGAAGTCCAGCGCCACCGTGCCGACCGAACATGCGAGCCGCTACATGGTGCAGCTCTGCAAGCACTTCGGCCACAAGATCCCGACCGAGTGGAACGACCACGAGGGCAAGATCACCTTCGCCATGGGCGAGGTCGCCCTGCGCGCCGGGCCGCAGACCCTGATGATGGTGGCCAGCGCCGCCGACGCCGAGCGCCTGGCCCGGGTCGAACAGGTCACCGACAGCCACCTCAAGCGCTTCGCCTTCCGCGAACCGGACATGACCGTGGACTGGCGGCGCGGGGCGTAGGTCGCCGTTGCCGGCCATTAGAGCGCCTTGGTGAAGTACAGCGCCAGATCGTCGTCCACGGCGACGGTCTGGCCCGGCGCGACGGATGTGTTGTCCCAGGCGATTCCGCGCGCGTCCGGGACGTAGCCGCGCAGCACATAAAGGCGTTGCGCAGGCCCATAGTCCGGATAAAGGCCGACGCCGATCCCCGCGGTTGGCGAATGCTCGGCGATCAAGGCCTCGGCGGCGTCCATCAGGCGCGTGCCGATTCCGCGCCGCCGGAAGTGGGGCAGCACATTGAAGTCCCGCACCTCCGGGACGCCTGCCTCGGCGAAGGGCTGATAGGGCGAAACCCAGTCGACCGTCACATAGCCGGCGAATTCACCGTCCAGCCTCGCGACCAGCACCGCCCGCCGGCCTTGCGCCTGCTCGGCCAGGTATTGCTCGAACTGGGCAGCCGGCTTGCTCCAGCCGATGGCGGCGAAGGCCGCCTCGAAGCGGGCGGGGTCGTCCTCGCGAAGCGGTCCGATCTCCAGCATCAGTCCATCAGCTTCTGGGCGAGGTAGACGTAGTGGAACGCCCAGCGGCGGGCGTTCATCTCCGGGTCGGCGTCGTTGGAGTGGCCGCCGAAGGTGTTCTCGAAATAGAGGTAGGGATAGCCCAGCGCCTCCAGCTTGGCCGCGAACTTGCGGGCGTGGCCCGGATGCACCCGGTCGTCGCGTGTGTTGGTGGTGATGTAGGGCTCGGGATAGGTCTGGCCCGCTTTGAGGTTCAGGTAGCCGTCGTACTTGGCGATGAAGGCATGGTCTGCGGGCGCGTCCGGGTTTCCGTATTCACCGACCCATGAGGCCCCGGCCGACAGCTTGTGATAGCGCAGCATGTCGACCAGCGGGCTTTCCACCACCACCGCGTTCCACAGCTCCGGATGCTGGGTCATCGAGACGGTGGTCAGCACCCCGCCGTTGGAGCGGCCATAGATGCCCAGGCGGCGGGGCGAGGTGATCTTGCGCGCCTCCAGGTCGCGGGCGACCGCGGCGAAGTCGTCGAACGCGAGCTGGCGCTTCTCGCGCAGCACCGACTGGTGCCAGGCCGGGCCGAACTCGCCGCCGCCACGGATGTTGGCGATGACATAGGCGCCGCCGCGCTCCAGCCAGATCTTGCCCATCTCGGGGAGGTAGATCGGCGGCTTGGCGACCTGGAACCCGCCGTATCCGTACATGATGGTCGGGGTGGAGCCGTCCAGCCGGGCGGCCTTCGACATCACCACGAAATAGGGGATCCTGGTCCCGTCCGACGAGGTCGCCCAGTGCTGCTCCACCTTGTCCTTGCTGGCGTCGAAGCGGGCGGGCAGGGCTTTCACCTGCCGGGCCTGGCCGCTGGCGGCGTCGGCCAGCCAGAGGGCGTTCGGGGTCAGGAAGCCCTCGGCGTAGACGAACAACTGATCGTCCTTGCCGGAGGTGGAACCGATGGTGAGCGTCGCGTCCTTCGGCAGGTTCAGCCGCCGCGCCGTCCACAAACCGGCCGAGAGGTCATAAACGTCGACAGCGCCCTTCACGTCCTCCAGCAGCTCGACCACCAGCTTGCCCTTGGTGTCGCTCACAGCCTGGATCGCCTGGCGCGGGCCGGGCTCGAACACCTTGCGGGCCGCCGTCCCGGCCGCGTCGCGCTTCAGCCCGGCCAGGTCGTAGGAGATCAGGGCGCCCGACCCAAAGCCGTTCCAGGCCTCCTGCAGGCTGAAGACGGCCTGGCCGTCCACATAGGCCTCGAACTGCGCCTTCTTCGGCAGGGCGACCGGGATCAGCTTGCCGCCCGAATAGAGCGAATATTCGGACTCGAAGAAGGTGACGCCGCGCTGGATCAGCACCCCGTCCGCCACGCCGCCTTCGCCGCGCAGCACGACCGCCTCGGCCGAGACGTCGGTCGGCTCGCCCCGGAAGATCTCGCTGGCGGCGCCCGCGCGGTCGACGATCTTGACCACATAGGCGTAGCCGGACTGCGTCACCTCGCCCTTGGCCCATTCGCGGGCGGCGACCAGATGGTCGCGGTCCAGCCAGTCGGCGCTCTGCTTGCCCTCGGGCGCATGGAAGCCGCCGGCCACGAAGCTCCTGGTCCTCACGTCGAACTCGCGCAGCTCGACCGCATCGCCGCCGCCGTTCGACAGCCGCACGAGGCAGAGCGTCTCGTCCGGCTTCAGGCAGGTCGCGCCCTTCCAGAACCAGTTGCGGCCTTCGTCCTTCGACAGCTTGTCGACATCCAGCACCGCGTCCCAGGCCGGCGCCTGCGTCTGATAGGATGTCAGGCTCGTCTGGCGCCAGACGCCGTGGGTGTGGGTCGCGTCCTGCCAGAAGTTGTCGACCCCGCCGGCGCGGAAGGCCGGCTTGGCGATCCGGTCCGTGGCGGTGAAGATCGCGCGGCCTTCGGCGAGGAACGCCTGGTAGCGCGCATCGCCTTCCAGCCGCTGGGCGGTGCGGGCGTTCTGGGCCTCGACCCAGGCCATGGCGCGCGGGCTGTCGATGTCTTCCAGCCAGAGGAACGGATCGGCGGCGGGCGCTTGCGCCAGGGCCGGCGGGGCGAAGAGCAGGGCGCCGACGAGCGCTGCAGGCAGACGTTTCATGCGAAATGAATAGAGGCGCTGGGCCGCCTTTGTCTTCCCAAAGGTGATCGCCGGCCAATTCTCGCCTATATAGCCGGCGTCATGAGCCGTCCGTTCCTGAAGATGAATGGGCTCGGCAACGATTTCGTCGTCGTCGAGGCCCGCACCGCCCCCTTCGCTCCCAGCGCGGAGGAGGTGCGCGCGATCGCCAGCCGCGAGCGCGGGATCGGCTGCGACCAGCTCGTCTCCATCGAGCCGTCGGGCAAGGCCGACGCCAAGGTCCGGTTCTGGAACGCCGACGGCGACGAGGTCGGGGCCTGCGGCAACGCCAGCCGCTGCGTCGGCTGGCTGCTGATGGAAGCGTCCGGCGCCGACCAGGCGGTGATGGAGACGCAGG
This sequence comes from Phenylobacterium sp. SCN 69-14, assembly GCA_001724985.1. Lineage (GTDB taxonomy): Bacteria > Pseudomonadota > Alphaproteobacteria > Caulobacterales > Caulobacteraceae > Phenylobacterium. Next base: position 12,016 of record MEEW01000039.1, read on the forward strand.
GCGGCCTGCTGGTCGCCAGCCGCGCCGGCGACAAGGTGGTCAGCGTCGACATGGGCGAGCCCGGCCTCGACTGGCGCCAGATCCCGCTGGCCGAAGAGATGGACACCCGCGGCATAGAGCTGCAGGTCGGCCCCATCGACGATCCGATCCTGCATACGCCCGGCTGCGTCTCGATGGGCAATCCGCATGTGGTGTTTTTCGTGCCGGATGCGGAGGCTGCGCCGGTCGCCCAGGTCGGACCGATGATCGAGCATCACCGGCTGTTCCCCGAGGGCGTCAATGTCGGCTTCGCGCAGATCGTCGCGCGTGATCGCATCCGCCTGAAGGTCTGGGAACGCGGCGCGGGCCTGACCAGGGCTTGCGGCACCGGCGCCTGCGCGGCCCTGGTCGCCGCCGCCCGCCGCGGCCTGACGGACCGCAAGGCGACCCTGGTGCTGGACGGTGGCGAACTGGTCGTCGAATGGCGCGAAAGCGACGGCCACGTCATCATGACCGGCGCCGCCGAGGTCGAGTTCACCGGAACCCTGCCGTGAGCCACGATGCGCCCGAGGGCGACTTTGCGGTCGTCCATCGCAAGGCCGAAGCCGGCGGCGTCGACATCGTCACCTTCGGCTGCCGGCTGAACGCCTATGAGAGCGAGGTCATCCGCGCGCGCGCCGCGCAGGACGGGCTGTCCAACGCCATCGTCTTCAACACCTGCGCCGTCACCAACGAGGCGGTGCGCCAGGCGCGCCAGGCGATCCGCAAGGCCCGGCGCGAGAACCCTGGCGCCAAGGTGATCGTCACCGGCTGCGCGGCCCAGATCGACCCGGCCGCCTTCGCCGCCATGGACGAGGTCGACCTTGTGCTCGGCAACGCCGAGAAGTCGCAGGCCGGCGCCTATGCCGAGGGCCGCGCCGCGCAGGGCAAGGTCCGCGTCAACGACATCATGAGCGTGCGCGAGACCGCCGGCCACCTGATCGACGGGCTGAAGGATCGGGCGCGGGCCTATGTCGAGGTCCAGAACGGCTGCGACCACCGCTGCACCTTCTGCATCATCCCCTATGGCCGCGGCAATTCGCGCTCTGCCCCGGCCGGGGAGGTGGTCGAGCAGGTGCGCAAGCTGGCGGCGCAGGGCTATCGGGAGGTCGTCCTGACCGGCGTGGACGTGACGAGCTGGGGCGCCGACCTGCCGGGCCAGCCGACGCTTGGCCAGCTCGTCGCGCGCATCCTGAGGCTGGTCCCCGACCTGCCGCGCCTGCGGCTTTCGTCCATCGACGCGGCCGAGATCGACCCGGACCTGATGCGCTGCCTGGCGCAGGACGCCCGGCTGATGCCCTATCTGCACCTGTCGCTGCAGGCTGGCGATGACATGATCCTCAAGCGCATGAAGCGCCGCCACCTGCGCGCCGACGCCCTGAAACTCGTGGCCGAGGTCCGCGCCGTGCGCCCGGACGTGGCCTTCGGCGCCGACCTGATCGCCGGTTTCCCGACCGAGACCGAGGAGATGTTCGCCAACACCCTGGCCCTGGTCGAGGAGGCGCAGCTCTCGTTCCTGCACGTCTTCCCGTTCAGCCCGCGCCCAGGGACGCCGGCCGCGCGGATGCCGCAGCTTCAGCGCCCGGTCATCAAGGACCGCGCCGCGCGCCTGCGGGCGGCCGGCGAGGCGGCCCTGACCCGCCACCTGGGCCGCCAGGTGGGCCGCACGCTGAGCGGCCTGGTCGAGCGCGAAGGCGTGGCGCGAGCGGAAGACTTCACCGAGATCGCCTTCACTGGCCAGGCGCCGGTCGGCGGCGTGGCGCCGATGCGCGTCACCGGCCACGACGGGACGCGGGTGATCGCCGAGGTTCTGGCGCTCTAGGCTGAGCGGTGTTTGAGCGAGCGCCGCTACTCCGCCTTCCCCCGACCCGGAAACGCCGGCAGGGTCCAGCCCCAGTGGAGCGCGCCGGCCCGCACCGCGAAGGCGGCCGCGAATCCGCCGACGCCGGGCCACACGCCCCGGAAGCCCAGCACGTAGAGCAGGACGAACAGGATGGCCCCCGCCAGGGCGCAGCTCACATCGATCTCCAGNTAGATCTCCCGCCGCAACAGCACCGAGGGCTCGTGCGCCAGCACGTCGCGGACGATGCCGCCGAAGCAGGCGGTCAGCACCCCCATCAGCACGGCCGAGAACGGCGGCACGCCCAGGGTAAGGGCCTTGGCCGCCCCGACCACGCTGTAGGCGGCCATGCCCAGCGCATCGAGCCACAGCAGCGCCCGCATCCGGCCGGGGCCGGTCCCGAACACCCAGATCACCGCCGCCATGACGATGCAGACCACGATGTAGGTCGGCCGTTGCACCCAGAAGACCGGCGCGCCGATCAGGAGGTCGCGCATGGTGCCGCCGCCCACGCCGGTCACGGCCGCGAAGAAGGCGAAGGTGACGATGTCGTGCTTGCGCTGGGCCGCGGCGATGGCCCCCGTGGCCCCGAATACGGCGACGGCGGCGTAGTCGAACCAGACGAAGGCGGCGGCGAGTGCGTCCATGTGTCGATCCTCTATCGCGCAACTGTTTGTCGAGCTAGAAGCTGGCCGCATGACCGAACCGAAGAAGGGCTGGTTCCAGCGTCTGACCAGCGGGCTGTCGCGCTCGTCCAAGCAGATGACGGAACAGGTGGTCTCCACCTTCACCAAGCAGCCGCTGGACCAGGCCAAGCTCGACGAGCTTGAGGAGATGCTGATCGAGGCCGATCTCGGCCCCCATTCGGCTGCGCGCATCACCCAGCGCTTCGCCGAGGAGCGCTTCGGCAAGAGCGTCGACGAGCGCGAGATCAAGGAAGCCCTGGCCGAGGCCATAGGCGCCGAGCTGGAGAGCCGCGAGGGCGATTTCGCGCCGCTGTCGGGCCCCCGGCCCTATGTGGTGATGTTCATCGGGGTGAACGGTTCGGGCAAGACCACCACCCTGGGCAAGATCGCCGCCGACCTGACCGCCCGCGGCGCCAAGGTGCTGGTGGTGGCCGGCGACACCTTCCGCGCCGCCGCCGTCGAGCAGCTCAAGGTCTGGGCCGAACGCTCCGGCGCCGATTTCATGTCGCGCCCGACCGGCTCTGATGCGGCGGGCCTGGCCTTTGACGCCATCGAGCGCGCCAAGGCCGAAGGCTACGACATAGTGCTGATCGACACCGCCGGGCGGCTGCAGAACAAGCAGGGCCTGATGGACGAACTGCTCAAGATCATCCGCGTGGTCAAGAAGGTCGAGCCTGACGCCCCGCACGAGACGCTGCTGGTGCTCGACGCCACGGTCGGCCGCAATGCGCTGGCCCAGGAAAACATCTTCGGCAACCAGATCGGCGTCTCGGGCATCGTCATGACCAAGCTGGACGGCACCGCCCGCGGCGGGGTGCTGGTGCCGGTGGCCCAGGCGTCCGACAGCCCCATCAAGCTGGTCGGGGTGGGCGAGGGGATCGACGACCTCCAGCCGTTCAAGGCGCGCGCCTTCGCCCGTTCGCTCGTCGGCCTGGACGAAGACGCATGAAGCTTTCCCCCGCCGCCCACAAATGGGTCCGCGGCCTGGTCGACTACGGCGGCCTCGTCGTCTTCCTGCTGGGCTTCTTCTACAACACCAAGGTCGCGGGCCTGGCCTCGCGCGAGGCGCTGGTCGAGGCGACCTGGTGGCTGGTCGGGGGCTCGGCCCTGGCCCTGGTCGTCGGCCTGATCTTCGAGCGCCGGATCGCCCCGTTCCCGCTGATCTCCGGCGGCGCGGCCCTGCTGTTCGGCGGCCTCACCCTCATCTTCCACGACGTCCGCTTCGTGAAGATGAAGCCGACGGTGATGAACACCCTGTTCGGCGTGGTGCTGCTGGGGGGCCTCGTCCTGCGCAAGAACCCGCTGAAACTGCTGCTGGGCGATGCGATGAAGATGCCGGAGGAGGGCTGGCGCAGGCTGACCCTCAACTACGGCCTGTTCTTCCTGGCCCTGGCGGCGCTCAATGAGGTGGTTTGGCGCACCCAGCCTGACGACATCTGGGTGGTGTTCCGCTTCCCAGGCCTCCTGATCCTCTCGCTGCTGTTCTCCTTCGCCCAGGTGCCGCTGATGATGAAGTACGCCAAGACCGACGAGCCCCCGCCGCCGCACGTGGAGTAGGCCCCTGAGACTGGACCCTCTGGCGCTTGCGACGCCCACGGACCATCTGTCGTGAAATCGACACCGTGAGCGGTTAGGGTCCGCTGCAGTCGACAGGCGGGGGACAGGCCGATGGCCAAGTCGAAATCCCAGGACAACAAGGGCCTGCCGGCCCTGGACAAGTCGCCCAGCCACCTGTTGCACCGGGCGTTGCAACTGGCCCTCGACATCTATGCCGACGAACAGGGCGAGGGCGGCGTCACCCAGCGCCAATATGCGGTGCTGGCGGCGGTGGAGGCCTATGAGGGCCTGACCCAGACCGACCTGGTCAGGGTCACGGGCATCGACCGCTCGACCCTGGCCGACATGGCCGCGCGGATGATCGCCAAGGGCCTGCTGGAGCGCCAGCGCTCGCTCTCCGACGCCCGCGCCAACGCCGTCAGCCTCACCGAGGCGGGGCGCCTGGCCCTCGCCGAAGCCAAGCCGAAGATGGCCGCCGCCGACGCGCGGCTGCTGCGCCGCCTGTCGGGCGCCAAGCGCGAGGCCCTGACCGCGGCCCTGCGCGACCTGCTCCGCGAGGGCGACCCGCCGCCGGAACCCTCCGACAAGAAGCCGAAGACCGGCAAGGCGAAGAAGGCCAAGGCCGACAAGGCGCCCAAGCCCGACAAGCCGAAGAAGAAGAAGCCGAAGAAGGCGGCCTGACCGCTAGACGCGGATGTCCAGCAGCGAGCCGGGGCGCAGGATCTTCTGCGGCGGGTCGGCCGGCAGGTTGGTCGGGATCTTCTCCGCCGGAGCGGCCGGCGCCTGCGTCGCCGCGGCCGCCGCCGCGGGTTGTCCGAACGCCGCCTGGAAGAAGGCCCGCTGAGCCGAGCCCTTGGCTGCGCCGGCGGCCTGGGCGGGCGGTTGCTGAGGCGGGAACATCGGCGGGCGGATCGTGCTCACGGCGGACGCTTTATGGTTAACGAAAACCTCCGCGACCCTTCGCTGCGCCGTCTCAAGGTTTGGTTAACGCGGCGCCTTGGCCAGCAGTTCGCGCGCCTTTTCGGGGGTCAGGGGGCCGGTGTGCTTGGCCAGCACCATGCCGTTCGCCCCGACCAGATAGGTCTCCGGCACCCCGGTCACGCCCAGGTCGATGCCGGCGCGCCCATCGCGGTCGACCAGCCGCTGGGCGTAGGGGTCGCCCAGCCGGCCGAGGAAGGCCTTGGTGTTCTCCGGCGCGTCCTTGTAGGCGACGCCGACGATCCGCACGCCTTGCCTCTTCAGCTCGACCAGCACCGGATGCTCAACCTCGCAGGGGGCGCACCAGGAGGCGAAGATGTTGACCAGCACCGGCTCGGGCCTGGCCGCTTCGTGCAGCTTCACCGGCCGCCCGTCGTCCAGCGCCGGCAGGACGAGCTCGGGCAACGGCTTTCCGACCAGGGCGTGCGGCTGGACCTTGGGATCGCGCTTCAGGGCGAACAGGCCGAACAGCAGGCCGAGCGCCAGCAGGGCGGCCAGCGGCAGCAGGGCGAAGGCGCGGTTCATTCCCCGTCCTCCTGCGCCTTGCGCCGCCAGCGGGCGGAGGCGCGCAGGGTGAAGACGATCATGCCCAGGAAGACCAGGGCGGTCAGGCCGTAGGCCGGCCAGACGAAGGCCGCGTACTTGCCGGCGTCGAGATCGAGCATCCTACCCCCTCGCCGCGCGCAGGGCCGCGGCCTCGGCGCGGCGGCGCCAGACCTGGGCGCGGATGCCCACCAGCCACAGCGACCCGAAGGCGGCCATGAAGGCCAGGCCCATCAGCAGCAGCGGCCACAGGAACTCGTTGGTCATGGCCGGCCCCTGCTTGCGGAACACCGAGGCGCCCTGGTGCAGGGTGTTCCACCAGTCGACCGAGAACTTCACCACCGGCAGGTTCACCGCCCCCACCAGGGCCAGGATGGCGCCGGCCCGCGCGGCCTTGGCCTCGTCGTCCAGCGAGGCGCGCAGGGCGATATAGGCGAGATAGACCAGGAACAGCACCAGCACCGAGGTCAGGCGCGCATCCCACACCCACCAGGCGCCCCACATCGGCCGGCCCCACAGCGCGCCGGTCACCAGCGCCAGGAAGGTGAAGGCCGCGCCCAGCGGGGCGGCGGCCTGGGCGGCCGCGTCGGCCAGGGCGTGGCGGAACACCAGCGCCAGGAAGCTGGCCACCGCAAGGCAGACATAGACGAACATGCTGAGCCAGGCGGCCGGCACGTGGATGAACATGATCCGCACCGTGTCGCCCTGCTGGTAATCCTCGGGCGCGGTGAAGCCGAGCCAGAGGCCGGCCAGCGCCAGCGCCACGGCGATGACGCCGAACATCGGCGCGGCCCAGCGGGAAAAGGCCATGAACCGCTCGGGATTCGACAGAAAGGCCGGGGCTGGGATCATGGGCGCGGCTTAGCGTCCGGCGCGGCCGCCTGCAAGCCGCCGCGGCCAAGGATGTCGCCACGTTGCGACAGGCGGTCGCCGGCGCTCGGGACGGGCGCGGGAAGCCGCACCCGTCCGTCCGTCCGGCCTAGCGGCCCATCGGGCGATGGCCGCCGGGGCCGCGCATGCCGTGATGGCCGCGCATCCCGCCGCTGGGCGCCATGGCGTCGAAGGCCTTTTGCTGGGCCGGCGAAAGCTGGGCGTAGAAGGCCTTGGTCGCGGCGATCCGCCGGTCCAGGGTCGCCAGCCGTTCGGCCGACCGCGCGCGCAGGGCGTCCAATCGCTGCGGGGTGGACATCTGCGTCTTGGCCTGGCGCGGGGCCGGCTGGGGCCGGGCGGCCGGCTTCATCGAGGCGATGTAGGTCTTCAGCGCCGGTTCCTGGTCGGCGCGAAGCTGCAGCGCCGCGCGCAGGCGCTCGGCCCGTCGTTCGGCCATGGCCGCCGGGTCGGGCCGCTCGCGCCCGGGGGCCATCTGGCCGCGGTGGTCGGCCGGCGGCGGGGCCGGGGGTTGCTGGGCCAGGCTCGCGCCGGCCGAGACGAGCAGGACGCCGCCGGCGGCCAGCGACGCGATCTTGGTGAAGGTCATGATTTCGATAGCTCCATTCGCCGCCCCTCTGAGCCTTCAACGGCGCAGTCGCGAGAGTCCGTCGCGAAAGATCAGCTCAGGGCGTTGCGGCAGGCCGCCGCCATGGCCAGCGGCCCCAGGGCCACGGCCGCCGCCGCATAGGCCGCCAGCAGCGCAAAGCCCGCCCGCCAGGGCAGGCCGCCGCTGAACGAATCCAGCGCCCCGCCGCCGAAGATCACCGGCGGCACGAACAGCGGCAGCACGATCACCGCCGTCAGCAGCCCGCCGCGCCGCGCCCCCAGGCTCAGCGACGCGCCGATCCCGCCCATGAACGAGAAGGCCAGCCCGCCCATCAGCGAGCAGGCGAAGATCAGCGGCGCGAGCTGCGGCTTGGCGCCCAGCGCGATGGCCGCGACCGGCGCGGCCAGGGCCAGAGGCGCGCCAGTCGCCAGCCACTGGCCCAGGCACTTGATCGCGCAGGCGATCTCCAGCGGCAGCGGCGAGAGCGTCAGGAGGTCCAGCGCCCCGTCCTCGAAGTCGCGCTCGAACAGCCGGTCGAGCGACAGCAGGGCGGCGAGCGCCAGGGCGACCCAGGCCGCGCCCGGCGCCACGGCGGCCAGCCGCGCCGGCTCCGGCCCGGTCGCCAGCGGCAGCAGGGTCGCCACCCCGGCGTAGAAGCCGAGCGAGACCAGCGGGCCGCCGCCGCGGCCCCAGGCCAGGACGGTCTCGCGCGAGAGCAGGGCCAGGGCGCGGCTCACGGCGCGATCTCCACGGCGAGCGCCGGCACCGGCAGCGGGTCGTGCACCGCGGCCACGATCAGGCCGCCGCCGGCCAGATGCTCGGCCATCAGGTCCCCGAACCGTGCGCGCCAGTCGGCGTCCAGCGGGCTCAAGGGTTCGTCCAGCAGCCACAGCGACCGCGGCGCGGCCAGCAGCCGCGCCAGGGACAGCCGCCGGCGCTGCCCGGCCGACAGCCGCCGCACCTCCAGCTCCAGCAACCGGGTCAGGTCCAGCCGCTCGGCCGCGGCGCGGGCGGCCTGGGGCGAGCCGCCGGCCCATCGCGTCCAGAAATCCAGCTCCTCCCAGGCGGTGCGGGCCGGCTTCTGCCCGTCCTGGTGCCCGGCCAGGTGGATGTGTTCGGCCCGCGCGTCCTCGGCCGCCAGGTCGCCGAAACCGATCTGCCCGGCCTCGGGAAGCACCAGGCCGGCTATGGCGCGCAGCAGGCTGGTCTTGCCCGCCCCGTTCCGGCCGACCAGCGCCGCCGCCGATCCGGCCTCCAAGGTGAAGCCGAGGCCGGAGAACAGCAGCCGCCCGCCGCGCCGCAAAGCCAGGTTCTCGACCCCCAGGCGCGCGATCATGCAGCGGGCCTTTGCGGGTGATTCTCAACTGGCCATGAAATGCCCCGACGCGCATGGACGGTGGGGAAACAAGGGGCTATGACGCCCGCGGCCGTCGCCACCTTGGGGGGCTTACGCGGCGCTGGGACGTACGCTGTGTGTCCGCCCCGAAAAGCGCGCGATTCCCGATGTGGTCCAAGAGCGGCCGAGAACAGAGGAAGGATCCCTGAATATGGCGTCTAACGACAGCCTGAAGACCCGCCGCGAACTTACCGTCGGCGACAAGACCTACGTCTACTACAGCCTTCGCGCCGCGGAGGAAGCCGGTCTTTCGAATGTTTCGCGCCTGCCGGTCTCGATGAAGGTGCTGCTCGAGAACCTGCTGCGCAACGAGGACGGCGCGACTGTCGGTCCCGACGACCTGAAGGCCCTGGCCGCCTGGCTCGACAACAAGGGCTCGGTCGAGCACGAGATCAGCTTCCGCCCGGCCCGCGTGCTGATGCAGGACTTCACCGGCGTCCCGGCCGTGGTCGACCTGGCGGCCATGCGCGACGCCATGACCAGCCTGGGCGCCGACCCCGAGAAGATCAACCCGCTGAACCCGGTGGACCTGGTCATCGACCACTCGGTCATGGTCGACTACTTCGGCACCGCCAAGGCCTTCGGCGAGAACGTCGAGCGCGAATACGAGCGCAACATCGAGCGTTACCGCTTCCTGCGCTGGGGCTCTTCGGCCTTCAACAATTTCCGCGTCGTGCCGCCCGGCACCGGCATCTGCCACCAGGTCAACCTGGAATACCTGGCCCAGACCGTGTGGCTGAACGAGGACGGCGGCGAAACCGTCGCCTATCCGGACACCGTGGTCGGCACTGACAGCCACACCACCATGATCAACGGCCTGGCCGTGCTGGGCTGGGGCGTCGGCGGCATCGAGGCCGAGGCGGCCATGCTGGGTCAGCCGATCCCGATGCTGATCCCCGAGGTCATCGGCTTCAAGCTGACCGGCGCCCTGCCGGACGGCGCCACCGCCACCGACCTGGTGCTGACCGTCACCCAGATGCTGCGCAAGAAGGGCGTGGTCGGCAAGTTCGTCGAATTCTTCGGCCCGGGCCTTGCGGGCCTGACCCTGGAAGACCAGGCGACCATCGCCAACATGGCTCCGGAGTACGGCGCCACCTGCGGCTTCTTCCCGGTCACCAAGGCGACCATCGACTATCTGCGCGCCACCGGCCGTGAGCCGCACCGCGCCGACCTGGTCGAAGCCTACGCCAAGGCCCAGGGCATGTGGGTCGAGGCCGGCGACGCCGACCCGGTGTTCACCGACACCCTCGAACTCGACCTCGGCGCCGTGCTGCCGTCCATGGCGGGCCCGAAGCGTCCGCAGGATCGCGTGCTGCTGTCTGAAGCCGCCGCCGAGTTCAAGTCGGCCCTGGCCAAGGACTTCGGCAAGACCGGTGAAGAGCCCCGCGCGCCGGTGGCCGGCGAGAAGTTCGACGTCGGCAATGGCGACGTGGTGATCGCCGCCATCACCTCCTGCACCAACACCTCGAACCCCTCGGTGCTGATCGCCGCCGGCCTGGTGGCCAAGAAGGCGGTCGAGAAGGGCCTGAAGGTCAAGCCGTGGGTGAAGACCTCGCTGGCGCCCGGCTCGCAGGTGGTCACCGACTATCTGAAGGCCGCCGGCCTGACCAAGTCGCTCGATGCGCTCGGCTTCAACCTGGTCGGCTATGGCTGCACCACCTGCATCGGCAACTCCGGCCCGCTGCCGGAAGCCATTTCGGAGGCGGTCAACGCCAACGACCTGGTCGCCTGCTCGGTTCTGTCGGGCAACCGCAACTTCGAAGGCCGCGTGAACCAGGACGTGCGCGCCAACTACCTGGCCAGCCCGCCGCTGGTGGTCGCCTACGCCCTGGCCGGTTCGATGAACATCGACCTGGCCACCGAGTCGCTCGGCGAAGGCAAGGACGGCCAGCCGGTCTATCTGAAGGACATCTGGCCGACCTCGGAAGAGATCGCGACGCTCCAGCGCAAGCACGTCACCCAAAAGATGTTCGCGACCCGCTACGCCGACGTCTTCAAGGGCGACAAGAACTGGCAGGGCATCAAGGTGTCCGGCGGCCAGACCTACGCCTGGGACATGGGTTCGACCTATGTGCAGAACCCGCCGTACTTCCAGGACATGAAAATGGAGCCGGCGCCGGTCACCGACATCGTCGAGGCCCGCATCCTCGGCGTGTTCGGCGACTCGATCACCACCGACCACATCAGCCCGGCCGGTTCGATCAAGGCGACCTCGCCGGCCGGCGTCTATCTGCGTGAGCGCCAGGTGCCCGCCACGGAGTTCAACTCCTACGGCGCGCGCCGCGGCAACCACGAGATCATGATGCGCGGCACCTTCGCCAACATCCGCATCCGCAACAAGATCACGCCCGAGATCGAAGGCGGCGTGACCAAGCACTTCCCGTCGGGCGACGTCATGTCGATCTACGACGCGGCGATGCGCTACCAGGGCGAAGGCCGCCCGGCGGTGGTGTTCGCGGGCAAGGAATACGGCACCGGCTCCTCGCGCGACTGGGCGGCCAAGGGCACCAAGCTGCTCGGCGTCCGCGCGGTCATCGCCGAGAGCTTCGAGCGCATCCACCGCTCGAACCTGGTCGGCATGGGCGTCCTGCCGCTGCAGTTCACCCAGGACGGCTGGCAGAAGCTGGGCCTGACCGGCGAGGAGATCGTCACGATCCGCGGCCTCACCGAGCTCTCGCCGCGCAAGCAACTGACCGTCGAGATGTACCGTCCGTCGGACGGCCGCATCGCCCGCTTCCCGGTCCGCTGCCGCATCGACACCCCGACCGAGCTTGAATATTTCAAGAACGGCGGCGTGCTGAACTACGTGCTGCGCAACCTGGCGCGCGCGTCCTAAAAGCAGGCTTGCCTCTCTCCCGCGGAGGGGTAGATCATCGATACCGAGGGGGTCTGCCGCCCGTGCAGGCCCCCTCTTTTCGTCTCCGAGAGCCGCCGCCGGTTGGTCACGCCTTGTTGAAATCCAAACCCCGGGGAAGTCCGCTTAAGTGCGCCACGATGCGTAAGGCCGCGCTGCTCAGCCTCGTTCTCTGCGTCGCCCCGGTGGCGGCGTCCGCCCGCCCCCCCGTGGTCGTGGAGCTGTTCACGGCTCAGGGCTGCGCCTCCTGCGGCGAGGCCAACGCCTATCTCGCCAAGCTGGCCCAGCGCGAGGGCGTGGTCGCCCTGACATTCCCGGTCGACTACTGGGACTATCTCGGCTGGTCCGACACCTTCGCCAAGCCCGAGTTCACGGCCCGCCAGAAGGCCTATGTCGAGCGCCTCGAGCTGCGCGAGCCCTATACGCCCCAGGTGGTGGTGGACGGCCACGCCCAGGCCGGCGGCCTGCAGACCGAGAAGGTCGATCGCCTGGTCGCCCAGGCGGCGCGCGCGCCCGTCGACCCGCCGGACATGGCCTTCATCGGCCCGCGCCGCGTCGATGTCGGGTCCGGCAAGCCGCCGCGCGGCGGGGCGGAGGTCTGGGTGATCCGCTTCGATCCGCGCGAAAAGGACGTCCTGGTCCGCAAGGGCGACAACAAGGGCCAGACGGTCCAGCACCGCAATGTCGTACGCGAGATCGAGCGCCTGGGCGTCTGGCGGGGCCGTCCGACCGCCTACCGGCTGCCGCAGGCCCAGGAGGAGGGGTTGGAGACCGTGGTCGTCGTCCAGGCCGCGAACGGCGGCCGCATCGTCACCGCCGCGCTCAAGCCCTGAAGGTCCGCGCGCAAAACGAAACCCGCGCAGTGGGGGGAAACTGCGCGGGCTCGCTTGGGGTGCTCTATGAAGAAGCGTCGGCTGGCCGAAGGCCGATCCAGGGGGGCTGGGGGGGCTGTTCAGGATCCGGGACCAGCAATTCCGACCAACCGACAATGAGACTATCGAGGGCGGATCAGGCGCGCGAACGACCGAAATAAGGTCTTTCCATGGCGTGAGATTACAACCGGTTTAGAAACGGCGAGGGACGTGGCGCCTCGGCAACGCCGCTCCGAACAGAGAATTTGTCGAACGCTGCGATTTGGGGCAGGCTCGCCCTCCATGGCGCTCGATCCGCAACAGCAGCCCGCCCGGACCGCCCAGGTCTTCTTCGAGCGCCGCGAGCTCGATCGCCTCCTCGCCCTTTACGGACGCATGGTCGCCGCCGGCGAATGGCGCGACTACGGCATCGGCGCCTTGAGCGACGCCTGCGTGTTCTCGGTCTTCCGCCGCGCGTCCGAGGCCCCGCTCTACCGCATCGAAAAGCGCCCGGCCCTGGCCCGCCGCCAGGGCGCCTGGGCGGTGATCGGCCAGGGCGGCATGGTGCTGCGCCGCGGCCACGAACTGGAGCAGGTGCTCCGCTTCTTCGACAAGGGCCGCTTCAAGGTGGTCGAGTAGGGGAATTTCCCTCTCCCCGCGGAGCGATCGCCTATGGCTTGGGCCCTAGATGCTCCCCCTCTGGGGCAGGGCAATTGCATATGGGTTTTGAGGCGAGGCGGCGCCTGACGACTTCGAAGACGGCGCGTGAGCGACGTCAGTCTTTCAACACCAAGGCCACAAAGACCATGTGTGGACGGCCCCGTTGCTGCAAGGAGTTTGTGGTGGATGGTTCTGATCGCTTGCGGTCATGTGTCCGGCCTGTTGTGCGGGTTATGACCG